>AP014683.1:2700000-3000000 GCA_000828975.1 Burkholderiales bacterium GJ-E10 | reverse complement strand
CTGGCCCGGTTCCCGGAGGCCGATGTCGTCTTCATCGAGTCGGGCGGGGACAACCTCGCGGCCACCTTCAGCCCGGAACTCTCGGACCTGACGATTTACGTGATCGACGTCGCAGGAGGGGAAAAGATTCCGCGGAAGGGCGGACCCGGCATCACCAAAAGCGACCTGTTCGTCATCAACAAGATCGACCTCGCCCCATATGTCGGCGCCGACCTGGCGGTGATGCGCGCCGACACCGAGCGGATGCGCCGGGACAAGCCATACGCGCTGACGAACCTGAAAACCCTCGCCGGCCTCGACACGGTGGTGACGTTCATCGAAACCCGAGGGTTGCTTACGTCGCCCCGCTGAGGAACCCGAACGGCGAAACCCGAACGACTCTGTCGCACACATCGGCGGCGGCATCGACGTCGCGTCCTCCCGCCATCGCTCGCCGATTCCGTTTTCCGAATTCCCGCAACGCGTGCGCCGTCTCCGGCCTGTCGCGACGCGGGAATCCGTCTTCCAGCGATCTCGTCAGAACATCTGATACTGCACCTTGATGCCGTATATCTTCGCCGACGGCAGCGAAGTGGCCATCAACGTCTGGTCAAGATAGTAGAAGCCGACCCGCTCGTTGAAGTCGTCGATCACGTAATTCAGGTCGAGTTCCTTGGATCGCGCCGGAGCCGTTGGCACCACCGCACCGGAAGAGACGTTCTTGTCGCTGATCTTGGCGAGCGCCTGGATTCGACCGATGCCGATCCGCTTGGGGAAGAGGTAGGCGGCCAACGCATACCAGCCGTGGCTGTGATTCAGGATCCCGGTGTCGCGCTCGTACTCGGACTCGAGGGTCACGACGCCCAGATTCCCGATCTTCCGATCCAGCAAACCGTCGAGGCTATAGATGGTTCCGCCGGTCGTCCCTCCCAAGGCCGCCCCGCTGGTCTGGTGCTGGCCGGCAAGTCCCAAGGCAAGGATATTCTTCTTGCCGTAGTAGGTGCCGTTGAGGTAGTAGCCGGGCTCCGGATCCCATAAGTCGACCATCACGCGAAACGCGCTCAGGAGTTTCTTGTTTCCGGCAAACGTGGCGGTCTGCGGCGTCGCCGTCGCACCGTCAAACAGACCGGCCGACACCTTCACCCTCCCGAACTGGCCCCAATAGGCGACGCCGTTGTCGCGCCCGTCATAGACCGACGGGTACGGATCCGCCACACCGTCGCTGTAGGGAAACCAGTCGTTCGCATAGTACGGTCCGTAGAGATTCGCACGATCGCTCGGCGGCAGGAAGCGGCCGGCCCAGATATGGAGATGGTCGGAATATTCGAAGCGTGCGATCGCATCGAGCACCTGCACCGAATTGCTCGTCGTGTACTCGGTGTTGAACGTCATCTGTGCCGTGTTCGTCACGTTGCCGTTCATGTACAGCCGCATGCTGTCGAGGTTGAACCGATTGACGCTGGCGGTGGTGCCGGCCGCCTGCGCATTCTGATTCTGAAAGTCGGCCTGAACCCCGGCGCCGATTGAAATGGGGGGGAGCGCCACATCTCCCGCCCGGGCTTCGAATAGCGCGCTCGACATCATCACCGCCAAAGCGAGCTTTTCCACAGATCTTCGGTTCCGTGAACGGTATTTCATTTCCTCTGTTCCTCTTTCGATATTTGCCGGATGAAACCCACAACCGCTCGCGAAGCAGAAGACTTCGGGAAGTCCATGGCGAGGCACAAACCCCTGCTGCGACACCATTTCCTGCGGGCGGCTTCGTTTCAGACACTACCGACGGGGTTCACGTAGGAACAGAAGGCGGATGACGTACGCCCATACGTAAATGGACGTAGTTCCGAAGAACCGGCCGACTGGCCGTCAGATCACGCGCTCTTGCGTGCCTGGATGGTTTCGACGACGCGCTCGATGCCGTTGCCGGTTTTCAGATTCGTAAAGGCATACGGAAGCGGGCCGCGCACCTTGCGGATTTCCTGCTCCATCACGCTCAGCGATACGCCGACGTATGGAGCGAGGTCCATCTTGTTGACGACCAGCAGATCGGACCGTGCGATCCCGGCCCCACCCTTTCGGGGAAGCCGGTCCCCCGCGGCCACGTCAACGACGTAGATCGTCAAGTGGAACAGCGCGGAGCTGAACCGGGCGGACAAATTGTCGCCGTCGCTTTCGACGAGGATCACCTCGAGACCCGGTATCGTCCGTTTCAAGTCGTCGATCGCCGACAGATTCATCGCGACATGGGATGCGCCCCGCGTCCGGACGCCGCGGATCCGCTCCGCGGACAGGGTTTCGCCACGAACCAGAAACGCGGCATCCTCAACCGTGAATGCGTCGTTGGCGATGACCGCGATCTCGCAACGGCTTCGAAGTCGCCGGCAAATCGCATCGATCAACGTCGTCTTCCCCGAACCGATCGGGCCGTCGATGCCGACCATCAACACGGGCGATTGAGATGACATGCGGCACCCCGCGGTATCCATGTGTCAATGCGATGGTCGATTGGACAGCGACGATTCGAAAAAGGTTGCAGGTCGCGCCGTCGCGGGGCGCGCCTGCCACGTCATGCCGGAAATCCGCGGGTCTCGACGCGCACCCATTTCATTCGGTGCCCGACGAATGGGCCGGTCGCGCCGAGGCCGCGCTCTCGGCGGCGTCGAGGCCTGCGACCCCGAGCGCCGCAGCCGCCGTCCTGGTTTCCACACCGAGCTTCTTGAATATGTTCTCCAGATGCTTGTTGACCGTCCTCGGACTCAACCCCAGGATGTCGCCGATGTCGCGATTCGTCTTTCCCTTGGAAAGCCACGACAACACTTCGGTCTCGCGCTGCGTCAGTGCGGCGCTTTCCAGGCGCTGGACGGCGTTGGCGTTGACGACCTGGCGCTCGATGAGCAGCATCGTTTCCCCCATCCCGGTCGTGCCCAGTTTGGTCACGACGTACGACTCGCCGCCGCTTCCGTGCGCCACCTTCCTCGTGCTCGCGTTCGATTCCTCGATCAGCGACATCAACGGGGGCGGAATCCGATCGACATCGCCGGCCGGCGACAGTCTTCCAAGCCATGCGGTCGCCTTCGACGATCGCCATGCCACCCTTCCGGACGGTTCGATCAACGCGACCCCCAACGATGCCACGTCGACGGCGTTGCGGGCGAAGGTCGTGATCTTTGCGTTGCGAATGTGCGTCTGCAGCCGCGCGAGAATTTCGGGCTCGCGGACGGGCTTGACGACGTAATCCACGCCCCCTCGATCGAAGCCGCGAACCACCGATTCGGTATCGGAAAGGCCGGTCATGAAGAGGACCGGAACATCGATCAAGGCCGGGATGCTCTTGATCCGCTCGCAGGTCTCGAACCCGGAAAGGCCCGGCATGATGGCATCGAGCAGGATCGCATCGGGAACGATGTGGTTGAGCCTTCTGATGGCCGTTTCCCCGTCTCCGGCGACCAGGACGACGTAGCCGGCCTCCTCCAGCATGCGGTAGAGCATGGCAAGACTGTTCAGATCGTCGTCGACGACCAGGACCACTGGCTGCTCTGCTGCCGACCCCGCGCGCAGGATGTCTTTAATCATGACCGCATTCCCCAAGGATTCGCTCGATCTGCTCGAGTTCCAGCCGACTCGAGAGTCGGGACATGTCCGCGCAGGCGGCCGCGAACTCGGGGTGCGCGCCCTGCAACTCCTCGAGGACCGTCAGAAGACCGCTCACATGCCCCATGCGCAACTCCTGCAGCGCGCGCTCATGGAACCCGTCCGGCAGGCGGATCGGCGATCTTGCCGCCACGAATTCCTCCCGATCGGCGATCCGCGGCGGAGCCGACGAGAGAAATTCGAGTTGCAGAACGCGCTGCAGCGTCTGCATCAATTCCGATTCGATCACCGGCTTGCCGACAAAGGCCTGGCAGCCGGCTGCGCGCAGCCGCGGCGGCTGATTCTCGAAAATGTTCGCCGAGACGATGATGATCGGCGTTTCGTTGCCGGCGCCTCGCACCCGCTTCGCGGTTTCCCATCCGTCCATGTCGTCCATCGTGATGTCCAGCAGCACGGCGTCGGGCAGCGGAACCGAGGAAAGAACGTCGATGCATTCGTTGCCGCTCGCGGCCTCGCGCACTTCGAACCCCATCTGGGCCAGCATTCCAGCCAACATCTGGCGCTGTTCCGGCTGATCATCGACAACCAGGAGGGATTTGCGGGGACCCAGATAGCCGCCGGTGCAATGCGGCACCGGCGTTCGCACGCCGGGATCGTTCACCTCGCGCAGGTGCAGACGAAGCCGGAACAGGCTGCCGGCGCTCGAGGTACGGACGAGTGCGAGTTCGCCGCCCATCAGCGACGCGAGCAGGGCGCTGATCGTCAGGCCCAGTCCGGTTCCGGCGCTTCTGCGAAGCCTCCCGTTTGCGCCACGCTCGAAGGGGGAAAAAATCCGCTGGACATCCTGGGGCGCGATGCCGATGCCGGTGTCAGCGACGTCGAAGCACAAGACTTCCTGGAGACAGTTCACATGCAGCGATACGCGGCCGGCGTCCGTGAACCGGGCGGCATTGCTGAGGAGATTCAGCAGGATCTGGCGCAGATATTTCGCATCTGCCTGAACCCAGCCCGGCATCGAACCCGAATGCGAGTATATGAACTGCAGCCCCTTGCTCTCGATTTGCGGCCGGATCATGGCGACGAGTTCGTCGAAAAATGCCGCCAGGAACAAGGGGGCCACGTCGAGCCGGAGGCGGCCGGCCTCGATGCGTGCGAGGTCCAACAAGCCGTCCACCAGCGCCAGCATGTGTTCGGCGCTGCGGTGGATCGTCTGGATCCCTTCCTGATCGGTTTGCGAGGCGGCGCGGTTTTTCAGCAGGATCTGGCTATATCCCAGGATGCTGTTGAGGGGGGAACGCAATTCGTGGGTGATGCCCGCGACATAGCGGGTCTTGGCCTGGTTCGCGGCCTCCGCCGATTCCTTCGCCTTCTGCAAGGCCATGTCCGTGCGCTGGTGCGCATCGATTTCCATCGTGAGCAGCCGGTTCTGGCGATTTGCCTCATCCAGGGCCACGCGGCGGCTTTGGCCGGCAAGCACGATCCACCAGCTTGCAACGCCGACGATCAGGGTCAGGATGCCGAACACCTTGAACAGCGCCGCCTGCAGAAACGCAACCCCCGTCCCGGCCGGAGCCGTCTGCGACTCCTGGACGTAGACGATGGCGACGACCGCGGCGATCAGCGACGCGAGCGCCAGAAAGACCCCCAGGTATTGCAGGGTTCGCACGTCGATGCGCTGCGCGACGTTCCGCGGCAACATCGCGAAGAGCAGCTTCCGCATCTGGTCGGCGATGCGGGAATCCTTCTTGCAGCGGTCGTCGCAGCGCGATTCGAGGGTGCAGCAAAGCGAGCAAATCGGCGCATCGTAGGCCGGACACCGCAGGATGTCCTCCGATTCGAATTCGTTGTCGCACACGCTGCAGCGCACCGTCCGGCCGGGAGAGGGCGCCTCATCGTGCGGCCGCGCGACGTAGTAGCGACCGCGCGTCCCCCAGGCAATGATCGGAGACATCCCGATCGCGACGAGCAGCGCGACCAGGGGGGCGGCGTAACGCCAGTGCGCGCCCAATGCGCCCGACCATGCCAGGACGGATGCCGCCGCCGCCAGCCCCATCGCGCCGACGCCGACGGGGTTCACGTCGTACAGGTGGCCGCGCTTGAACTCGATGCCGGCAGGGCTCAGGCCAAGCGGCTTGTTGACCAGCAGATCGCCGACCAGGGCCCCCACCCACGCGATCGCAATGTTGCTGTAGAAGCCGAGCACGCGATCGATGGCGTGGAAGACGTCCATGGCCATGAGCACCAGCGCGATCACCACATTGAAGATCAGCCAGACGACCCGACCCGGGTGGTTGTGGGTCAGGCGGGCGAAGAAGTTGGACCAGGCGAGGGAACCGGCATAGGCATTCGTGACGTTGATCTTGGTCTGCGACACGATGACGAACAGCACGGTCGCCGCCAGAATGAGCGTCGGCGACCGGAACACACCGGCATACCCGGTGAGGTACATCTGGGTCGGCTCGACGGCGTGCGCCGGCGCCGTGCCGTGGCGGATCGCCAGAAAGGTGAGGAACGCGCCGCCGAGCATCTTGAGGACGCCCGGGCCGATCCATCCGGGACCGGCGAGCAGGACGGCGGACCACCAGCGGACACGGTTCTCCGGCGTGCGTTCCGGAAGAAACCGCAGAAAATCCACCTGCTCGCCGATCTGCACGATCAGCGAGAAGGGGATGACCGCGGCGGCGCCGAACATCGCGAGGTCGAATCCGGCGGTTTGGGATACCTGCCCGGAAAATCGGGAAAAATCGCGAAACGCCTCGGGACTGTGCCACGCGATGGCAAGATAGGGCAGCACCAGCAGCAGCAGCCAGACCGGCTGCGTCCATGCCTGCAATCGCGAGATCAGGGTGATGCCGCGGATGGCCAACGGAATGATGACGATGGAACTCAGGAGATAACACCAGAGCATGCCGATCTTCAGCCACATCTGCAGCGCCATGGCCATGATGGATGCTTCGAGCGCGAAAAATATGAACGTGAAACTCGCGTAGATGAGCGATGTGACCGTCGAACCGAGGTAGCCGAAGCCGGCGCCGCGCGTCAACAGATCCATGTCCAGACCATATCGGGCAGCGTAGTAGCTGATCGGAAGTCCGGTTACGAAAATCACCACCCCGACGAGCAGGATCGCCGCCACCGCATTGGAGAATCCATATTTCATCGCGATGGTGCCGCCGATCGTTTCCATCGCAAGAAACGATGCAGCGCCGGATGCCGTGTTCGCGACGCGAAGTTCCGACCACTTGCGAAACTGACGCGGCGTGTAGCGCAACGCGTAGTCTTCCAGGGTCTGATCGGCAACCCAGGAGTTGTATCGGCGCCGGATCGGGGAAATCTTTTGCGTCGCAGTGCCCATAGGAGAAGCACCGTATCCGGTACGAGGCCGGGGAGATGCCCTGTTCAAGAAACCCGATGTATTCGTTCGCAAAAAATGTACCAACGCCGATGCATGACGAAGACGGCGTGGTGCCCACAAGACAGCCCGCTGCAAGCGCGTCGTCGCCCTTGCCGGAACGAATCGGAAGCGGGGCGGCGCCACCCGCACGGAATGCGAGCAGCGCGCGCACACTTCCGGTGCATCGCCGAGGGGCGGGCGAGGCGCGGTTCTTTCGCGGTCAGTGGCTGATCATCCACGGGCGCTTGGCCGGAAATCCCTTGGTGCCGCCGGCACTGGGCGCGGTGGCGTGGGGCCTTTTCGCGCCGCAGCAGCCGCATCCCGGCGGATGTCGGGACGCCGCATATTCCGCACTCGTACGCGGCGCATGCGCCGCGCGCTCGTTGGTGGCGTGCGCCGCCCTGGCATGCGCCGTCATGGTCGAAAGCGCCGGCGCCGACAGGATGGCGCGGCGCGCATCGCCGTCGCACGTCGGGCAGCGGCAACCGGCATCCCGCTGGTCGATCGGGCGCAGCACGGAAAAGCTGCCGCAACGGTCACAAAGATAGTCGTAGATCGGCATGCGGGCACCTCCGGAAAAAGTGGGTGCGGCCCGCGCCATGCCCGCGAGCCGCCGCGTTGCCGTCAGTCTTCCGACAGGGGAAGGTCGACGCCGCCGGCGATGTGCCGGATCGGTCCCGCCGCCGTGGGATTGATGTCGAACTCGAAAATCTCCGTCGGCAACCAGAGCGTCGCGCAGGCGTTCGGGATGTCGACGACGCCGCTGATGTGTCCCTGCACCGGCGCCGTGCCCAGGATCGAATACGCCTGGGCCCCCGAGTAGCCGAACTTCTTCAGGTATTCGATGGCGTTGAGGCAGGCCTGCCGGTATGCCACATGCACGTCGAGGTAGTGTTGCTTTCCCTTCTCGTCGACCGAGATGCCTTCGAAGATCACGTAGTCGCGATAGGTCGGCGTGACCGGGCTCGGCTTGAAGATGGGGTTCTTGATGCCGTACTTGGCCATTCCACCCTTGATGAGGTTCACCCGCATGTGCACCCATCCGGCCATTTCGATTGCGCCGCAGAAGGTGATCTCGCCGTCGCCCTGACTGAAGTGCAGATCGCCCACCGACAATCCGGCGCCGTCGACGTACACCGGGAAAAAGACTTTCGAGCCGCGCGACAGATCCTTGATGTCGCAGTTGCCGCCGTGCTCGCGCGGCGGCACCGTGCGCGCGCCTTCCGCGGCGGCCTGGTCCCGCGCCGCGCCCTGGAGTTTCCCCATGTGCGCCGTCTTCGCAGACGGCGGATTGGCAAGCGGCGGCACGCGACCCGGGTCGGTCGCGATGAAGTCCTGTTCGCGCGTATTCCACATCTCGAGCATCGGCCGATCCGGCAGGCAGCCGATCAACCCCGGATGAATCAGCCCGGCGAATCGGACGCCGGGGACGTGCCGTGAACTGGTAAACATGCCGTGGAAATCCCAGATCGACTTTTGCGCCTTGGGAAAGTGCTCGGTGAGGAATCCGCCGCCGTTCTTCCTGCTGAAGACGCCGTTGAATCCCCACAGACTGTCGGGCTTGGCGCCGATGTCGAGCAGGTCGACGACCAGCAGGTCGCCGGGCTCGGCCCCTTTCACCCCGATCGGCCCGCTCAGGAAGTGAACCGTGCTCAGGTCGATATCGCGGACGTCGTCCGCACTGTCGTTGTTCTGGATGTAGCCGCCGGTCCAGTCGTAGGTTTCAAGAATGAAATCGTCGCCCGGATTCACCCAGGCAGCCATCGGGATGTCCGGATGCCACCGGTTGTGGACCGATTCGTTCTCATACGGCGACTGTGCAAGATCGACTTTGATTAGCGTATTCGTCATGGCTGACTCTCCCGGTTGAATGGCGATGTGCGCAGCGCAACGTCCGCCGGTGGACGCGCGGCAGCGGGATGGATCAAATGGACAAGTAGCGGCTGATGGTTTCCGCGTTGACGTTTTGTCGCGCATCCTCATGGACGAAACGTCCCTTCTCGATCACAAAGAAGCGATCCGCGATCTCCAATGTGAAGCTCAGGACCTGCTCCGAAACCACGATCGCGAGATTGCGCAGCTTGCGAATCTCCCGCAGGCTCTTGGCGATGTCCTTGATGATCGACGGCTGGATTCCTTCGGTCGGCTCATCGAGCAACAGCACCTTGGGATTGGTCGCCAGCGCGCGCGCGATGGCGAGCTGCTGCTGCTGGCCACCGGACAGGTTCCCGCCCTTTCGTCCGCGCATGTCGAAGAGCACCGGGAACAGGGCGTACAGTTCCTCGGGCACCTTTCCCTGGGCGCCGGGCGGCAGCCCCGTTCGAATGTTTTCTTCGACCGTCATGTGGGAAAAGATCATCCGACCCTGCGGCACATAGGCGATTCCACGCGCGACGCGCTGGTGCGGCTCCATGCGGTCGAGCGACTGCTCGTCCAGCACCACGTCGCCCCGAAACGCCGGCAGGACGCCCATGAGCGTGCGGAAAAGGGTGGATTTCCCCATTCCGTTGCGCCCCATGATCGCAACGATTTCGCTGCCCTCGATATCGAGGCTGAGGTCGTGGATGACCTCGCTCTGCCCATATCCGGAGGAAAGATTCTTGATGCGGAATGTCGAACCGGTCATCGCTGGCCTCCTCAATGTCCCAAATAGACCTCGATCACCTTGGGATTTCCCTGTACGGACTCCATGCTCCCCTCCGCCAGAAGTTTTCCCTGATGCAACACGGTGACGTTGTCGGCAATGCGCTTGACGAATTCCATGTCGTGCTCGATCACGATCACGGAACGTCCCTTCGAGATCCGGTTGAGGAGTTCCGCCGTCTTTTCGCGCTCCGAGACGCTCATCCCCGCCACCGGTTCGTCGAGCAACAGAAGTTCGGGGTTCTGGATGATCAGCATCCCGATCTCCAGCCACTGCTTCTGGCCATGGCTGAGCAGGCCGGCCTGGGTGTTCGGGTGGTCGACGAGGAAGATTTCCTCCAGGACTTCGTGGATGCGATCGGTCACGTCGCGGGTCCGCTCGAACATCAGGGATCCGATCACCCCGCGACCACGGGGATAGGAGATCTCGAGGTTCTCGAACACCGTGAGGTTTTCGTAAATCGATGGATTCTGGAATTTCCGGCCGACGCCGGCCTGCACGATCCGGTGTTCCGGCATCGCGGTGAGTTCGATCCCCTTGAACTGGATGCTGCCGGCCGTCGCCTTGGTCTTGCCGCAGATCAGGTCCAGTACGGTCGTCTTCCCGGCGCCGTTGGGACCGATGACCGCTCGAAGCTCGTCCTTCTCCACATACAGGTTCAGTCCGTCGACCGCCTTGAAGCCGTCGAAGGACACGGTGAGGTCCTCGATGGCGAGGACGATTTCGTTGCGATGTTTCATGTCCCGGAATCCTCTGTCGATGAACGATCAGGCGTGCTGCCCGGCCGGCTTGCGGGCGAAGCGGACGCGGAGCCTTTCGACCCGCCCCTTCAAGAGGGTGGTGTAAAGACCTGCCAGGCCGTTGGGGAACAGCAGGACCACGCCGATGAACATCCCGCCCATCAGCAGCAGCCATAGCGAGGGGAAGCTCTCCGAAAACGTGGATTTGCCGTAGTTGACGAGGAGCGTGCCGTAGACCGCGCCGACCAGCGACATCCGCCCCCCGATCGCGGCGAAGATCACCATTTCGATCGACGGCACGATGCCGATGAAGCTGGGCGACATGAACCCCACCTGCAGCGTGAACATGGCGCCGCCGATCGCGGATATGGCCGCGCCCAGGCAGAACACGAAGATCTTGAAGTTCGCCACGTCGTACCCGGAAAAGCGCACGCGGTCCTCGCGGTCGCGCATCGCGAGAAGCAGGCGCCCGAGCTTCGACGACAGGACATAGCGGCACACCATGATCACGCCGAGCAGCAGAAACCCGTTGACGTAGTACAGGATGTACTTCGCGCTGTTGGTATTGATGTCCCAGCCGTGCATGGTCTTGAGGTCGGTGATGCCGTTGATGCCGCCCGTCCATCCTTGCTGGCCAACCACGAGAATGGTCAGAATCGCCGCAACGGCCTGGGTGATGATCGAGAAATACACCCCGCTGACGCGGCGCTTGAACATCGTCGCGCCGATGACGTAGGCAAACACCGCCGGCACGACGAGTACCGCGATCAGGGAGAAGGTCAGGCTGTGGAACGGCACCCAGAACGCGGGGAGCTTCGTGATCTGGTTCCAGTCCATGAAGTCCGGGATCCCCGGGGTGGTCTGGTGCATGGTGCTGATGGGATCCGACGCCTCCAGCTTGAGGAACATCGCCATGCAATACCCGCCCAGACCGAAGAACACGCCCTGTCCGAGACTCAGAACCCCGCCATATCCCCAGACCATCACCAGGCTGACGGCGGCAAATGCGTAGGTGAGGTATTTGCCGACGAGATTCAGGCGGAATATGTCCAGCGTCGCAGGAAGGAGCACGAAGATCACCGCCGACAGGATTGCGAGCTCGATGGCGCCGCTCCTGCCGCCCACGAATTTCTTGTAGAACGCTTGCATGGCATTGCCCTCCGGTTTACTTCCGAACCTTCGCCGCGAACAGCCCTTCGGGACGAAGCATCAGGATGGCGATGACCACCACCAAGGTCGTTACCTTGCCCATCGCGTTGGTCATGAAGAACGTCAGAATGGACTGGGCCTGGGCGATCGAGAACGCTGAAGCCACGGTGCCGAGAAGACTCGCCGCACCGCCGAACACCACCACCAGGAAGGTATCCACGATGTACAGGGACCCCGAAGTCGGCCCGGTGGATGCGATGGTGGTGAATGCCGCGCCCGCGATTCCGGCGATGCCGCATCCCATCGCAAATGTCAGCCGGTCGACCTTTTTGGTGTTGATTCCGACGGCGCCCGCCATCATCCGGTTCTGCACCGTGGCGCGGACGTGTAGCCCCCAGCTCGAGCGGAACAGCAGCAGGATCACCGCGCCGGTAACCAGCAGGGAAATCAGCAGCACGAAGAGGCCGTTTCGCGGAATGTCGATCGTCGGCGTTGCGTGCCACGCACCCATCAGCCAGTCCGGGAGCGTTGCGCTCACCTCGCGGGCGCCGAATGCGGAGCGAAAGAACTGCTGCATGATCAGGCTCAAGCCCCATGTCGCGAGCAGCGTATCGAGCGGGCGCTTGTACAGGTGGCGTATGAGCAGGAACTCGACCAGGTATCCGACCGCGAATGCCACCACGAATGCGACCGCGACGGCGACGATGAAGTAGTACGGAACAAAGGCCGGGAAGTATTTGGTGGCGACTTTCGATACCAGGTAGATCGTGTAGGCGCCGATCGTCATGAACTCGCCGTGCGCCATGTTGATGACGCCCATCTGCCCGAAGATGATCGCCAGACCCAAGGCCATCAGGAGAAGCACGCTGAACAGGCTCAGGCCGGAAAACCCCTGCATTACGAAAATCGACCACAGATCAGAGAGGGAATAGCCGCCCATGAATAGTCTCCAGCGCAAGATCGACGACGGAACCGGCCCCCGGGTGCGGTGTTGCTGCGAAGGAGGGGGGATCGCAACAACACCGCGGGGGGTTCATCACTCAATACCCCTTGGGGAACGGATTGGGCATGATGTAATCGGACGTGTAGACGATGTCGGCCTGCCCATCGCTCCGCCACTCGCCGATCCGCAACCGGGTCTTCAGGTGGTGGTTGGGCTCGAGATAGACCATGCCTTCGGGCGCATCGAACTGGATCGTCCCGCTTTCCTCGGCCTTGACGACCTTGTCGGTGTCGAAGCTGCCGGCCTTCTCGACCGCGGCCTTCCACAGCCACGGACCTTCGTACGCCGCCTGGGTGACGTCGCCGATTGGTGCCGTCGCGCCCCACATGGCGTGGAACTGCTTGACGAACTCCTGGTTGCGCGGCGTATCGAGCGATTCGAAGTACTTCATTGCCGAATAGAAGCCGACCAGATTCTCGCCACCGATTCCTTTGGCCTCGTCTTCGGTCACCGACACGGTGAGCAGCGTATGGTTATGACCGTTGATGCCGGCGGCCTTCAACTGCTTGAACCACGAGACGTTGGAGCCGCCGACGACCGCGGCGTAGATCACGTCGGGCCGCTTGAGCCGGATCTTGTTGATGGTCGAGCCGAAATCGGTGCTGCCGAGTGCGGCGTACTCCTCGCCCACCACCCGGCCATGAAGCACGTTGGTGATGTACTTGCGCGCAAGTTTCATCACCGTGCGCGGCCAGATATAGTCGGACCCGATGAGGTAGAACGTCTTCGCGTGCTTCGTGTCGGCCACCCATTTCAGGCCGGCAAACACCTGCTGGGTCGCTTCCTGGCCGGTATAGACCACGTTCTTCGACTGCTCGAGTCCCTCATAGAACGTCGGGTAGTACAGCAGCCCGTTGTCGCGCTCCAGCACCGGCAGCACCGCCTTGCGCGAGGCCGACGTCCAGCAGCCGAAGATGGCTGCGACGTGATCGGATTCCAGCAGCTTCTTGGCCTTTTCGGCGAAGGTGGGCCAATCCGACGCACCGTCCTCCTGGACGACCTTGATCTTCCGGCCGAGCACGCCGCCCATGGCGTTGATCTGACTGATGGCAAGCTTTTCGGCTTCCTGCGCGCCGGTTTCCGAAATCGCCATCGTGCCGGTCAGCGAGTGAAGGATGCCCACCGTCACATCGGAGTCGGACACGGCCAGACCGGTAGTGTCGACCGTGGCGGTCGGCGGCGTCTGCGCGAGCGCAAAGCCGCTGGCAAGGAGAATCGGCAGGGTTGCCGCGATCCGCGCAAGTCCCCGGCGCTTCGAGATTTTCTGCACGCGCTCGTTTCGCGTGCCGGAATCGGGAGTGCCTTTCGGCACCTGTGCCTTGTACATGACAAATGCTCCTGGATAGAGAGGGTTGCTGTTGGTCCAAACCGTTGCGGCCTGTGCTGCACCAAACGCGAACAGGGACAGAATATTTTTTTGGCCCGTCGACGGAAATGCGTTGTTTGACTTAGGCGGGGCGGAAGCCGGCGGCGCGACGGCCGGCCGCGCGAGGAGGGACTTGCGGCGCAGGGGATTTGCCGATGGCGGCCGCCATCGGAGGGAGATCCCTATGGGCGGACCCGCGGCTGCGGATCCGAGGCGTCGATCGGCGCCAACGGCGCGATTGCCGCGCCGGCTCGCACCGAATCGTGATCAGTCGTGCTTCGTGGCGGTTATGGGCGGCCTTCGAACTGCGGGAACAGAATGTCGTTCTCGACATGCACGTGCTGGAGGAAATCCGCGGTGAATTGGTCCAGGCCGGCATAGAGCGCGCGCCACGAGTCGCACGCCTCGCGAGGGAGGCGCTGTTCGTGGGTGCAATCCTCGATACGTTGGAGCATGCGGCCATGGTCGCGATGTTCCTCGCGCATGCGTGCGATCGGCGGAGCCAGGACGCGCCCTGGATTGGCGCGCATCATCGGGAACAGAATCTGCTCCTCCTTGTGCATGTGCATCGTCAGCTCGTCGAGCATGGTGCGGAGCAGGGCTGCAAGGCCCGCCGGCACGTCGGCGTGACTCGCATGCGTGCGCTCGACCTTCGTCGCCAGGGCGATCAGTTCGGGCAGCGCCCGCCGGTGTCCATCATGAAAGCGCCGGACGATGAGGTCCATCAAGGCATCGGGTTCGCGAGGGATGTCGTCGGGCACCTTCGTATCGCGATCCAGATCCGCCAGCTCCCGCTCGATGGCCGCGACGTCGAGTTGCCGCGCTTCCGCGGCCGCTTCCAGGGTGCAATCGCCGCCGCAACCGAAGTCGAGATGATGGCGGCGGAATACCGCGATGGCGCCAGGAATCGTGCATGCCAGTTGCCCCAAGGGACGGGCGGCATACGGAACCGCAGGGGAAACGACCGGGTCAGGCATGGTTGAAGCTCCTGAGCAGGCGCAATCCAGGGATCGAAAGGGGTGCTTGCGATGCCACTATAGGATTCGGTCCGGAAGTTGGCAATTCATTGTCGCCAGGAGCGGTGGCCAGGAGCCGGACTAGCCTCCGTCCTCCGACGAGACATCCCCAAGCGAGTCGACCCATCTTTCGATGAAGGGTATGACTCGTTCGGCAGGCTGGTATCCGTGCGTGATGAGCGCGTAGGGATTGGCCGCGCCGGGGCCGGCGATCAGGGTCGGGAATCCCCGGACGCCGGCGGACTGGGCGAGCAGGAAGTCGGCGCGCGTTTCGTTGCGGGCCGCATCGCTTGCGAACTCGTCGCGGAAAGTCTGTGCGTCCACCCCCAACTCTCCGGCGATGCCGGCGAGGATTTCCGGATCCGTGACGTCCTGGTTGCGGGCGTAGAAGGCATGCTGGATGCGCTGCAACGCCACCAGCGCGGTCTGCATCCCCCGGCGACGCAGGATCACGATGGCGCGGCTGGGTGGTTCCGTGTCGTACACGAAGCGGTCGCGTTCGAAGAACGCGAAGTCGAATGGCTGTCCGGAAGCCTCCTGGACGTGTTTCCAATGATCGCGGACGTCCGCGCGGTCGCGAGCATCCATCGGCTCCCGGGTCCCCGGGCGTAGCCCTCCCGGGATCAAGTGGATGGGCAAGTCGTCGCCAAACCGGTCGGCGACGGCCCGCAGCACCGGGGAAAACCCCCAGCACCAGGAGCACATCGGATCTGCGAAATAGACAAGATGGGGGCCTTGCACCGGCGCTCTCCTCGATGCGGCCGGATCGCAAGGCCGATCGGTTGTTTTGTATCGTGCGTTCCGTTATTCTGCTCCGCCTCGGTCCGCGGCGCAACCGTAGCCGGCATTTTGCCGAGGTTCGATCGGCACCAGGGCACGACCGCAACCGCCCGCTGGAACATGGGATGATCGCCCTGGAAGAATCCGCGACGCCTTGCCGATCCATTCCCGTCAACACCAGGATCCGATTCGGGGAACCCATCCATGAAATCGCCCGATGGAATTCGCGCGTGTGTTTTCGACGCCTATGGAACCCTCTTCGACTTCGCATCCGCGGTCGCGCGTTGCGCGGAGATTCCGGATGACAAACGCGCGGCACTGATCGCGGTGTGGCGTGACAAGCAGTTGCAATACAGCTGGCTGCGCTCGCTGCAAGGGCGTTACGCGGATTTCCGGCAGGTGACGGAGGATGCGCTGAACTTTGCGCTGAACAGCCTCGACATCGCGAACCTCGGCTTGCGCGGGCGACTCATGGATCTCTACGAGACCTTGCAGGCGTTCCCGGAGGTACCCGACACCTTGCGGCAGTTGCGCAGCGCCGGGTTCGTGACCGCCATCCTGTCCAATGGCACGCCCTCGATGCTCGATGCGGCGGTGCGTGCGTCCGGGCTGCAGGGCTTGTTCGACGCCGTGCTTTCCGCGGATGCGGTGCAGGTATTCAAGACCGACCCGCGGGTGTATGAGTACGGACTGCGACAACTGGGCCTGAAGGCGGAGCAGGTGTCGTTCCAGTCATCCAACGGCTGGGACGCCTATGCCGCATCGGCTTTCGGCATGCGCGTGGTGTGGTGCAACCGGTATAACCAGCGCGCGGAATGGTTGCCGGGGGAGCCCGACCACGTGATCCGTACCCTCGCCGAATTGCCGCCGCTGCTGCTCGCGGGCAACGGATAGGCTCTTCACCCCGCTTCGAGCGCCATCGAGTCAACGGGGGAGCCGGCACGTTCGGCGGGCGGGGGCGTCGATTCCATTGGTTCCGGTTCACCGCGCGGTTGGTCCGGATCGTCGCCGCTCATGGGTGCAGGAGGGCGAGCAGCTGGTTGCGAACGGCATCGACCTTGCGCTTCGAAGGACCTGTCACGCCCAACACCCGGAGTCCCCAGATCGTGCAGAGCATGAACGCCGCCAACGCCTCGGAATCCATGCTGCCGGCAATTTCGCCGACCTCCTTCGCCTGCGCCAGGCGACAAGCCAGCAGATCCCGGATCTGATCGAGATAGAGATTGACCTTTTCGCGGATCGCGGCGTTCCTGCCGGCCAACTCGAGCGTCGTATTGACGAGCAGACAGCCGTGGGCTTCGTTGCGCGACACCTCCGACGCGACGCGGTCGACCCACGCCCGGATCCCCGCCGCCGGCGAGTCGGAGCCTTCGAGCAGCTGTCTCACGGTCTCTACGCTCGTCTGTCCGTAGTGATCCAACGCCGCGAGAAAAAGCGCCTCCTTCGACTGGAATGCACCGTAGAGGCTTCCCGGCTTGAGATGGGTCGCCTCGGTCAGCTGCGACATGCTCGTACCGAAATAGCCCGTACTCCAGAAGACGTGCATCGCCTCCGTAAGAACCGTCTCGGGATCGTATTCCTTGGGTCTGGCCATCGTTCGCGCCGGAACAACGTAATAAACAAGATCATTATTGACCGATCGATCAATAATGTCTAGGATTCTTGATCGTTCAATCAAAAACCTGGGAGATGCCCATGGAATCCCTCAAGAAAACCATCGACAGCTTCAAGTCGGAAGTCGTATCAAAAGCGCCCGCAGAAGTCCGGGAAGTCATGCTCCGATGCACGCAAGACCTGAAATCCTCGGGCATCGAAAGCCGGGCCCTCAAGGCCGGCGACAAAATGCCCGACTTCGAACTTCCGAACCAGCATGGAACGATGCGCCGGCTCTACCAATACCTGAAGTCTTCCCCGGTGGTGCTCAACATCTACCGTGGGGGATGGTGTCCCTATTGCAATTTCGAAATGAAGGCCTTGCGCGACGCGCTCCCGATGATCAAGGCCAAGGGCGCGCAGCTGATCGGGATGTCTCCCGAATTGCCGTCGAAAGCCGAACTGACCGCGAGCAACAACGGAATCGACATCGACATTCTTTACGATGCTGGCAATGCGGTTTCCGAACGCCTCGGACTCGTTTTCGAGCTCCCGGAAGTGCTTCGCCCGATCTACCAGCAGTTCGGCATCGACATTCCCGCTTTCAACGGGGATGCCAGTTTCCGGTTGCCGGTACCCGCCACCTATATCCTGGAACGCGATGGATCGATCCGATATGCCCACATCGACGCGGATTACACCGCGCGGATGGAGCCCACGGACATCATCATGAGGCTTTGACCGCAGCGCGCCACAGTGAAAAAGCCGGGCGCGGGATTCCACCGCACCCGCGAGCGGCGATTCAGCGACCACCCATCGCGGTGCTCACGCATCAGGGCACCGACCACCAACGATCAAATATCGATATTCCCCGCCGCCAGTGCATTGGCCTCGATGAACACGCGGCGCGGTTCCACCTCGTCGCCCATCAGCGTGGAGAAGATCGCGTCGGCGCCGATAGCGTCTTCGATCTGCACCTTGAGCAGGCGCCGCACGGTGGGATCCATGGTGGTTTCCCAGAGCTGCTCGGGGTTCATTTCGCCCAGACCTTTGTAGCGCTGCTTGCTGACGCCGTTTTCGGCCTGGTCGAGCAGCCATTGCATGGCGCCGCGGAAGTCGACCACGGTCGATTCCTTGGTGCGCTCGCCCTCGCCGCGCGCGATCCGGGCGCCGTCGCGCAGCAGGCCGCGGAAGACGTTGGCGGCGGTGTTCAGGGTGGCGTAGTCGGATCCGGCGACGAAGTCGGCGTCGATCGTGCTGGCCTTCCAGTTGCCGTGCTGGCGCCGCTCGATGCGCAGGCGGGGCTTTTCCGTGCGGGCATCCCATTCGACGCGCACGGCGATGGCCGCGCTGTCGGTGATGGCGTCCGCCTGGAGGAGGGCGCGCCGCAGCGCTTCGGCGGACGCTTCCGCGGCGGTCTGCTCGCGCAGGTCGATCTCGACGCCGTTGAGAATCGCGTCGAGCGCGCCGCGGTCGATGACGCGGGCGAGGCGGTCGGCGACGGCGGCGGCGGTGAGATATTGCCGCGCGAGTTCATCGAGCGCGTCGCCGGTGATCGGTCGGTTGTCGGCGTGCGCTTCGGCGTCGGGATAGAGGCGGGCACCGTCGAGGGCGATCTTGAGCATGTACTGCGTCATCTCGGTATCGTCCTTGAGGTAGCGCTCGGCCTTGTTGTGCTTGACCTTGTAGAGCGGCGGCTGGGCGATGTAGATGTGGCCGCGCTCGACGAGCTGGGGCATCTGGCGATAGAACAGCGTCAGCAGCAGCGTGCGGATGTGGGCGCCGTCGACGTCCGCGTCGGTCATGATGATGATGCGGTGGTAGCGCAGCTTGTCGGCATTGAAGTCGGGGCCGATGCCGCTGCCGAGCGCGGTGATGAGCGTGACGATCTGTTCGGAGGAGATCAGCTTGTCGAAGCGCGCGCGTTCGACGTTGAGCACCTTGCCGCGCAGCGGCAGGATGGCCTGGAACTTGCGGTCGCGGCCCTGCTTGGCCGAGCCGCCGGCCGAGTCGCCCTCCACGATGTAGAGCTCGCACTTGGCAGGGTCGCGCTCCTGGCAGTCGGCGAGCTTGCCGGGCAGGCCGGCGCCGTCGAGCACGCCTTTGCGGCGGGTCATCTCGCGGGCCTTGCGGGCGGCTTCGCGGGCGCGCGCGGCTTCGACGATCTTGCCGCAGATGATCTTGGCGTCGGCAGGGCGTTCGAGCAGGAAGGTCTCGAGCGCCTTGGCCACCACTTCCTCGACCGCGGGGCGCACTTCGGAGGAGACGAGCTTGTCCTTGGTCTGCGACGAGAACTTGGGCTCGGGCACCTTGACGCTCAGCACGCAGGTGAGGCCTTCGCGCATGTCGTCGCCGGTGGTTTCGACCTTGGCCTTCCTGGCGAACTCGTGTTCTTCGATGTACTTGTTGATGACGCGCGTCATCGCGGCACGCAGGCCGGTGATATGGGTGCCGCCGTCGCGCTGCGGAATGTTGTTGGTGTAGGCGAGCAGCGTTTCGTTGTAGCCGTCATTCCACTGCATCGCCACTTCGACGCCGACCTGCATGCCCGCGCCGTTGGGGGTGGAATCGCCCTGGGCATAGAAGATGTTGCCGTGCAGGACGGTCTTGGTCTTGTTGATGTACTCGACGAAGCCGCGTACGCCGCCGGAAAAGGCGAAGTCCTCTTCCTTGCCGGTGCGCTGGTCGACCAGGCGGATGCGAACGCCGTTGTTGAGGAACGAAAGTTCGCGCAGGCGCTTGCTGAGGATCTCGTAGTGGAATTCGACGTGACCGAAGATTTCCTCGTCGGGCAGGAAGTGCACTTCGGTGCCACGGCCTTCGGTGGTGCCGAGCACCCGCAGCGGGGACACGGCGTCGCCGTTGACGGTCTCGATGATCCGGTCCTGCAGCACGCCGGTGCGGAATTCCGCTTGATGGATCCTGCCGTCGCGGCGGATGGTGAGGCGCAGCCACTTGGACAGGGCGTTCACGCACGAAACGCCGACCCCGTGCAGGCCGCCCGAGACCTTGTAGCTGTTCTGATTGAACTTGCCGCCGGCGTGCAGTTCGGTGAGGGCGATCTCGGCCGCCGAGCGTTTGGGCTCGTGCTTGTCATCGAATTTGACGCCGGTCGGGATGCCGCGGCCGTTGTCGGTGACGGAGATCGAGTTGTCGGTGTGGATGGTGACGACGATGTCGTCGCAGAATCCGGCCAGCGCCTCGTCGATCGAGTTGTCGACGACTTCGAACACCATGTGATGCAGGCCGGTTCCGTCCTGGGTGTCCCCGATGTACATGCCGGGGCGTTTGCGGACCGCTTCCAGGCCTTCGAGGATCTGGATGCTGGAGGCACCGTAATCGTCCGGCGTCGGGGCGGATTGGGATCCCGCTTCGACAGCCGGCGCGGAATCCTGCATGGCGTTGGGTTCTTGCGCTTGCTCGTTGGGAACTGCGGACATCGTGCGCTGGGCCTCGTGAATTTCGGTCGAATGCGGATCGGTTCTGCGATCAGATCCGCATCGGCATGACGACGTACTGGAAGCGGTCGGAATCGGGAATCGTGATCAGGGCGCTTCCCAGGGAATCACCGAGCGATACGCGAATCTGGTCGCACTTGAGATTGCCAAGCACGTCCAGCAGATAAGTGACGTTGAAGCCGATGTCGAGCGGCTCACCGGAATAGTCGATTTCGATCTCTTCCTGCGCCTCTTCCTGGTCGGTGTTGCTGGCGCTCACCTTGAGCGAGCCATTCGCCAGCACCAGACGCACCCCCTTGAACTTCTCGGTGGTGAGGATCGCGGCGCGCGACAGCGACTGCATGAACTCTTCGCGGCCGATGAGGAAGCTCTTGGGATTGTTGGCCGGGATGACCTTGGCGTAGTCGGGAAACTTGCCTTCGACGAGCTTGGAGACGAGTTCGATCGAGCCGAACTCGAAGCGCACCTGGTTGGACGCCACCTGGATGCGCACCGGCTCTTCGCCATCGGGCAACAGGCGCGCGAGTTCCTGCACGGTCTTGCGCGGGACGATGACGTCGATGGCGCCGCTGGTCTCAGTGCGCTCGAACTCGCACATCGCGAGGCGATGGCCATCGGTGGCGACGGCGCGGACCTTGGGTCCCTCGATCACCAGCAGCATGCCGTTGAGGTAGTAGCGGATGTCCTGCGTCGCCATGGCGTAGTGGACCATCGACAGCAGGTACTTGAGCGACGACGCGGGGACGGTGAAATCGACGTTGACCGGCGCCTGGGCGACGGTGGGGTATTCGTCCGCCGACATCGTCTGTAGCGAGAACTTGCTACGGCCGGCCTGGATCGTGAGTTTGCGATTGACGTAGGAAAGCTGCACCTCGACGTCCGGCAGCGCACGCAGGATGTCGATCAGCTTGCGTGCGGAAACCGTCGCCGATCCCGACTCGGTCGAAGAGGTCACGTCCATGGCGGTCTGGATCTGGATCTCCAGGTCGGTGGTCGTGAAGGTCAGTCGTGCCGGGTCGCGGCGAAGCAGGACGTTGGCGAGAATCGGCAGGGTCTGTCGCCGCTCGACGATTCCGCCGACCACTTGCAACGGCCGGAGCACCGAATCGCGTGGCGCTTTGACTAGTTGCATGTTTTATTTCCTTTTCGTAACAGGTAATGGATAAAGGAGCGTCGCGACTGGGGATAAGCCGACAATTCGATTATTTATCAAAACGTTATGCATGTGGAATCGGCGTGGACAAGTGTGTACGGCAGCCTTGGATTGTGCGGGATAACCCGGGAAAACTTTTGGCGCGCTGGGGTTTTGTCAAAAGTTATCCCGGTCTATCCCCGGAAATGCGTGTGTTATCCACAGACTTGTCCCGATGCGTCATCCCTTCAGCGTTTGTTCGAGAACGTGCAGGGCATGGTTCAGGACGGCGTCCTTGGATCGGGCATCGCCGATCTTGCGCACGGCGTGCAGCACGGTGGTATGGTCGCGGCCGCCGAACAGGTCGCCGATCTCGGGCAGGCTTTTCTGCGTCATTTCCTTGGCGAGGTACATCGCAACCTGGCGCGGCATGGCGATGTTGTTCGGGCGCCGCTTGCTGTACATGTCCGAGACCTTGATCTTGTAGTACTCGGCGACGGTCTTCTGGATCAGTTCGACCGTGACCTGGCCGGTGCTGGCGGTCAGGATGTCCTTGAGCGCCTCGCGGGCGAGGTCGACGGTGATCGGGCGGTCGTGGAAGCGGGAGAACGCCAGCACCTTGCGCAGGGCGCCTTCGAGCTCGCGGACGTTGCTGCGCAGGTTCTTGGCGATGAAGAACGCGACGTCCTCGGCAAGCTCGGAGCGTTCCGCCTCGGCCTTCTTGAGCAGAATGGCGACGCGCATCTCGAGTTCCGGCGGCTCGATCGACACCGTGAGGCCGGAGGCGAAGCGGGAGACGAGGCGGTCTTCGACGTCCTTGAGCTCCTTGGGATAGGTGTCACTGGTGATGATGATCTGCTTGCGGCCGGCGACAAGCGCCTCGAAGGCGTAGAAGAATTCTTCCTGGGTGCGCGACTTGCCGGCGAAGAACTGGATGTCGTCGATCAGCAGCAGGTCGAGCGAGTGGTAATAACGTTTGAACTCGTCGAAGGCCTTGCGCTGGTACGCGCGGACGACGTCGGTGACGTATTGTTCGGCGTGGATGTAGCGGACCTTGGCGTTGGCGCGGCGGGTGAGCAGGCTGTTGCCGACGGCGTGGATCAGGTGTGTCTTGCCCAGGCCGACGCCGCCGTAGAGGAACAGCGGGTTGTAGGAGCCGCCCGGGTTTTCGGAAACCTGCAGGGCGGCGGCGCGCGCCAGCTGGTTCGCCTTTCCTGTAACGAAGGTTTCGAACGTGAGGGAGGAGTTGAGCTTCGCGCGCTCGACCGATTCGGGATTGGCGGTGACGACGATCGCCGGGGCCGCACGCTCGACGATCGGACTGCCGTCGTCGTCGTTTTCGGCCGGCATGCCGTCGAAGTCTCCGTCCGGGGAGGGGGAGTCGGCGGATTCTTCCGCCGGGGTGTCGGGTACGGCGGCGTCGATCTCGAACGAGACCGTGACCGGCCGCTGCAGGATCGCGGCGACGACGGACTGGATGCGTTCTGCGAATTGGGTGCGTACCGCATCGAGCTTGAGGCGGTTCGGCGCGGCGAGACGGACGTCGCCGGTGGCCTCGTCGAATTCGAGAGGACGCAGCGGCTTGATCCAGGCCGAGTATTGTTGCGGGCTCAGTTCGCTTTCCAGTTGGCGCGAACAGGTTTGCCAGAATGTGCGCATCGGGTCGTTGTTTCTCGCCGTTGGATTGACCGCGCCATCCCCGTCCCCTCCGAGTTCCGGTGTGGATCGCGCGACGCCAGCGTGCGTGCCAGCGTTTTTATGATCGGCATGAACCCGGGATTGTAGCCGGGAAGGGATAAGTTATCCACAGGCCGGCGAATCGGCATTTGACGAAATCATGCGATTCGCTTCTAATAGAGGGCTTTTCGTTTCGCAGTCTCTCGACGTGCGAAGCACCCATTCGGCAGCGCCCGGGCGAGTTGGATCGATTCGCGGCGCCTGCGCAGGTTCGAGGAATCGCCATGGCTACCAAACGCACTTATCAGCCTTCCGTCGTGAAGCGCAAACGCACGCATGGTTTTCGGGAACGGATGAGCACCCGTAACGGGCGCGCCGTCCTCAATGCTCGCCGTGCCAAAGGCCGCAAGCGGCTCGCGGTCTGAGTCTGCGCGGCGAAGCCGGTTGTCCTGGGGCAAGGGTAGACGCCTGCTCCGGAACGCCGAGTTCGACGCGTTTTTCCCTCCACAAGGGTCCTGGCGGGCGTCGGGTACGTGGATTGCCATGAGCGCACGGTTTCACCCGGTTGAAGCGTCCGAAAGGGCGGAAACGGGTGCGGCCGATGCCGGATCCGTACGGAAAACCGAGGTCGCTTCCACCGGGGCACACCCGGACCGTTCCGGGACCCGCTTCGGGATCCTGGTTGCAAAGCGACACGCGCAGCGTGCGGTGGTGCGCAATACCATCCGCCGTGTCCTGCGCGAATCGGCGCGGCGGCGGGCCGCGAGTCTGGACCGTGCCGCGTCCGGCGTTCCCCTCCATGTATTGATGCGTTTGAAGGCGCCGTTTCCCGCCAAGGGGGATGATCGCGCCTGGCAGGTGCTGAAGCGCGAACTTCGGGCGGAATCGGACGGCTTGCTTGCTCGGCTCGAGCGGGTGGTCCGGGGCGGGCGCGGCCCCGAGCGCGATTCCCGGCAACCGGGGCCGGCGGAGCCGGCGAGGGGTGGGGCATGAAGACCCTGCTGCTCTGGGCGATCCGCGGCTATCAATTCTTTCTCTCTCCCTGGATCGGCAACCAGTGCCGGTTCGCGCCGACCTGCTCGCATTACGCGGCCGAGGCGATCGGACGCTTCGGTGCATTGCGCGGCGGGGCGTTGGCGGTGCGGCGGATTCTGCGCTGCCATCCGTGGAATCCCGGCGGGATCGATCCTGTGCCGGGTGGGAATTTCATTCAGGAATCGCGGCGGAACCGCTGCGAGCGGGTCGAGGTGGCGCCGGACGGCGGCGTACGAGTAATAGAGGGAGCACCGCAGGCGCAAGACGAGCCTGCGCGATAGCGTATCCGCGGTTTTTGCGCGCGGCAGATCGATAAATCGGGTTTTCAGGGCAACCATCATGGATTTTCAACGGATACTGGTGTGGGTCGTTTTCTGTTTTTCCCTGGTTTTGCTCTGGGATCGTTGGGAAGTCGCACACGGCCATAAGCCGATGTTCTTTCCGGTTCCGACCCAGGCGGCTGCGGGCGCGGGTGCCGCGGGCGGCGCAGCCGGCGGTGCGGTGCCGGCTGCCGGAGCGGCGGCGGGCGCCCAGCCGGGTACGGTTCCGGGTGCTGATGCCGGCGCATCCGGGGCGGCACCGGTCAAGCCGGTGGAGATCGTGACCGACGTGCTACGGATCGACATCGATCCCCAGGGCGGAACGATCGTCCGGGCGGTGTTGCGCGAGCAGCATCGGGCGACGAACTGGAAGGCGCAGGGCCTGGCGGGCTTCATTTCGGGGCAGAAGCCGGGACCCAAGTCGCACGAGGTGCTGTTCGACCACAGTGCGGATCGGGAGTATGAGGGGCAAACCGGCCTGATCGGCGGCGACGGCTTTCCGAACCATCGCAACACGCGGTTTGCGGTTCTTCCCGGGCCGACGACGCTGGAAAACGGCCAGGACACGCTGCGGGTCGTGCTGGAAGGGCAGTCCGGCGGAGTGATGCTGCGCAAGACTTTCATCTTCCGACGGGGACATTACGACGTCAACGTACAGCAAGAGGTCAAGAACGTCGGCGATAAGGCGGTAACGCCGTCCTTGTATCTGCAACTTGTGCGGGATAACGGCACCACCGGCGAGGAGGGGTCGTTCTACAAGACCTATACCGGTCCGGCGACCTATACCGACGAAGACCACTATCGCAAGATCCCGTTCAAGAAGATCGCCGAGAACGACGTGACCTTGCCGCCGGCGGCGAAGGATGGCTGGGTGGCGATGGTGCAGCACTACTTCCTGACGGCATGGATTCCGCAGGGAAGCACGCGGCGGGAGTTCTATGTCCGCGCGCTGAGCGACCGGCTCTTTTCGGTGGGCACCATCCTTCCCCTGGGCACGATCGCTCCGGGAGCGAGCGTGACGCGCGACGCCATTCTCTATGTCGGCCCGCAGGATCACCGCGAACTCGCGGCGCTGGCGCCGGGCCTGGAGCGGGTGGAGGATTACGGATGGCTCGATCCGATCGCCAAGCCGCTGTTTTGGCTGCTCAGCGCCCTGCATCGCGTGGTCGGAAACTGGGGCTGGGCGATCGTTGGGCTCACCATCCTGATCAAGCTCGCGTTCTACCCCCTGTCGGCGGCGGGGTACAAGTCGATGGCCAAGATGAAGGAACTGGCCCCGCGCATGCAGCGGCTCAAGGAGCAGTGCGGCGACGACAAGCAGAAGCTTCAGCTGGCGATGATGGAGCTTTACAAGCAGGAAAAGGTCAATCCGCTGGGCGGCTGCCTGCCGATCATGGTGCAGATTCCGGTGTTCATCGCGCTCTACTGGGTGCTGCTCGGCTCGGTCGAGATGCGCAACGCGCCCTGGATTCTGTGGATTCACGATCTGGCGACGCCCGACCCCTGGTTCGTGCTGCCGGCGATCATGATGGCGACGAGCTGGATCCAGTATCGCCTGCAGCCGACGCCGCCCGATCCGGTTCAGGCCAAGATGATGATGATCATGCCGTTCGCGTTCGGGGTGATGTTCTTTTTCTTCCCGTCGGGCCTGGTTTTGTACTACGTTCTCAATAACGGCCTGTCGATCTTGCAACAGTGGCGGATCAATCAGGTGATTGCGCGGTCGAAGAAGGCGGCGGCGTAAAAGTTCGCCGCCGATCCACCCCGGGGCCGGCCTGCCATGGTCGGGTTCGGGGTGGGCTCGATCCGGAATCCGGATGTTTCACGTGAAACATTGCGATGCATGGTTTCACGTGAAACATTCATGCCGTCCTCCCTTTCTGGTGAGGAGGGACGCGCAACGGAATGTTGCGACGCGGTTGGGCGACGGGGTTCGGCAACGAAGTTCGGCAACAAAGTCAGGAAAACGCGGCAGGCGGTGCATGGAGTACCCCACTCGGTTCGATGTCCTCGTCATCGGCGGCGGTCACGCCGGCACGGAAGCGGCCCTGGCGGCCGCCCGCATGGGGGCGCGCACGCTGCTGTTGACCCATAACATCGAGACCTTGGGTCAGATGTCCTGCAATCCGTCGATCGGCGGAATCGGCAAGGGTCATCTGGTCAAGGAACTTGATGCGCTCGACGGCGCCATGGCGCGCGCCACCGACGAAGCGGGAATCCAGTTCCGCATTCTCAATCGGTCCAAGGGTCCCGCGGTGCAGGCGACCCGTGCGCAGGCGGACCGCGTGCTCTACAAGGCCGCGATTCGTCGTCGACTCGAGAGTCAGGCCGGCTTGCTGCTGTTCCAACAGGCGGTCGACGACCTGCTGGTGGAGGGCGACCGGGTCGTGGGCGCGGTCACTCAGGCGGGAATCCGCTTTCGCGCCCGGACGGTGGTGTTGACCACCGGCACCTTTCTCAATGGCCTGATCCACATCGGCCTGGAGCGGCATTCGGGCGGGCGGGCTGGCGATCCGCCGTCGATCCGCCTGGCGGACCGGCTACGCGAACTCCAGTTGCCCCAGGGACGCCTGAAGACCGGAACGCCGCCGCGTATCGATGGCCGGACCATCGATTTTTCGGTCCTGGAGGAACAGCCGGGCGACCTCGATCCCATGCCGGTGTTTTCCTTCCTCGGCGATGCGGCCGAGCACCCGGAGCAGCGACCCTGCTGGGTCACGTATACCAACGCCCGCACGCACGAGCTCATCCGGGAGAATCTTGATCGCTCGCCAATGTATTCGGGCGTCATCGAAGGGGTGGGGCCGCGCTACTGCCCGTCGATCGAGGACAAGATCCACCGCTTCGCAGCCAAGGATTCGCACCAGATCTTTCTCGAGCCCGAGGGGCTGGCGACGCACGAGATCTACCCCAACGGGATTTCGACCAGCCTGCCCTTCGACGTGCAGCTCGCAATGGTCCATTCCATCCGTGGTCTCGAGCAGGCGCACCTGCTGCGCCCGGGATATGCGATCGAGTACGACTATTACGACCCCCGGGGCTTGACGGCGTCCCTCGAAAGCAAGGCGCTCGCAGACCTGTTTCTCGCCGGCCAGATCAACGGCTCGACCGGGTATGAGGAGGCGGCGGCCCAGGGCCTGCTGGCGGGAATCAACGCCGCGCTGCGCGCGAGCGGGCGGGAACCGTGGGCGCCGCGCCGCGATCAGGCGTATCTCGGCGTGCTGGTCGACGACCTGACCACCCGCGGCGTGACCGAGCCGTACCGGATGTTCACCAGTCGCGCGGAATACCGTCTCAGCCTGCGCGAGGACAATGCCGACGCGCGCCTGACCCAGATCGGACGGGAACTGGGCTGCGTGGGCGACGAGCGCTGGCATGCGTTCTGCGTCAAGCGCGACCGGATCGCGCGCGAACTGGAGCGCCTGCGGTCGACCTGGGTCAATCCGCGCGTGCTGGATGCGGTGCGCTCGCAGCAGGTCTTCGGCAAGGCGCTGGAACGCGAAACCACCCTGTATGACCTGCTCAAGCGTCCCGGCGTCGACTACCCCGCGCTGGCGACCCTGCGGCCGGTGACGGAGCAGGGGGAGGGCGAAGCCTGGGTGCCGCCGCCCGAGGAATTGGGAACGGTGGTGGTGCAGCAGCTCGAGACGGCGGCGAAGTACGACGGCTACATCGCCCGTCAGCAAGTGGAGATCGCGCGCCGCGAACACCACGAGACGACGCGGATCCCGCCGGATTTCGATTATGAGACGGTCCGCGGCCTGTCGATCGAGGTGCGGCAGAAGCTGCAACAGCAGCGCCCGGAGACGGTGGGCCAGGCCAGCCGCATTTCCGGCGTCACGCCGGTGGCGATTTCCCTGCTGCTGGTGTTCCTCAAGCGCGCGAACCGGGTGCCGGCGCGGTCCGAGGCGTCATGAGCACGGCGCAGCCGGTGCCGTCGGGCCCGGAGTCCGTTGCCGCCCAGGCGCTGGCGGACCTGGCGCGGGCGGAACTCGGGCTCGCCGTGACGGCAGCCCAGGGCGCAAGCCTGTTGCGCTACGTGGCCTTGCTGCGCCGCTGGACCCGGGTCCACAACCTCACGGCGATCCGCTCCGAAGACGAGGCGCTCAGCCATCACATCCTCGACAGCCTGGCCATCGTCGCGCCCCTGGACGAACTCGGCTATCCGGAGCCGCTGCACGTCCTCGACGTGGGCGCCGGCGGCGGCCTGCCCGGCATTCCGCTCGCCATCGTCCGGCCGGCGTGGCAATGCACGCTGGTTGACGCCGTCGAAAAGAAATGCGCGTTCCTGCATCAGGTGCGGATGGAGCTGGGGCTGGCCAATGTCCAGGTGCGCCACGCGCGCCTGGGCGCGCGGGACAACGCCAACATCCCGTCGCAGGACCTGGTGGTGTCGCGGGCGTTTGCCTCGCTGCGCGACTTCGTCGATTGCTCGCGCGGTCTCCTGCGTCCCGGCGGAACCTGGGCGGCGATGAAGGGAAAGTACCCGGAACAGGAGCTTGCCGAGCTGCCTCCCGATATCCGCGTCCTGCGGACGGTTACACTCCGCGTTCCCCGGCTCGCCGAACAACGCCACCTGGTCCTGATGCGACCCGATGGCGCGGAAAAACCATAATCTGATCCAGGAAATCGTTTGGCCAAGGTTTTTTGCATTGCAAATCAAAAGGGTGGCGTCGGCAAGACGACGACGGCCGTCAATCTGGCTGCGGGCCTGGCGGTGCACGGGCAACGTGTGCTGCTGGTCGACCTCGATCCGCAGGGCAATGCAACGATGGGCAGCGGCGTCGACAAGCGGTCGCTGGCGTCGTCCGTGTATCAGGTCCTCATCGGCGCGGCCGACGTGGCGGGCGCGCGCGCTCGCTCGCAGCGCGGCGGCTATGACATCCTGGGCGCCAATCGCGAACTCGCGGGTGCCGAAGTGGAACTGGTCGATCTCCCGCAGCGCGAAGCCCGCCTGCGCGAGGCGCTGCGCGCGGTCGAGGCCGAATACGATTTCGTCCTCATCGACTGCCCGCCGTCCTTGTCGTTGTTGACCCTCAACGGCCTGTGTTCCGCCCATGGGGTGGTGATTCCGATGCAGTGCGAGTATTTCGCGCTCGAGGGACTGACCGACCTGGTCAACACCATCAAGCGGGTCCACGCCAATCTCAATCCCGCGCTCAAGATCATCGGGTTGCTGCGGGTGATGTTCGACCCGCGCATCACCCTGCAGCAGCAGGTTTCCGAGCAGCTCGAATCGCATTTCGGCGACAAGGTGTTCCGCACCGTCATTCCCCGCAACGTCCGCCTGGCGGAGGCGCCGAGCTACGGCACGCCGGGCGTGGTCTACGACCGGGCGTCGCGCGGCGCCACGGCGTACGTCGAGTTCGGGGCCGAGATGGTCGAACGCGTAAAGACACTCTGATGCCATGAAACGTACCAAAGGATTGGGCCGCGGCCTCGATGCGCTGCTCGGCGCGGAACCCGTCGAAGTGCCTGCCGGCGCCCCGCATACCTTGCCCGTCGCGCGCCTCCAGCCCGGCAAGTACCAGCCGCGCACCCACATGCAGCCGGAGGCGCTGGCGGAGCTCGCGGAGTCGATTCGCCGCCAGGGGGTGATCCAGCCCATCGTCGTCCGACCGGTCGACGGCGACCGCTACGAGATCATCGCCGGCGAGCGCCGCTACCGTGCCTCGCAGCTTGCCGGCCTGACCGAGGTGCCGGTGCTGATCAAGCCGGTGCCCGACGAAGCGGCGCTGGCGATGGCGCTGATCGAGAACATCCAGCGGGAAGACCTCAATCCCCTGGAAGAGGCGCAGGGCGTCCAGCGCCTGATCGCCGAATTCTCCTTCACCCACGAACAGGCGGCGGAAGCGATCGGCCGCTCACGCAGCGCCACCACCAATCTGTTGCGACTTTTGCAGCTTGCGCAGCCGGTGCAGGACCAGCTCATGGCGGGCATCCTCGACATGGGCCACGCGCGCGCGTTGCTGGCGGTCGACCCGGCGATGCAGATCCGCCTCGGCCAGGAAATTGCGGTCCGCGGCTATTCCGTACGGCAGGCCGAGCAGCTGGTCCGCCGGGCGTCGGCGCCGCCGCCGGAGCGCAAGGCCGGCCCGGCGCGCGATCGCGATCTCCTGCGGCTGGAGGAAGAACTGTCGGACATTCTCGCGACGCCGGTGCGGATCCACGCCGGTCGCGGCGGGGCAGGGCGCCTGGTGATCGACTATGGCGATCTCGATCAGCTGCAGGGTTTGATCGACGTGCTGCGGGGAGACGCCGGGCAGGACTGAGTGTCGGGTCCGGGCGATTCGCGCAACGCGGTCCACAACGGTTGCACACGACGCTGCACAAGAACTTGACCCAATTCCGTACGGCAAAGTAGAATCCGCGGGTTTTGGAGGGGGGCGGTCGCTTTCGGCTGCGTGCAGGCAAGTTGCGCGCCGAAGGCAGCGCCGGAATATGTTCCGGGTCGTCGCAGTGCAATTCGGGGTCGCCTTGTGCGCCGCGCTCGTCGCGGGTCTGCTGGGTGGGCGCCATGCGGCGTTCGGCGCGATCCTCGGCGGGGCGGCCTGTGTGGTGCCCAACGCCGTGCTCGCGGGGAACATGGCGATTTGGGGAATGCTGCGGAAAGCGAAGCCGGAAAGCGGTGCATCGGCAGCGTTCGGAAGCCTCCTCCTTCTATTGCTTGGCGAATTCGCCAAGCTCGCGCTGACGGGCGGCATCCTCGTGCTGATCGCCTGGAGCGTGAAACACGTAAATTGGCCGGCGCTGATCGGATCGGTCTGCGCCGTTTTGTTGGCACAACCCTTTGCCATGGCCTGGCGGCGCTGAATGCGCACCCGGCCAAGGCAACGGAAAAAGACGCAATAAGACAAACCGATGGCTACCGACGGCGCGGTTACCGGAACCGAATACATCACGCACCACCTGCACTACCTGGCGACCGGGACGCAGCATGGGCTTTTCGATCCGTACGTATATCACCTCGACACCATCAGCGTCTCGCTGATCACTGCCGCGATCACGCTCCTCACCCTGCGGGTCGTCGCGGGCCGCGTCACGTCCGGCATCCCCGGCCGCATGCAGGCCTTTGTCGAGATGCTGGTCGAAATGGTCGACGAGTCGGCCAAGGCGCTGGTGCCCGGCGATCGCCGCTACGCCGCGCCCCTGGCCCTCACCGTGTTCTGCTGGGGCACAGTGATGAACGCCCTCGACGTGTTTCCGGTTGACGCGATCCCCCGCCTGGCGGGCGCGCTGGGCGCGGGGCATTTTCGCCCGGTGCCGACGGCCGACGCCAACGTCCCGCTCGGCATGTCGGTCGGCGTGCTGGTTCTTTCGCTGTATTACGGGTTCAAGCTCAAGGGGCCGGCCGGGTACGTCCGCGACCTCTTCGTCGCGCCCTTCGGCCGCGTTCACCTGACGGCGAACCCGCTGACCTGGATCGGCGGGCTCGCGCTCGCGGCCGCCAACTTCGGCCTCAACATCATCGAGTACTTTTCCAAGACGCTCTCGCTGGGCATGCGGTTGTACGGCAACATGTATGCAGGCGAGCTGATGTTCTTCCTGCTGGCCATGCTGGGCGGAACGGCGACGGCATGGGGAATGGGCATGCAGGTCGTCGGTGGCACGGTCTGGGCGCTGTTCGAGTGTCTGATCATCGTGCTGCAGGCGTTCATCTTCATGATGCTGACGCTGGTCTATATCGGCCAGGCGCAGGAATCGCACGCGTCGCATTGATTTTTTTCACGGCTTCTTTGACTCTGTCACTCTTTACACAATAGGAGATTTCGTATGACTACCATCGGCCTCGTCGCGGTTGCCTGCGGCCTGATCATCGGTCTGGGTGCGGCCGGCGCTTGTATCGGCATCGGCATCATGGCGGGCAAGTTCATCGAATCGTCGGCGCGCCAGCCCGAATTGATGAACACGCTGCAAACCAAGGTCTTCCTGATGCTCGGTCTGGTCGACGCGTCGTTCATTATCGGCCTGGGTATCGCCCTCTGGTTCGCGACCGCCAACCCGTTCGTCGCCGCGCACTAACGGGTGCTTGTCACCCGCTGATGTCGGGCGCCGCGGCGGTCGTTTCCGCCGCCCAGCCTGCCGGCACGTAGTCCGAAACGGGATTTGCCATGAATCTGAATGCAACGTTAATCGTCCAGGCGGTCGTATTCATCATCCTGGGCTGGGTCACGATGAAGTTCATCTGGCCGCCGCTCATTCGCGCGATCGACGAGCGTCGCCAGAAGATCTCCGACGGCCTCGCCGCAGCGGAGGAGGGGACGCGCAGCCTCAGCGAAGCCACCCGCAAGATCACCCAGCTCGAGTCCGACGCCAAGGCCCGGGCGCAGCTGATCATCATCGACACCGAAAAGCGCGCCCAGGCCATCGTCGAGGCGGCCAAGGCGCAGGCGCAGGTCGAAGCGGAGCGGCTCATCGCCGCGGCCAAGTCCGAGGCCCAGCAGCAGCTGGTGCGTGCGCGCACCGAACTGCGCGACCAGGTCGCCGGTCTGGTGGTCGCCGCCGCGGAGCAGATCCTCAAGCGGGAGGTCGACGCGCGGACGCACGCGGCGCTGCTTGAGCAACTTCAGCAGCAGCTCTAAGCCATGGCCGAACTTTCCACGATCGCACGTCCGTACGCCGAAGCGTTCTTCGAGGCGGCGCAGGCCCAGGGCAAAACCGCGGAATGGCTGCCGGCGCTGGATGCGCTGGCCGAGGTCGCTTCGCAGCCGGAGGTGGCGGAGGCGCTGGGCGACCCCCGGCTCACGCCGCAGCAGCGCATCGACCTCATCGCCGGACTGGCGGGGATGCTGTTGTCCGGGCAGTTGCCGGACACCGTTGCGGGCCTGCTCCGCATCGCCGTCGAAAACGACCGGGTGGTCGCGCTGCCGGAGATCGCCGCGCAGGTCCGCAGCCGGAAGAACGAGGCGGACGGCATCGCGGATTGCGTGATCGAAAGCGCGTACCCGATGGAGCCGGCACAGGTCGCCGGTCTCGTCGGCGCGCTGGCCAAGAAGTTTCCCTTTCAACTCAAGCCTGAAGTCCGGGTCGACTCACGCCTCATCGGTGGCGTGCGGGTCACTGTCGGCGATCGGGTGATGGACAACTCGGTGCGCGCCCGTCTGGACGGCCTGCGCATCCGGTTGACCGCTTGATATTCCAATCCGGGGTGGTTCGATGCAACTCAATCCTTCCGAAATCAGCGAACTGCTGAAAAGCCGCATCCAAGGGATGGGCGCCTCGACCGACGTTCGTACCCAAGGTACGGTCGTGACGGTCTCTGACGGGATCTGCCGCGTACACGGGCTGTCCGACGTGATGCAAGGCGAGATTCTCGAGTTCAAGGACGGCACCGTCGGCCTTGCGCTCAACCTCGAGCGCGACTCGGTCGGGGTGGTGGTGCTGGGCGAGTACGAACACATCTCCGAGGGCGACACGGTCAAGACGACGGGGCGCATTCTGGATGTGCCCGTCGGCCCGGAACTGCTCGGCCGCGTGGTCGACGGCTTGGGCCGTCCGATCGACGGCAAGGGCCCGATCCAGGCCCAGCTGCGCGACGTCATCGAGAAGGTGGCGCCGGGCGTCATCGCGCGGGAATCGGTGACCCAGCCGCTGCAGACCGGCTTGAAGTCGATCGACTCGATGGTGCCGATCGGCCGCGGCCAGCGCGAGCTGATCATCGGCGACCGCCAGACCGGCAAGACGGCCGTGGCGATCGACACCATCATCAATTCCAAGGGCAAGGGCGTTTTCTGCATCTACGTCGCGATCGGCCAGAAGGCTTCGACGATCTCCAACGTGGTGCGCAAGCTCGAAGAGTCGGGCGCGATGGAATACACCATCGTCGTCGCGGCCTCGGCCTCGGATTCGGCGGCGATGCAGTACCTCGCGCCGTACGCCGGTTGCACGATGGGCGAGTACTTCCGCGATCGCGGCCAGGACGCGCTCATCATTTATGACGACCTGACCAAGCAGGCCTGGGCGTATCGCCAGATCTCGCTGCTGCTGCGCCGCCCGCCGGGCCGCGAAGCGTATCCCGGTGACGTGTTCTACCTGCACTCGCGCCTGCTCGAGCGCGCGGCGCGCGTCAATGCGGAATACGTCGAACAGTTCACCAACGGCGAAGTCAAGGGCAAGACCGGCTCGCTCACCGCGCTGCCGATCATCGAAACCCAGGCCGGCGACGTCACGGCGTTCGTTCCGACCAACGTGATCTCGATCACCGACGGCCAGATCTTCCTGGAAACGGACCTGTTCAATTCCGGCATCCGCCCCGCCATCAACGCGGGGATCTCGGTGTCGCGGGTCGGCGGCGCCGCCCAGACCAAGGTCATCAAGAAGCTGGGCGGTGGCGTGCGTCTGGCGCTGGCGCAGTATCGTGAGCTGGCGGCGTTCGCGCAGTTTGCCTCCGATCTCGACGACGCGACGCGCAAGCAGCTCGATCGCGGCCGTCTGGTCACCGAGCTGATGAAGCAGCCGCAGTATCAGCCGCTGCAGGTGTGGGAGCAGGCGGTCGTGCTGTTCGCCGCCAACAACGGCCACTTCGACGACGTGCCGGTGGCCAAGGCCCTGGCCGCCGAGCGGGCGCTGCGCGACTACTTGAAGCTGCATCATGCCGACCTCGTCGATCGTATCGAAGCCACTAAGGACCTGCCGAAAGACGACGAGGCCGCGCTGACCGACGCCATCAAGGCGTTCAAGGCGTCGGCGGCGTACTGATCCACGGGACGACCTGACAGCGTAATCAAGAGAAGGCTTCCCGATGCCCAGCACCAAGGAAATCCGCGTCAAGATCAAGAGCGTGCAGAACACGCGCAAGATCACCAAGGCGATGGAAATGGTTGCCGCCTCGAAGATGCGGCGCGCGCAGGATCGCATGCGCGCGCACCGTCCCTACGGCGACAAGATCCGCAACATCGCCGCGCACATGGCGCTGGCGACCCCGGAGTATCGCCACCCGTTCCTGGTTCACCACCGGGACAACAAGCGGGTTGGCCTGATCCTCGTCTCCACCGACAAAGGCCTGTGCGGCGGTCTCAACACCAACGTGCAGCGCCTGCTGCTCGGCCGGTTCCGGCAATGGGAGGCGGACGGCGTCCGCTTCCAGGCGGCCGCGATCGGCGCCAAGGGCCTGGGATTCCTCCAGCGCCTGGGCGCCGACGTGATTTCCCAGGTTGTCCACCTGGGCGACAAGCCCAACCTGGACAAGCTGATCGGGCCGATCAAGCCGCTGCTGGACGCGTACGCGGAAGGCAGGCTCGATGCCGTCTATCTGGCGTATTCCCGCTTCGTCAACACGATGAAGCAGGAGCCGATTTGCGAGCAGCTGCTGCCGCTTTCCGCGGAACGTCTGCAGCAGACCGAGGAAGAGCGCCGCAGCCACTCGTGGGACTACGTCTACGAGCCCGAGGCGCGCAAGGTGGTCGACGAATTGCTGACCCGATACGTCGAAGCGCTGATCTACCAATCGGTGGCGGAAAACATGGCCTCCGAACAAAGCGCCCGGATGGTTGCGATGAAGGCCGCGTCGGATAACGCCAAGAAGCTCATCGGTGAACTGCAGCTCGTCTACAACAAGACGCGGCAGGCGGGCATCACCAAGGAGATCTCGGAGATCGTGGGCGGCAGCGCGGCGGTCGCCTGACCGATGCGTGCCGCGGGGCTTCGGCGCGTTCGGACGGACACAAGAATTTTGAACTGAGGGACAACATGGCAAACGGACAAATCGTTCAGTGCATCGGCGCGGTGGTCGACATCGAGTTTCCGCGCGACGCGATGCCGCACGTATACGACGCGGTGGTGCTGGAGGCCGACGAAGGCAACCGGATCGTCGAGCAGGGCTTGACCTTCGAGGTGCAGCAGCACCTGGGCGACGGCGTGGTGCGCGCGATCGCCATGGGGGCGACGGACGGGCTGCGCCGCGGAATGACGGTCCGCGGAACGGGCGGCGGCATCAAGGTGCCGGTCGGTCCCGCGACCCTGGGCCGCATCATGGACGTGCTCGGCCGGCCGATCGACGAAGTCGGCCCCATCCAGACCGAAGAGCGCCGCGAGATCCACCAGGACGCGCCGGCGTTTGACGAGCTCGCGCCGTCCGTCGAGCTGCTCGAAACCGGGATCAAGGTCATCGACCTCGTGTGCCCGTTCGCCAAGGGCGGCAAGATCGGCCTGTTCGGCGGCGCCGGCGTCGGCAAGACCGTGAACATGCTCGAGCTGATCAACAACATCGCGACCCAGCACTCCGGTCTGTCGGTGTTTGCCGGCGTGGGCGAGCGGACCCGCGAAGGCAACGACTTCTATCACGAGATGATCGATGCCGGCGTCGTCAAGCCGGACAATCTGCCGGAATCCAAGGTGGCGATGGTGTTCGGCCAGATGAACGAGCCTCCGGGCAACCGTCTGCGCGTCGGCCTGACCGGCCTGACGATGGCTGAGCGCTTCCGCGACGAGGGCCGCGACGTGCTGTTCTTCGTCGACAACATCTACCGCTACACGCTGGCCGGTACCGAAGTGTCGGCGTTGCTGGGCCGGATGCCGTCCGCGGTGGGCTATCAGCCGACCCTGGCCGAGGAGATGGGCAAGCTGCAGGAGCGCATCGTTTCGACCAAGACCGGCTCGATCACGTCGGTCCAGGCCGTGTACGTGCCTGCGGACGACCTGACCGACCCGAGCCCGGCCACCACCTTCCTGCACCTCGACGCGACGGTCGTGCTGTCGCGCGACATCGCCGCGCTGGGGATCTACCCCGCCGTCGATCCGCTCGACTCGACCTCGCGCCAGGTCGATCCGCTGATCATCGGCGATGAGCACTACACCACCGCCCGCCGCGTGCAGGCGACGCTGCAGCGCTACAAGGAACTGCGCGACATCATCGCGATTCTCGGCATGGACGAGCTGTCCCCCGAGGACAAGCTCGCGGTGTCCCGCGCGCGCAAGATCCAGCGCTTCCTGTCGCAGCCGTTCCACGTTGCGGAGGTGTTCACCGGCGCGCCCGGCAAGTACGTGCCGCTCAAGGAAACCATCCGCGGCTTCAAGATGCTGGTCGACGGCGAGTGCGATGCGCTGCCCGAACAGGCGTTCTACATGGTCGGCACGATCGACGAAGCCTTCGAGAAGGCCAAGACGCTGAAGTAATCGGCGGAGAAGGAACCCCCGCATGGCCACCATTCATGTCGACGTCGTCAGCGCCGAAGAGCTGATCTTCTCCGGGCAGGCCGAGTTCGTCGTGCTGCCCGGTGAAGACGGCGAACTCGGCGTATATCCCCGCCATGTGCCGCTGATCACGCGCATCAAACCCGGTGTCGTCCGCATCCACACGATCGGCGGCACCGACGAGCGCATCTTCGTCGCCGGCGGCATCCTGGAAGTGCAACCGACCATCGTGACGGTGCTTGCCGATACGGCGATCCGTGCGAAGGACCTGGACGAAGCCAAGGCGATCGAGGCACTCAAGCGGGCGGAGGAGATCCACCGCGCCGCGCTGGACAAGCTCGATATCGCCAAGGTCGAAGCCGAAATCGCATTGCTGACGGCCCAACTGGCCGCAGTCCGCAACTACAAGGCCAGCACTCCCGGCCAAGCGGCGTCGATCCGGTAGTTCGGAATCGGACCCCGGGGCGCTTCGCGCCCCGCCTCTCCCGCCCGGCGATTGGCCTTCGGGACGATTCGCCGTGGCCGCGGTGGCCGCCGTCGAATTACCCGCCGCCGAACGTCGGCTGCGCCACCGTCCCCCCGATGGTGACGCGGACCGGCGCCTGCGCGCGCATCGCGTCGATCAGGTCTGCAAAGAGGCTTCCCGAGAGTCGGCGGTTGCCCGCCACCGTCACCTCGCCGACCACCGCCAGGGCGCCCGCCCGCAAGCGAATGTCGCGCAGCGCAATTCCGTGGCGCCCGATGTCCAGGGACGCCGTCCCGGAACGGAACGGCGTCGACCCTCCCGACCCATCGATACCGCCCGGATGGGTCGCGGCGTATCCAAGGTCGACACCGTTCAGCGTGCCGTCGCGCATCGCGATGCGGCCGGTAAAGGAAAGATCGGCGAACGCGCCGGCGACGGTGTCCCCTCGCCCAGCGAGCTGTCCGGACAGCAGGGCGGTTCCTGCCAGTAGCGGCGGCGCGCCGCCATCGGCGCCGTCGGAACCGGCCGACCCTCCCAGCACCGCGGCGACATCCATCTGGCCCGAATCGACCGTGCCGCGGAGCGCCCAACCGTCTACATCCCGTTGCGCCACCGCGCGCGCCCGCAGGCCGCCGCGTCGATCGGTGATCACCAGGGAGTCCACCACGATCCGGTCGGGTTCAATCGTTCCCTGGCCGCGGACGCGGTCGAATGTCTGATGCGGCGCGGCGGGAAGCGGCGCCCCCGTCCCTTCCAGTTGAAAGGAGATGGCCCCAGCGGCTCCGTCCCCTGCGGGTTGCGCGGGCGGCGAAAAGCGCAGCTGCAGCGTACCCGAGCCCGCCGCCTGGGTCAGCGTGACGCGCTGGAAGCCGCCCCCGGCACTCCGGTCCGCCACCATCGTCCACTGGGGGCCGTCGCCGGGAATCGCGTCCGCCAATGTCAGCGCCGCGCAGCGCAGCGCGCCGACGTCGTCGGGGAGCGCGGCGCGCAGGCGCGGCAACAGGCCAAGCAGAAAGCGCGCCTGGGCCGGACGCAAGCTCAGCGGCGCGATTTCCCCGGCACCCCAGTCCAATCGCCGCTCGATCAGGAGCCGGCCGATGTTTCGCACCTGCACCTGCACCGAAATCGACGGAATCGTGACCTGGTCCCCCAGATTCACGTCGTCCACCTCGAGGTGAGGTGCCGGCGACCATCGCAGCCGGGCATCGGCGATATGCACCGGCACGCCCAGCGTCCGGCTCAAGCGCGCCGAAATCGCGGCCGGGGAGAGTTCGGCTCGCGCGGCCTCGACGGCCTGCGCGGCCTCCCATCCGACCACGCCCAGCACGGCCAGCGCGACCACGCGCAGCCCCCAGACGCGGGCGCGCCGCCGCAGATGTCGGCGGCTGCGGGCCGGCGGATCCTGATGCGCCCGCCCATGCAGTTCGAGCATGTCGAGCCGGTCGGGAACATTCACCGAAGTGATGGCAAAGTCGGTCGACGGAGGATCGAGTTCTCGCCGCGTCATGGTGGTGTGGATGGGTGGATGGAAGGGGATCGATGGTGGTGGCGGCAAGGAAGGCGTACCCGTCGCCGAGGCTCCGCCGGAGCCCGGCCCGGCTCCCGCCGGAACCGTCCCGCCGGCGCGGCCGCGGCTCCGCGGACCGGCCGGCCCAGGGCTTACTCAGGCAAGGATGTTGATCTCGACTGCCTGCAGGCCCTTCTGACCCTGCTGCACCTGATATTCGACGCGCTGGTTCTCTTTCAAGGTCCGAAACCCCTTGGACTTGATGCCGCTGTAGTGCGCAAACACGTCGCTACCCCCGTCGTCGGGCTTGATGAACCCGAACCCCTTGGTTTCATTGAACCATTTCACCGTTCCAGTCGGCATACGCGAACTCATCCTACGAATTGACGCGGGATGCGCCCGCGGCGCGCAAGCGATTGGCGCGGCCGGACTGGCGGCGGAACCGGTTGCCGCGACAATGAACCGGGCGTCGATGGAAGATGCCCGGAATGCGCAGCGCCGGAATCGACTGCGCGCAAAAATTACTCCAATCTCCCCGGGAATGCCAGTGATTTCTTCCGCCCGATTGCGCGCCATCGCCCTACCGGACGACCGCATGCGCCCCGCCTTTCTACGCTTCGTCGGGATAGACGTGCTCCGGACCCGGAAAGGCACCGATGCGCACCGCGTCGACGTATCGCCGGACCGCCGCTTCAACCGAGCCGCCGTCGGCGAGAAAATCCTTCACGAAGCGCGGACGCTTGCCCGGGGTGATTCCGAGCATGTCGTGAAGCACGAGGACCTGTCCGTCGCAGGCGGCGCTCGCTCCGATCCCGATGACCAGCGACTGTCGCCGTGCGACGATGCGTTCGGCCAGCGAGTGGGGTACGGCCTCGACGACCAGCATGGCGGCGCCCGCCTCCTCGATCGCGCGCGCACCCGCCAGGACCCGTTCCGCCCCGGCGGCATCCTTGCCCTGGATCCGGTATCCGCCGAGCGTCTGCACGTGTTGCGGCGTGAGCCCGACGTGCCCGCAGACGGGAACCCCCCGGGCGACCAGGAAGGCGACCGTCGCCGCCATCTCCTCGCCGCCCTCGAGCTTCACCATGTCCGCGCCCGCCTGCATCAATTCGACGGCGTTGCCCAAGGCCTGCTCCGGGCTCGCCTGGTAGGAGCCGAACGGCATGTCGGCGACGATCCATGCGGTGCGGACGCCCCGCGCGACCGCGCGGGTGTGGTACGCGACGTCCGCGACCGTGACGGGCAGGGTGGACGCATGGCCCTGGATGACCATGCCGAGCGAATCGCCGACGAGCAGGATGTCGATTCCGGCATCGTCCAGCACGCCGGCGAAGCTCGCGTCATAGCAGGTGAGGCTGGCCAGCTTGCGGGTCGCCGCGAGCTGACGGAGATCGTGAATGGTACGTCGCAAGCCGAGGCCCTCCCAGGAGTGCGGGCGGAATCGCCGCCCGCTATTTTCCGATACAAAACCGCCCGAAGATCTCGCCGAGCACGTCATCCGCGGTCACCGCTCCCGTGACCTCGCCCAGAGCGTCGCCGGCAAGGCGCAGTTCCTCGGCCATCAACTCCGGCAGGGCGTAGTTCTGATCCGCCTGCGCGCGGGCGGCGTCGAGATGGGCGACGGCGCGCTCGAGCGCATGCACGTGCCGCGCGCGGGCCAGGAACGTGGTCTCGCCGCCGGCTTCGTGTTCCCCCTCCCAGCCCGCGATTCGGAGGATCTCCCGCCGCAAGACGTCGAGTCCGGCCCCGCTGCGGGCCGAAATCCGGACGCATCCGTCCTCCAGGCCGGGCGGCGACCCGGTGAGGTCGATCTTGTTGCGAACGCGCAGCACCGCCACCCCCGCGGCGGCGCCGGCGGCAATCGCGGCATCGCTCGCGGCGTCGTCCGGCCCCTCGGGCTGCCGGTCGTCGACGAGATGCAGCACGATGTCCGCGCTGGCAAGCGCCCCGCGGGTGCGCGCGATGCCGATCGCCTCCACCGGGTCGGTCGTCTCCCGCAATCCGGCGGTGTCGACGACGTTCAGCACGACCCCGTCGATGGCGATCCGGCGCTCGATGCGGTCGCGGGTCGTCCCGGGGTGCTCGGTGACGATCGCGACCTCCTCGCCGGCCAGCGCGTTGAGCAGGCTGGACTTGCCGACATTGGGCGAGCCGGCGAGCACGACATGGATGCCTTCGCGCAGCAGCGCCCCCTGGCGCGCCCGGTGGAGCAGCGCATGCAGCGCGTCGCTTGCCTGCGCCAGCCGGCGCCGGCAGTCCGCCGCCCGCAGGAATTCGATCTCCTCCTCGGGAAAGTCGAGGGTGGCTTCGGTCAGCGCCCGCAGTTCCAGGAGATCGGTCGCCAACGCCTGCACGGCGCGGGAGAACTCCCCTTGCAGCGAGCGCAGGGCGCCGCGCGCGGCGGCGGCGGTACCGGCGTCGATGAGGTCGGCCACCGCTTCGGCCTGGGCGAGGTCGATCTTGCCGTTGCGGAATGCCCGCTGCGTGAACTCCCCCGGGTGCGCGATGCGTGCACCGACCCCGCTCCCCGCCTGCAGGCAACGGGCGAGGATCATCTGCAGCACGGCGGGGCCGCCATGCCCCTGGAGCTCGAGCACCGATTCGCCGGTGTAGGAGCGGGGCGCGGGAAACCACAGCGCGATCCCCGAGTCGATGGCGCGGCCATGATCGTCGCAAAAATCGGCGTGCAGCGCGACCCGGGGACGCAGGTGCGCGGCCCGCGCGGGGCCGAGCAGGCCCTGGATGAACGGTTCGAGGTCGGGTCCGGAGATCCGGACGACCCCAACCCCGCCCTTCCCGGGCGCTGTGGCGATCGCGACGATCGGATCGGTATCGGAATTCATCATCTATTTCGCAAAATATCGGCGGCCGCGCAATTTTGGTGCATAATCGACCCGGATCTGTTGCGGCACCATGCGTGAGACGTGGACATCCGCAATCCCGATCCCAATGAGGGGGTGGAGTTGCGGAAGCGGCGACGTCGCCGGGGGTTCCTTCGAAGACCTCTGTCAACGGCTGCGAGCGCTCCGACGTTATCGCTCCAGAGCGCAGAACGCTGAACCGCCAATTCCGGCGGGGGCACTCTGCGAACGATATCGGATTTTTCAATTAATCCACGGAAGCCAAAATGAAGAAACTGCTTGCTCTGATGATCGCCTCGATGTTCGCCGCCGGCACCGCGTATGCGGCTGACGCTGCCAAGCCCGCTCCTGCCAAGAAGCCGGCCGCGCACCACGTCGTTCGCCACCATGCCCGCAGCCATCGTCATGGTCATCGTCACGGCCATCGCGTTGCGCACCACGCTGCCAAGAAGGCCGCCAAGAAGCACTAAGCCGGGGACTCCCCGCAAAGAAAGGCAGGCCCACAAGGCCTGCCTTTTTTCATGGTGCCGCCGCATTCAGGGCGGCGAGCCGGGGGGCCAGGTCGGCCAGCGCGCCGGTTTCATCGAGGCCGGATATCCGGACCTGCTTGTCGCGACTGGCCGCCCCTGCCGTGAGCGCAAGCTGCCGGCCGCGCAGGCGCAGCGCATCGCCGAGGAAGCGAAGCAGTTCGGCGTTGGCCTTGCCGTCCACCGGCGGCGCGTGCAGGGCGATCTTCAGCCGATCGCCGTAGGGGCCCGCCGCCGCGGTGCGTTTGGCGCCCGGTTGCACGCGCAGCGATAGCACCACGAAATTGCCGTCCTGGCGTGCCCAGATCGGCAGCGTCGTCGTGCGAAAATCGGGTTTTTCCATTTGTCGTGAACGAGCGCGCGTGAAACCTACGAACGATACCTTTCTGCGCGCCCTGTTGCGCCAGCCGACCGAATACACCCCGATCTGGCTGATGCGCCAGGCGGGGCGTTATCTCCCGGAATACAACGCGACGCGCAAGCGTGCCGGCAGCTTCCTTGCGCTGGCCCAGTCTCCGGATCTGGCCACCGAGGTCACCCTGCAGCCGGTCGATCGCTATCCCCTGGATGCGGCGATCCTGTTCTCGGACATTCTCACGGTTCCCGACGCCATGGGCCTGGGCCTCCATTTCGTCGAGGGCGAGGGACCGCGGTTCGCGCGTCCGGTGCGCTCCGAAGCAGATGTCGCCGCGCTGGCGGCGCCGGATCCCGAAGACCGGTTGCGCTATGTGATGGACGCGGTCCGCTCGATCCGCGGCGCGCTGGCCGGCCGCATCCCGCTGATCGGTTTCTCGGGCAGTCCGTGGACGCTGGCTTGCTACATGGTCGAGGGCGGCGGATCGGACGACTTCCGCACGGTCAAGGAAATGCTGTACCGGCGGCCCGACCTGATGCAGCGGATCCTCGACGTCAACGTCCGGGCGGTCACCGACTATCTCAATGCCCAGATCCGCGCCGGCGCCCAGGCGGTGATGATCTTCGACACCTGGGGTGGCGTCCTGGCGGATCCCGCCTTCCGAACGTTTTCGCTCGACCCGATGACGCGCGTCGTGCAGGGGTTGCAGCGCGAGGCGGAGGGCGAGCGGGTGCCCTGCATCGTGTTCACCAAGGGCGGCGGCGTCTGGCTCGAAGACCTGGCGCAGACCGGGGCTGACGCCGTGGGCGTGGACTGGACGGTCGACCTGGGCCGCGCGCGCGCGCGGATCGGCGACCGCTGCGCGTTGCAGGGCAACCTCGACCCGATGGCCCTGCTTGCCGGTGCCGAACCGGCATGCGCCGAAGCCCGCCGGATCCTCGATTCGTTCGGCGATCCGCAACGCAGCGACGGCACCTGGGATGGCCACGTGTTCAATCTGGGGCATGGAATTTCGCAGTTCACCGATCCGGAATCAGTCGCGGCGCTGGTCGAAACAGTGCATGCGCACAGCCGCAGCCTGCGCGGTCGCAAGGCTTGATTCGGGCCGATTCCGCGGGCGCCGTCTTCTTGACTTATGCACAAAATTGGGGAAAGCCCGAAATTCGGGGCCTTCCCCTCGGGGAACGTGGCAAACCCCCTGAATTTGTTATGTAACCGCTTGAAAACAAATGTATTTTCGGAATTGTCCCGGCGGGAGCGATTCCACCAAATTCCAGGCCTGTCGAGGACTTGGCGCGCTTTTCCCGCGCTTTTCCACATAGTTATCCACAGGACGCCGGCCGCTCGGAAAAGTCCGTACGGGCTTTCAGCAAAAAGAATGGGTTAGCTGCGAATCTTGAGAAAGTGCGCGATATTTTGACCGAGAGTGGGATGCGATACGCGCGGGTGATCGTCGATCTGCCGATCGACCAACCGCTCGATTATCGGCTCCCGGATCTGCCGGTTTCCCTCGGTTCCGTCTGGGCGGTGCCGGTGGGCCGGCGCAAGCAGGTCGGTATCGTCGTCGGGTTCGCGGCGGAAAGCGCGATCGATCCGGCACGGGTGCGGCCGCTGGGCGAGCCGTTATGGGACGGCCTCCACCTGCCGCCGAAGTGGCTGGAGCTCTGTCGTTTCGCCGCCGACTATTACCACTACGCCTGGGGCCAGGTCGCCTTGCCGGCATTGCCGCCGCGGTTGCGGCGCCCGCCCGGAAAACGCAAGTCGGCCCCGGCGGACGCTGCGGCGGCTGCGTCGGCGGTCCCGTACCCGCCGGACGTGCGACCGACCCTGCGCGCGGAACAGGCGGAAGCAATCCAGGCGCTGACGGCCGCGCGAGGCTTCGTTCCGCATCTCCTCTTCGGTGTCACCGGTAGCGGCAAGACGGAGGTCTATCTCGGCGCGATCGAGCGGGTACTGGCGCAGGAACCCAGCCAGGTCCTGTTTCTCGTGCCCGAAATCAACCTCACGCCGCAACTGCAGGGCCGGCTGGCGCGGCGGTTTCCGACGGCGCCCATCGTCAGCCTGCACAGCGGGATGACGCCCGGCGAACGAGCGGCAGCGTGGATCCAGGCGCACGAGGGCCGCGCCCGGATCGTGCTGGGCACCCGCACCGCCGTGTTTTCGTCGATTCCCCATCTGGCGCTGATCGTGGTCGACGAAGAACACGACGCGTCCTTCAAGGCCCAGGGCGGCGTGCCGTACTCGGCGCGGGATCTGGCGGTGAAGCGGGCGCAGATCCAGGCGGTGCCCATCGTGCTCGGATCGGCCACCCCGGCGCTGGAAACCTGGCAGCACGCCCAGCACGGTCGCTATCGTCTGTTGTCGCTGGCCCAGCGTGCCGGCGCGCACGGCCTGCCGCCGGCGATCGAGGCGGTCGACCTCAATCACTACCCGCCGGAGCAAGGTCTGGCGACCCCGGTGCGGGAGGCGGTCGCCGCTGCGCTGGAGCGTGGTGAGCAAGCGCTCATTTTCCTGAATCGCCGCGGATTTGCTCCAGTCCTGCGTTGTGGTGCCTGCGAATGGCTGTCTCGTTGCCCCCATTGCGATGCGTTCGCCGCCTACCACAAGGCGGGGGCGGCGCTGCGTTGCCACCACTGCGGATGGAGCGCCCGGGTGCCCGCATCATGTCCCGATTGCGGCAACCAGGATCTCGAGCCGGTGGGGCAGGGAACCCAGCGCATCGAGGAAACCCTGCGCGAAGCCTGGCCGGAGGCGCGGATCGCCCGCATCGATCGCGACAGCACCCGCGGCGCGCGCGGTCTGCAGCATGCCGAGGCGGCATTCGACGCCGTCCACGCCGGCGAGGTCGACATCCTCGTCGGCACCCAGATGGTTGCGAAGGGGCATGACTTCCAGCGCGTGAGCGCGGTGGGCATCCTCAACGCCGATGCCCAGCTCGTCGCCGCCGACTTCCGGGCGCCGGAGCGCCTGTTCGCGCTGCTCACCCAGGTGGCCGGCCGCGCAGGGCGTGCCGGCCAGCAGAGCCGGGTTCTGGTGCAGACGCGATTTCCCCAGCATCCGCTGTTCGCGGCGCTGGCCCGCAACTGCTTCGCCGATTTCGCCCAGGAGCAGTTGGAGGAGCGGTCCGCGGCGCGGATGCCGCCGTTCGTGTACCAGGCCTTGCTGCGCGCCACGGCACGGACCCTCGATGCCGCGCTGGCGTTTCTGGAGACCGCGGCCCGGATGGGGGACGAGATCGCCGGGCGCCACCGCGTCCGGTTGTACGACGCGGTGCCGATGCCGCTGGCGCGCTTGGCGTCCGAATCGCGCGGCCAGCTGTTGGTGGAGGCCGCACGCCGGGCCGATCTGCATGCATTTCTCGACGTCTGGCTACCGGCCTTGCGGGAGCGGGGCAGCGGCGGCGTCCTGCGGTGGGACCTCGAGGTCGATCCGCAATCGGTTTGATGGGTCGCGCCGGTTTCCCCGGGGCGGCCCGTGCGCATCGCCGCGCCCGATGCCGCGACGTTCCGGCCGCCGGCGACCGAACCCTGCGGCGCGTCAGGTACACTTCGCCTTTGCGCGGCGATTTTCCCGCCCGCAATCATGTGCGCCCGTAGCTCAGTGGATAGAGTATTGGCCTCCGAAGCCAAGGGTCGCAGGTTCGACTCCTGCCGGGCGCGCCATCTTCACCAGCCAACCGCATCCCCCGACCGCCTATCTCCGCCACAGCCACAGGATCAGCGAGATCAGGATCGAGATGACGATGCTCGTCGCCAGCGGGAAGTAGAAGTCCATCCCGTCGCGGTGGATGTGGATGTCCCCCGGCAGGCGGCCGAGCGGCAACCGGGAAAGCCACGGCCAGAGCGCTCCCAGCACCAGGAAGAGCAACCCGATCCCGATCAGCAGACGGCCCATGCAATCATCCCGCGCGGCAAGATTCTGCGCGGATGATGCTACAAAACCGCGTGCGGCAACACCGCGCGCCGCCGCTACAGATACCGGTACACGGTGGAATAGTAGAGTTCGCCCACCGAGCTGGTGAGCACCCGCCGCCGCATGCGCTGCAGCAGATGCAGCCGGTCCAGCCGCCGCGTATAGGGCCCGATCTGGGAGACCGCCCCCAGGACGGGATCCTCCTCCACGACGGCCGGCCGCAGGACGCCGATGCGCGGGCGGAGCGGGCCGCCGCGACCGCCGAGGAAGTGGTCGATCGGCAGGCGGATCCGGCGCAGCGACTTGCCGCCGTCCTTGCCGGAGTCCGGTCCCTCGGCGAAGAAGCGCTCGACATAGGCGCGCGTCACGACGTATCCCCAGGTGTTGAGGATCACCCCGACGGGCTCGTGGATCCGCAGGCCGCTGCACTGCGCGAAGCGCCGTTGCGAAACATTGCGGGAGGACGTGCCGAGGTAGACCAGGTCGAAGCGGTCCTGCGCCGACAGGACGTGCAGGGCGTGCCCGAACTGCGGCGCGAGCCGGAGATCGTCCTCGATCACCGCGCAGGCGGGATGCCCGGATCGGCGCAGGCGGTCCCAGGCGCGCAGATGGGAGAGCCAGCAGCCGATCTCGGCGTTGCTCAGCGCCTGGGTGCGGAACTGGAATCCCGGCGCGCAGGCGGCAATCTCGCGCTGCACGCCGTCGGCGTCGGCGTGACGGAGGTCGACGCCGACGCGCTCGAATGCGAGGCCGAGCTTGTCGAGCTGCCGCGCCATCGCGGCGCGTCGGGCGGCGGCGGTTTCGAGATTGATGAGTACGAGCATGATGTGCGGCGAGGATGGTGGCAAGCGCGCGTGACCGGGTGGTTACCGCCGTGCGGTTCCCGGGGACGTCCGCGTGTATGCTTCGACGCTTGCAACCGGAGTCGGAACATGAGCACTGCCAGCCCCGAACCTTCTTCGCCGGAACCGCGGCCTGCCGGGCGCACGCGCGTTCCCAGTCCCACGGAAATCACCGTCCATTCGGGCTCGCGGGTGCTGGAGATCGCATTCGATGATGGCAAGCGGTTCCGCCTGCCCTTCGAGTTCCTGCGCGTGTACTCGCCCTCGGCCGAGGTGCGCGGTCATGGCCCGGGCGAGGAAGTGCTGCAGACCGGCAAGCGCGATGTGACGATCGAGTCGGTGGACACCGTCGGGCTGTACGCCCTGCAGCCGATGTTTTCCGACGGCCACGATTCGGGCCTGTACTCCTGGGAGTACCTGTATGGCCTGGGGCTGCACCAGGATGCGCTCTGGCAAGACTATCTCGACCGCCTGGCCGCGGCGGGCGCATCCCGCGACGCATGAACGACGAATCCACCACCCATTTCGGCTTCACCCAGGTCCCCGAGGCCGAGAAGGCCAAGCGCGTCGCGGGCGTGTTCGATTCGGTCGCGTCCCGCTACGACCTGATGAACGACGTTCTCTCGGGCGGTCTGCATCGCGCCTGGAAGGCCTTTGCGGTCAACCAGGCCGCGGTGCGCCCGGGCATGCAGATCCTCGACGTCGCCGGCGGTACCGGTGACATGACGCGCGCGTTCGCGCGCCGGGTGGGGCCGGGCGGCGGAGTCGTGCTGACCGACATCAACGGCGCCATGCTGGCGGAAGGGCGCGACCGCCTGCTCGACGAAGGCATCGTGGCCGAGGCGGTGCGCTGCGACGCCGAGCAGTTGCCGTTTGCCGACCGGCGGTTCGATCGCGTCATCGTGGCATTCGGCCTGCGCAACATGACGCACAAGGACCGCGCGCTCGCCGAAATGCGCCGCGTGCTCAAGCCGGGAGGCATGCTCCTGGTGCTGGAGTTTTCCCGCGTCTGGGCGCCGCTCGCGCCGCTCTACGACGCCTATTCGATGAAGATCATGCCCTGGCTGGGCGAGCGCATCGCCGGCGATGCGGAGAGTTACCGCTACCTTGCGGAGTCGATCCGCATGCATCCGCCGCAGCAGGATCTCGCACGCATGATGGAAGAGGTTGGCCTGGCGCGCGTGCGCTGGTTCAATTTCACGGCGGGGATCTGCGCGCTGCACACCGGATACCGGATATGAATCGCGCGGACCCGTTGGACCGGTTGGACCGTCTCGCGACGCAGGTCATCGTGGGCTGGTATCAGCGTCTGCTTGCCCGCGAATCCTGGGCGCGGACGGCATTGGACTCGTATGCCGGCCGCGTGGCGCGCATCGAGATCGGCTTCGCCTGTCTCGAACTGCGCATCCTCCCGGGGGGCGGCCTGGCGGCGGGCGGCGAGGGCCGGGTGCCGGACGTGACTGTCGCGGCCAACCCGGCGGCCGTTGCGCAGGTCTGGGCCGATCCGTCCTCCGCGCGCCGCGATCTCCGCATCGAGGGCGATGTGGACTTCGCCCAGACGTTGATCGACGTGTTGCAGAAGCTGCGTCCGGACCCGGCCGAGGACCTGTCGCGCTTCGTCGGCGACATCGCCGCCGAGCGGATCGTGAACACCCTGCGGGCGGCGTTGGAGCAGGCCGGCGACGTCGCGCGGCGCGCCGCGCGGCAGGGGGCGGATTATCTGGTTGCCGAGAATCCCATGCTGCTCGGAACGCAGGAGTTCGCGCAGCATCGGATCGAGCTTGCAGCATTGCTGGATCGGATCGATCGCCTCGAACGCCGCGCCGGTGCGATGGATCGGGAAGGCGATTCCCCGCCCCGTCCGGGTGCGGGGCAGGGGTGAGGGGCATCTACTGATGCGGCGATTGCTGCGGCTGTTGCGCATCGCCTGGATCGGCCTGCGCTACGGCCTGGATCAGATCGCGCTGTCCAACCTCAAGCACCCGCTGCTCGTCCGGTGGGCGCGGATCGCCGCCATCGGACGCCGGCTCGATGCGCCGCGCGCCGTGCGGGTGCGCCTCGCGCTCGAAAGCCTGGGACCGATCTTCGTCAAGTTCGGGCAGATGCTGTCGACCCGCCGCGATCTCGTGCCCGGGGATCTCGTCGACGAGCTGTCCAAGCTCCAGGACCGGGTGCCGCCGTTCGATCCCGACATGGCGGTGCGCGAGATCGAGCGCGGCCTGGGCCGGCCGCTGGGCGAGATCTTCACCAGTTTCGAGCGCACGCCGGTTGCGAGCGCCTCGATCGCGCAGGTGCATTTCGCCGTCCTGGGGCCGGGGCCGCTGCAAGGCCGGCCGGTCGCGGTGAAGGTGCTGCGCCCGGACATGCTCCGGGTCATCGATCGCGATCTCGAGTTGATGGAGATCGCCGCCACGCTCGTCGAGCGGCTGTGGCACGACGGCAAGCGCCTGCGTCCCCGCGAGGTCGTGGCCGAATTCCGCAAGGTTCTTCACGACGAACTCGACCTTACCCGCGAAGCGGCAAACGCCTCGCAGCTGCGGCGGAATTTCGAGAATTCCACCCTGCTGCGGGTGCCGGAAATGTATTGGGACTATTGCTGCGGCAACGTCATCACGATGGAGCGCATGCACGGCATCCCGATCGGCCGGATCGACGAACTGCGGGCCGCCGGAATCGACCTGAAGAAGCTTTCCCGCGACGGCGTGGAGATTTTCTTCACCCAGGTGTTCCGCGACGGCTTCTTCCATGCGGACATGCACCCGGGGAACATCTCGGTGGGGGTCGGCGGCGCCGACTTCGGCCGCTACATCGCGCTCGACTTCGGCATCGTGGGCACGCTCACCGACGTCGATCGGAACTACCTCGCGCGCAACTTCCTCGCCTTTTTCCGCCGCGACTATCGCGCGGTGGCGCAGACGCACGTCGAATCCGGCTGGGCCCCGCCGGGCACCCGCGTCGATGAACTCGAGAGCGCGGTGCGCGCGGTGTGCGAACCGATCTTCGATCGCCCGCTCAAGCAGATCTCGTTCGGCCATGTGCTGCTGCGCCTGTTCGACGCATCGCGGCGATTCAACATCGAGATCCAGCCGCAACTCGTGCTGCTGCAGAAGACCCTGCTCAACATCGAGGGTCTGGGCCGTCAGCTCGATCCGGACCTCGATCTCTGGCGCACCGCCAAGCCGTTCCTGGAAAGCTGGATGCATCGGCAGGTCGGGTGGCGCGGGCTGCGGGAACGGACGATCGCCGAAGCGGCGGCCTGGAGCCAGATGCTGCCGAAGATCCCGCGCCTCGTGCACGACGCCCTCGCCCGCGAAGACCGCAGCGGCGCGCTGCTTGCGGAAATCACCCGGTTGCGGAGTGCGCAGGAGCGGCAGACCAGGCTGCTCGCGCTGCTCGCCGCCGCCCTGGGAACCATGGCGGCGATGGCCGCATGGTATTTGCTGGGATTGCCCTTGCCAGGATAATTGCCCCCGGAAACCGTACCCGTCCCTCTCCGGCCCACGGGAGAGGGGGAAGGATCAAGCCATGAACATCGTCATCCTCGCCGCCGGTCAAGGCAAGCGCATGCGCTCCGCGCGTCCCAAGGTCCTGCACCCGATCGCGGGCAAGTCCATGCTTGCGCGGGTCATCGAAACGGCGCGCGAGACCGCGCATCTCTGCGGCTCCGGCGCGCGCATCGTGGTGGTGGTCGGGCACGGCGCGGAGGAGGTGCGGTCCGGCTTCGCGTCGCAGACGGACCTGCAGTTCGTCGAGCAGCAGCCGCAGTTGGGAACGGGGCACGCGGTGCTGCAGGCCATGCCCTGGATGGCCGACGACGTTCCCACGCTCGTGCTGTATGGAGACGTGCCCCTGGTGCGGGCGCAGACCCTGGCCGCGCTGCTCGACTCGGCGGGCGATGGCGTGAGCCTGCTCACCGTGAACCTGGCCGACCCGACCGGGTACGGCCGGATCATCCGCGAGAGCATTCACGGCGGTGGCGAGGTTCATGCGATCGTCGAGGAGCGCGACGCCAACGAAGCGCAGCGGCGCATCACCGAAGTGAATACCGGCATTCTCGTCGCGCCCACCGGGCGTCTGCGGCACTGGCTGGCGGGTCTGTCGAATCAGAATGCGCAAGGGGAGTACTACCTCACGGACATCGTCGCCGCGGCCCGCCGAGACCACGTCCACGTCACCGCGAGCGTCGTCACCGATCCCGACGAAACGCTGGGCGTGAACAGCAAGGCCCAGCTCGCCCATCTGGAGCGGGTTTTCCAGCAGCGCACGGCGCAATCGCTGCTGGACGCCGGCGCGACGCTCGCCGACCCGGCGCGCATCGACGTGCGCGGCACCCTGACGGTGGGCACGGACGTGTTCATCGACGTCGGTTGCGTGTTCGAGGGGACGGTGGCACTGGCCGACGGCGTCCACGTCGGGCCATATTGCGTCCTGCGCGACGTCGTCGTCGGCAGCGATACGGTCATCCACGCGTTTTCGCACTTCGATGGCGCGCATATCGGCGCCGACGTGATCGCCGGACCGTTCGCGCGGCTGCGCCCGGGCGCGCGTCTGGACGACGCGGTGCACATCGGCAACTTCGTCGAGGTCAAGGCGAGCCACCTCGAGCGCGGCGCCAAGGCGAACCACCTGGCCTACGTCGGCGATGCCCACGTCGGGGCACGCACGAACATCGGTGCGGGCACCATCTTCGCCAACTATGACGGCGCGAACAAGCACCGCAGCGAACTGGGTGCGGATGTGCACGTGGGCAGCAACTCGGTTCTGGTGGCGCCGGTGCGCGTCGGAGAGGGCGCCACGATCGGCGCCGGCTCGACGGTCACGCGCGACGTGCCCGCCCGCAAGCTCACTGTCGCCCGCGCCCGCGCGGTGACGGTCGAGGGCTGGAACCGACCGGAAAAGAAGCCACGCTGACCTGCCGCGCCGGGCTGTGCGCGCAGCCCATCGAACACGCCGCTACCGCGCGAGCGCGCCGTTCAGCAGATACGCCAGCCGCGCTCCCGCCAGCGCCAACTGCGCTTCGGCGACCTGCTCCGCGCGCATCACGTACGCCCGTGACAGCGTGATCGTGCGGCGGGGCGGCGGGGCATCGCAGGATATGCCGGGAAGGTCGAGGGCGACGGTGCGCGCCAGTTCGAACGACTCCGGCCCCCATGCCGACGGCGGCTCCTCCACCCGCCGCGGATCCTCCGCGCGCGCCGACCGGATCAACCGCTGCAGCGATGTCCGGGGGATCCAGTCGCCCTCGGGATGCAGCGCCAGCGCCACGACGCGGCTGTCCCAGAATCCATGCAGCGACAGCCTGTCGTGCTTGCCGTGATGCCCACCGCGGAAGCGCTGCCCGCGCAGGCGCACCCGGATCCGGTTGCCGCCCGCGGCGTAGTCGACCTCGTGCAACGGCTGGTGGATATCGGCTGCAAGGTGCACGATCCACTTGAGGGCTTGTTCGCGCTCGGCCGGGGGGCGGCTCGGGTCGCGCAGGATCGCCCGCATCCGGCCGATTTCGGCCGTCGCGCACGCGCCTTGCGGACACCAGGATTGCATGTCGCGGTCGCTGCCGCATAGCGGCCGGTTGTCGAAATGCCAGCGCGGACGATCCTGCGGGCCGCCGCGGATCTGGTCGGCCCAATCGGCGATCGACGCCAGGCTCTTGCGCCCCGATGGCCGGCCCTCGCGATCGCGGTCGCTGCGCAGCAGTTCGGCGACGGCAGTCCTGGCCTGCGGAGCGAGCAGGGCATCGGCGATGGCGCCGACGGCCCGATGTCCGACCGGCCCCCAGGCCTGCGCGCACCAGGGAATCCCGGCGAGGGCGAACGCCAGCAGAAGCGAAACCGCGCGCCGCACACGCGACGGGGCGCCGCCGCGGGGGTTCAACGATGCGGCCAGAGCCATGCCGCGCCGCGCACGCCGCTCGAATCGCCGTGGGCGGCGCGGACAAACTGCGTGTCGAGGTGATCCGAAAACGCGTACCGTGCGACGCACGGCCCCAGCCCATCCAACAGCGCGTCGATGTTGGAAAGCCCGCCGCCGAGCACGACCACGTCGGGATCGACAACGTTGATGACCGCGGCGAGGCTGCGGGCGAGACGATCCTGGTAGATGCGCAGGCATCGTTGCGCCGGCTCTTCGCCGGCTTGCGCGGCGGCCGCGATTTCCTCTCCGGTCCGGGCGTGCCCGGTCTGGATCCGGTATTGCCGCTGCAGCCCGTCACCCGAAAGAAAGGTTTCGATGCACCCCGTCTTGCCGCAATAACAAGGCGGACCGGGCCGCTCTTCGTCGCGCGCCCACGGCAACGGGTTGTGTCCCCATTCGCCGGCAATCCGGTTGCGCCCGACGACGCAGCGCCGATCGACCACCAGGCCGCCGCCGACGCCGGTCCCGAGGATGATCCCGAAGACGACATCGTGGCCCGCACCGCCGCCGTCGATGGCTTCGGAAAGGGCGAAGCAATTGGCGTCGTTCTCGGTCCGGATCGCCCGCCCCAATTTGCGCGCGAGGTCTTCCGGTACGGCGCGCCCATTCAAAACGGTGCTGTTCGAGTTCTTGACCAGGCCGGTCCTGGAGGAAATGGCGCCGGGCAGCCCAACCCCGATCGTTCCGCTTTGCCCGAGATCGGCTTCGATGTGCCGAACCAGTTGCGCGATCGCGTCCAGGGTCGCGTCATAGTCGCCCTTGGGTGTCATCACCCGCTGCCGCCGCAGAACGGCGCCGTCTTCGTCGAGCGCGATCGCTTCGATTTTCGTCCCGCCGACGTCGATGCCGATTCTCATGGTGTCACGATGCGCTGGAAGCCGTCTGCCGTGCCTTGCGGCGGGTGACGCAAACGCCGACGGCAATCCCCTCGCGCGCCGCCGGCGGCGATCGCCGCGAAGCGCAAGTGTTGCGCATTGTGGTGGAAAAGGGAAATGCCGGGACGCGCGGAGCGTCCCGGCCCGGCGTCACGGATTCGACTGCGTGCGGGTCTGATCCCGGGTCTGGTCGCGAGTCTGATCCCGGCTGCGCTCGCGGGTCCGATCCTGATTTTGATCCCCGCTCTGCTCGCGCGTCCGTTCGTGGGTCCGTTCGCGGGTCTGCTCTTGGGTCTTTTCTTTGGTCTGCTCCCGCGTCCGGTCGTGCGATGGCGTCTGGCTTTGCGCACCCTGTCCCATCGAGCCGCCGAAGCCGCCGCCGCCGAAGCCGCCTCCGCCACCACCACCACCACCGCCTCCACCGCCACCGGCGGCAAAGGCCGAGCCGACGAGCAGCAGGCACGCGGAAAGCACGATGCTTCGTTTCCAGGTCCGATTCTTCTTCATGATCACCCTCCGATGAACGCTCGATTCGCGTGCTTTCGTTATAGGCGTCGACGAAGTTCCGCGCATTGGCGCCGATCAACCGGCGCCGGACCGATGATGCGCGTCATGGTTCTTCAATTTCCCAGCACCAATGTGGCGATGGTGGCTGGCGGGACGGCCGGGATCACATGGAACGGGCCGGGGAAGAAGGTGGTATAGATGCCGGCCCAGCTTTCTCCGGCCGGATCGAGCGATGAGGCGGTAATCGACATCCAGCCGCCGCGCAGCGATTCGCGCTCGATGGCGAGCGACGCCACGGTCGAGCCCGCCGGTGCGGCCGGGTCGAGCGGGAGCATGTCGTCGCCGATCGCAACGACCTTGAACACCGGCCCGATGGTGTTGCCGGTCAGCGCTGCGCCGTAGATCCCCGAGATCCCCGATTCCGGCGTCGAACCGCTGGCCGCAGGCTGCAGCGTTCCGAGGAAGATCACGCCATGCGCGCCGTCGACCGCCGCGAACGCCGATACGCGCCAACGCGGTGGCTCCAGTCCGCTGGCCTCCGACGAGCCGGATGAGCCCGAAGAGCCTGAGCCCGATGACCCGGAGGAACCCGACCCGCTGGAACTGCCCGATCCCCCGGAGCTGGTGGAGCCGCCCGACGCCCCGGCGTTGCCGGAGAAGTTCCAATACAGGAAATCCTGGAACGCTTCCCCGGTTCCGGCGCGCGCCACCATCCGCAGCGACCCCTGCTTGGTGTCGTACAGGAATATGCCCTGGTCGATCGGATCGTCCATCGTCGTCTGACCGCTGGGATACTGCTGCAGGCACGCGGCCTGCAGGGCGGCATTGCCCTCGGTCGGACACTGCAGCGTGATCGGACGCAGGTTCGTGGCATTCTGGGTGTTCCATGCGCCCCAGAAGGCGACGTAACGGCCGTCGAACGACACGCCTTCACCGATTTGGCTGAACGTGGGGTTGTCCGGGAGGGGGTTGCCCGAGCCGTCGGGCACCACGGTCAGTCCGATCTGTACGAGCGGGGTCAGCGCAGGCTGGTCGGCCACCGGCGCGATATAGAGGCCGCCGGCGGTGGGCGCGCTTTCGTTGTCGAGGCCGACGAAAACGACGTGGCCGGCGGCCGCGCTGGGAGGCGCGGTCGAACCGAATGCCGTCGCCGTGTCCGGAATGAGCATGTTGGTATCGGCAATGCGCTGCACCGACGTCGCGGCCGCGTTGAGGTCGCGGAAGTACACGCCGGTCTTCGCAGTCGTGCCGTCGGTGTAGTTGCCCTTGAACACCAGATACCGTCCCTGGGTGAGGGTCGGCGAGCCGGGGAACTGGTCGAACCGGATCCCCGGGGTGCTGGCGCCCGGCACCTGCATGTAGGAAAACTCCGATACGTTGCCGAGTTGCCCGATCCCGGTCGACAGCCCCGTGGGCAGACTCACGTAGACGCCCGAGGTCCCGGTTTTGGTGCCGTCGGGCAGGGTCCAAACCGGAGTGGACTGGCCGCGCGTGGCGAGCACTCCGGAGTCGATGTCGATGCGCGGGAAGGAAGGAAATTCGGTGAAGGATGCGTCGGTGTTGTTGGGTGCGGGGACCGCCATGGTGGTGTCGGCCACCGTATAGAGGGTGAGAGAACCGAGGCAGGCATCGACGGCGAACACGCCACGGCTCATGGCGCCGCCGCCCCCGGAGCCCTGCGCGCCCCCGGAACCGGTCGCCGCTTTGGCGCGGCCCCGGAAGACCACCAGGCCGCTGGTGTTGACCGAAGGCGGGTTGAAGCTGAAGAAGGAAATGTCGGCCGATCCGGGAATGAACGTGCGGTTGTCGGCCAGAACCTTCCATGTCCCGATGACGTCGTTGCCCGGAACGCAGGCGGTTTGATCGTCGGCGGGCGTGTAGGGAATGGCGGAGGTGAACCCGTCGCTGCTACTGCCGGTGAGGCCGCCGAGGCAGCCCGCCGTCAACAATGCCAGGCCGGAGGACGCCATGGCCATTACGCTCCGCCGTGCTTGCCGCATGATCCGCTCCCGAACCGTTCCCCTCACGCGTCAGTGTTCGCCGGGCGGTGGCGGTGCGTAAATGATGGCCGTCAAGCGGCGGCGCACGATTTGCGGGATGTTTGATCCCAGGCTACAACACGTACGTGTTGGGGTGGCGGCGGAGCGGCTATGGGTGCCGCGGCGGCGTTGGATAGGGATTGGTCAGACTGTCCACCATGGCATGCAGCGCCGCCCGCAACTGGGTTTCGCTGCATCCGAGCAGCAACCCATCTTCCAACGCATCCTGCGCCATCTGTCGAAGCTCGGCGTAGTTGTCGTTGAGCACCTTGATTTTTTCCAGGCAGGAGACCGGTGCGCCATCCTCCTGGCGCCAGACGGGCGGTGTGGTTTCGGGGCGGCCGGGCATGTTGCGGAGAAATATACACGGCGGGTGCAAGCGTGGCGCTGCCGATCGCCCTTCGGTAGACTGCCTGCGCCATGCGCCGCGCCGCCCTGTTCCTGTCGCTCCTTTTCCTGCTCCTGGCGGCGCAGACCACCGGGCTCGTCCACGAAATCGGGCATGGACTGGGGGGCGGGGAGGTCGCGCGTTCCCTGGCCGCGGCGGGCCGAGCCCAGGCGGGCCGGTCGATTCCGCAGGCCGCATCTTGCGACAAGTGCTTTCAGTACGCGCAGATCGCCGGTTTGACGACCGCGTCGGTCATCGCGTTCGCGGGGCCGGATTCGGACGTCGAGTCGGCGCGCGCGGCCACCTTCGCATGGCTGCCGGCGGTGGCGCCGACGTCGCGCAGCCGCGATCCGCCCGCCGTTCTCTGAGCCCGTCTCCGTCGTAATTCTTGTTGCCGCTCCGCCCGACGCATCGGGCGGAGCGGCGTCCATGTTCCGTTTCCCGCGTGCCGTCATGAATTGGAAAAATCTTCGCTCCCTTGCCGGGCTCGTCGCCTTGGCGCCTGCCCTCGCGCTTTCTCAGGAGGCCGCGCCCGCCGCTCCCTCCGCGCCCTCCGCATCCACGACCGCCGGGCCCGCGGCGGCGGCGCCGGACGCGGGTCCCGATGCCGGTCCGGATGCCGCGTCGTTGCCGGACCTCGGTGCGACGCAGCAGCTCGAATCGATCCAGGTCGTTTCCCAACGGCTCGACCGCGCACGCGCGGGCCTGGAGACGGATCTGGGCGCCTCGACCTACACGATCGATGCCAAGGCAATCCAGGACATGCCCGGCGGCGACAACAATCTGCTCAACCAGGTGGTCCTGCAAGCCCCTGGTGTGGCGCAGGACTCGTTCGGGCAGATCCATGTTCGTGGCGAGCACAATGCGCTGCAGTACCGGATCAACGGCATCATCCTGCCGGAGGGCCTGGTCGGATTCGGGCAGATGCTCGATCCGCGCCTGATCTCCTCGATGCGCCTCGAAACGGGAGCGCTGCCCGCGGAGTACGGCCTGCGGACGGGCGGGATCATCGACATCACCACCAAGAGCGGCGCGTTCGATACCGGAGGCACCGTGTCGATCTACGGCGGCAGCCAGGACACGTTGCAACCCAGCATCACCTACGGCGGCGGCGCCGGCAACATCCACTACTTCTTCTCTGCCGACTCCTTGACCAGCAACCTCGGCATCCAGTCCCCCGACGGCAACGCCGCAACCCTGCACGACCATACCAAGCAGCTGCATGGCTTCGGCTATCTGGAGGACGTGCTCGATCCGAACAACCGGCTCGCCGTCATCGGCGGGGTCTCCACCGGCAATTTCCAGATTCCGAACCTGCCCTCGGCCGTGCCGACCGCGGGATGGAACGTCAACGGCCAGACCACCTATCCCAGCGCAGCCCTGAACGACTACCAGCGCGAAACGACGAACTTCGGCATCCTGAGCTGGCAGCATTCGCATGGGGCGTGGGACTGGCAGTCCTCGCTCACCGTCCATGCGTCGACCTTGAACTTCACGCCCAGTCCGCTGGGCGATCTGCTGTTCAGCGGCATCTCCCAGGCGGCGTACAAGAAGAACACCGCCTACGCGTGGCAGACCGACTCTTCCTACCTGCTCAACGACACGCACACGCTGCGCGCGGGATGGTTCATGCAGGTGGACCAGTCGGTGAGCATGACCAATTCCCAGGTCCTGCCACTCGATCCGACCACCGGGGCGCAGATCGGCACCGCGCCGGTGAACGTCGCCGACAACAGCACGGCGACGGAGCGCATCATGAGCGCGTACGTGCAGGACGAATGGCGGTGGACTCCCCGCTTGACGGTGAACTACGGCCTGCGCGCCGACACGTATTCGGCATACGGCAGCGCGAGCCAGATCAGCCCGCGCCTCAACATGGTCTGGCGGCCCGAACAGGCGACGACCGTGCATGCCGGTTATTCGCGCTACTTCACGCCGCCGCCGTTCGAACTGGTGGGCACGCAATCGATCGCCCAGCTCACGAACACCAGCGCCCTGCCGCCGGGCTCGGTGACGCAGGACACGGCGCCCTTTGCCGAGCGCGCCAATTATTTCGATGCCGGCGTCCTGCAGAAGCTGACATCCCGGATCGACGTCGGGCTGGACGAGTACTACAAGCATTCGACCAACCTTCTCGATGAGGGGCAGTTCGGCGCTCCGATCATCATGACGCCGTTCAACTATGCCGACGGACGTCAATACGGCACGGAACTGACGCTCAACTACACGGGCGACGCGCTGACGGCCTACGGCAATCTCGCGTGGGAACACGCGGTGGGCCGTAACATCACTTCAGCGCAATTTAACTTCCTGCCGGCAGAATTGGCCTATATTTCCAACAACTTCATCTACCTGGATCATGCCCAGACCATCACGGCGTCGGGTGGGGTGTCGTATCGCACCGGCGAGACGCGCTGGAACGCCGACTTCCTGCTCGGCTCCGGCCTGCGCGCCAGCCTCGTGCAGCCCAACGGCGAAGTCATTCCGAACGGGATGAGCCTGCCGTACTACGTGCAGGTCAACGCGGGGGTGATGCATGTGTTTCACACATCGACGAAAGGGACTTTGACCGCCCGGCTCGATCTGATCAATCTGTTCAACCGGATCTATGAGATCCGCAACGGCACCGGCGTCGGGGTCGGTGCGCCGCAATACGGCGCGCCGCGCGGTGTTTTCGTCGGTCTGACGAAATCCCTGTAAGGGTTTTCCGCGGCATGCCCATCCCGCGGAATGGGAGGCAATTGGAACCGGCGGCACCCGGTCGGGTCCAATCGCTCAAGAAGGCTCGTACCGGGGTGCTGTCATGAATATTCAGGGTACCGTCGTCGTGAATCGCAACAAACCAGATCGACCTGTCCGATTGACCGCCTCGTTGGAGCGCAAGCGCGACGACGACGCGTTCTATGGCGAGGCGATTCCGTTTTCGATGGATCCCGAGCCGGCGCAGGGCGATGTCGATTGGAGCCGGCTGCGTCAGCCGCCATCGAAATACGATGCTGCGCTCAACCTTGCGGCGCAGGCGTGGATGCGGCAGCTTCCGCCCGAGGAGGTCCCGTCCCACACCGCGGCGCGGTTTCCGCGCATCGTCAACCGGATTGCGCGCAACTGGGAAAACCCGCCGATGATGCGGGAGATCTTCGCCGACCTGTTGATCGACCGCCGCGGTTCGCGCCGGGGCTTCCCGCTGGCGGTGTCGCGGGAATTGCATGCCTTGTACGACGTCTATCGACAGCGCCACCCGGACGTGGAGATCGGCGTGGACATCGACATCTGGGGCGCGGGTTCGTAATCCGGATCCGGTGCCGCGCCGCTCATTCCCGGGCGGGCCGCTTGAGCAGTTTTCGTTGCAGGGTCCTGCGGTGCATCTTGAGCGCCCGGGCGGTGGCGGAAATGTTGCCGCCGTGCTCGCTGAGCACGCGCTGGATGTGTTCCCATTCCAGGCGGGAGACCGACAGGGTTTCCTCGGGCGCGTCGTCGGGATTGGGCGTCTGGTCTTCCAGGAATGCCTTGACGATCGTTTCCGCATCCACCGGTTTGGCGAGGTACTGCCGGGCGCCCAGTTTGACGGCGTCGACGGCGGTGGGAATGCTGGCATAGCCGGTGAGAACCACGATCTCGCATTCGGGATTGCGCTGCAGGATCGCCGGAATCAGCTTGAGTCCCGAAACGCCGCCGAGATTGAGGTCGAGCAGGGCAAAGTCGGGCAGGGCTCCCTCCTCGAGGCGTTCCAGGCATGCGTCGGCGGACTCGGCGGCACACACTTGGAAGCCGCGGCGGTCGAGGGCGCGTGCGAGCACCCGGCCGAGGACCGGATCGTCGTCGACCAGGAGAAGGTTGCCGTGGATGGGCGGCGTCGGGTCAGTCATGGTCGGGTCCCTCATTTCGTGCGCGGGAGGAAGTGGCGCGGGTGAGTGCGTCCGCGCCCAGCGACCGCAGCGGAAGCCGCACCGACGCGAGCGTGCCGCCGTCGGCGCGTTCGGAAAACGCGAGCGTACCGCCGGCCCGTTCGATTGCTGCATAGGCGAGCAGCACACCCATGCCAAGCCCGGCGCCGCGGGTGGAAACCGGCTCGCGTCCGAGGAGCCCTTCGATTTCCGGGGCGATCCCGGCGCCGCGGTCGGCGACGCGCAGATGCAGGGCATCGGCATCCCAGTCCGCCGCGATTTCCACCGCATTGGGACTGGCGTCGGCGGCGTTGTTGAACAGGTTGAGCAGCGCCTGGCCCAGCGTCGTTTCCGCGGCGATCCGCGGACCGGGGCGCATTCCTGCCAGCGTCACGCGGGGCTCGATCTGCGGCCGCTGACGCCGCCAGCGCTCCAGGAGTTCGGCCAGCCAGGAGTCGAGCGCGATCGGTTGCGCGCCTTCCGCGCGCGAGGTGCCGGCCTGGGTCGCCAGTTCGGTGATGATCCGCTTGCACTCCGCGATCTGGGTCCGCATCAGATCGAGGTCGGCGTGCAGGGGGGCGGGGAGATCCGGCTCCTGCAGCATTTCCCCGGCGAGTACCGCCATCGTCGCAAGCGGCGTGCCCAGTTCGTGGGCGGCGCCTGCGGCCAGGTTGCCCAGCGCCAGCACGCGTTCGCTGCGCAGCGCGGCTTCCCGCGCCGCTGCCAACTGCGCATCGCGCTGGCGCACGGCAGCGGTCAGGCGGGCCACGAACCACCCGATCATCGCCGCCGAGAAGACGAAGGTGAGCAGCATGCCCGCCATATGGATCTGGAACGCCTTCGCGGGGTTGTGCACATGGATGTCGGCATGCACGAAATTCACGAACGTGTAGCAGGCGATGGATGCGGCGACGAGGGCGGCGGCCTGGCGCGTCTCGAGCATCGCCGAGCCGACCGCGATCCACGGCAGATAGAGGCTGATGAGCGGGTTGCGCGATCCGCCGGCGAGGTAGGCGATGCCGGTGAGCGCGCCGACGTCGAACAGCAGCTGCGCAAACAGCATGCGGTCGCTGACCGGCCGGGTGCGTCGGCCCGGAACCGTTGCATGAATGTTCAGCGCCGCCTGGGCGGCGAGGATCCCGAGCACCGGACCGAGGGCGGCACCGCCGCCCAGCCACTTGCGCATGAGCAGCACCAGCCCGAGTTCGGCGGCGATGCCGAACCAGCGCAGGGCAATCACGCGCTGAAGACGGTTCGAAGGATCGATTTCCGAGAGGATCATGGTGCCCCCGTACAATACCGCGGTCATGTCGTCCACTGAATCGATCGCGGAATCGGCCCCGGCGGAGGGGGCATCCGGAGCCCACGCCGCGCCGCGGCGGCACCTTGACGTGCGTCACGCGATGGCGGTGTGCGTCGGCATGGTCGTCGGTGCCGGGATCTTCCGGACTTCGCCGAACGTCGCGGCCAGCGTCATGGGCGCCGGCCCGCTGTTCGCCGTGTGGACGGCGGGCGGGGTGCTGTCGCTCATCGGGGCGCTCTGCTTCGCCGAGATGGCGTCGGCGTTTCCCCACGCCGGCGGCGAGTATTTCTTTCTTGCGCGCGCATACGGCAAGAACGTCGCGCTGTTGTTCGCCTGGTCCCGGTTCTCGGTGATCCATACCGGGTCGATGGCGTTGCTCGCCTTCGTGTTCGGCGACTATCTGGCGCAGATCATCCACCTGGGTCCCTGGAGCAGTTCGATCTTCGGGGTGGCGGCGATCCTGGCGCTGACCGCCTTGAATCTGCGGGGCGTCCGGCTGGGGCTGGAAACGCAGATCGGATTCATGGCCCTGGTCCTGTTCGGGCTGACCTGCGTGGTTGCCGGCGGGATCTGGGCATCCTGGCATGGCGTGGCGTCGGCAACCCCGATGGCCGTTTCGGCGTCGCACGTCGACCGCACGGCCATCGGCACGGCGATGGTGTTCGTGCTGCTCGCCTACGGCGGCTGGAGCGATGCCGCGACGCTGTCGGCGGAAATGCGCGACGAACGGCGCGGCATCGTCGCCGCCCTGGCCATGGGCATGGCCATCGTCCTGGTGCTCTACCTCGGCGCCAATTGGGGCTATGTCCGCGTGCTGGGGCTGGACGGGCTGGCGCGCAGCAGCGCGCCGGCGGCGGATCTCATGCGCCGCCTGTTCGGTCGGCCGGGGGAGTGGCTGATCGTCGCCACCGTCACGGTCGCGGCGATCTCGGTGCTCAATGCGTTGCTCATCGTCGGGGCGCGCACCACCTATGCGGCGGCATGCGACCTGGCGGGCATGGATCACGTCGGCAGCTGGGACGCCGCGCGCGGCACGCCGGCGCGCGCGATGCTGGCGATGGCGGCGGTGGCGATCGCCCTCGTCGGCTTCGGCAGCATCACCCGCAGCGGTTTCTCGACGATGGTCGACTACCTCACGCCGGTGTACTGGATCTTTCTCACCTTGAGCGCGGTCGCGCTGATCGTTCTGCGGCGGCGGTTTCCCGACGTGCCCCGGCCGTTCCGCGTCCCGGGATACCCCGTCACCCCGATGATCTTCATCCTGAGCTGCGTGTACATGGTGTACGCCAGCCTGGAGTTCGTGCGGGTGGGCGCCGTCGTCGGCGTGGTGGTGCTGGCGGCGGGTGGGCTGTGGCTGCTGCCGCGGCGGCGCCGCTAGAACTCCCGCATACCCCACTGCGTGCGCGGGCCCATCTTGCGCCTGCGGTGCTCGCGGGCTGATGCCCGCACGGTTACACCGTGCCCAACTCCTGCCCGTACACCGCGTACGCCCAGTCGAGCCACTGCGTCAGCGCCACGATGTCGTCGGTCTCGACCGTCGCACCGCACCAGATCCGCAGTCCGGGCGGCGCGTCGCGGTAGGAGTTGATGTCGTAGGCCACCCCCTCGGCTTCGAGCGCGGCGGTGATCTTCCGGAACCATGCCGCCTGCGCTTCGGTGGCGATCCCGTTCGCCATGTCCCGCGGCAGGCGCAGGCAGACCGAGGTCGGCGACCGCGTCGCCGGGTCCACCGCCAGGTATTCCACCCACGGCGTGCGTTCCACCCATTGCCGTAGCGCCTCGGCATTGGCGCGGGTGCGGCGGGCCAGCCCGGCGGCGCCGCCGATCGAGCGCGCCCAGGCCATCGCGTCGAGCACGTCCTCGACGCAGAGCATCGACGGCGTGTTGATCGTGTCGCCCTCGAAAATGCCGCGGATCAGCGTGCCGTTCCGGGTCAGGCGGAAGATCTTCGGGACCGGCCATGCCGGCGTGTGCGACTCGAGCCGCGCGACGGCGCGCGGCGACAGGATGAGGATGCCGTGCTGTGCCTCGCCGCCCAGCACCTTCTGCCAGCTGTACGTGATGACGTCGAGCTTGTTCCACGGCATCGGCACGGCGCCGACCGAGGAAGTCGCGTCGCAGATCGTCAGGCCTGCGCGGTCGTCGGGGATCCAGTCGCCGTCGGGGACGATGACTCCCGCGGTGGTGCCGTTCCAGGGGAAGACGACGTCATGGCCGAAATTCGCCTGGCGCAGGTTCGGCAGGACGCCGAACTCGGTGACGAAGGAGCGCACCTGCAACGGCTTGAGTTCCTGCAGGCAGTCGGTGACCCACTCCTTGCCGAAGCTCTCCCACGCGAAGACGTCCACCGGGCGCGGCCCGAGCAGGGTCCACAAGGCCGCTTCGACGGCGCCGGTGTCCGACGCCGGCAGGATGCCGACGAGGTAGTCCGCCGGCAACTCCAGCAGTTCCTTGGTTTCCGCGATCACCCGGTGCAGGCGGCTTTTGCCGAGCGCCGCCCGGTGCGAACGGCCGACGGGGGTGGCGCGCAGCGCATCGACGGACCAGCCGGGACGCTTGCTGCAGGGACCGGAGCAGAAGTTGGGGGAGCGAGGGCGTTGCGACGGCTTGGTCGCGGCAACAGCGGACATGGGCAGGCTTTCTGGCGTACGGGGCCGGCTCGGGTGAGCCGAAGCCCGCCTGCAGTGTAGCGAATTCGGACGCAAACCCGTGGGTCGGAGGGGGCTGCCGCGTCGTCGCCCTGCCTGCCGTTGGCGGTATCCTTCGCCCCTTGCCCTGGAAAGGATTTCGGAATGCACGTCCCCTCGAACCGCTTCTTCGTCCGAACCGCCGTCGCGCTGGCCCTGGGACTTGCGGTCGGGTTCGCCTCGGCGCAGGCGCCCGCCGCCCGGGCCGCGGGTCAGGACACAGTGCCGGTGCAGTCGGCCGGGAAGATTCCGCCGGTCACCGGGTCCCGGGAAAAGCCGGTTCCGTCCTGGGGCAAGCCCTTGCCGTATCCCGTGGTGATCGCCGATCGCCGCAACAACCGACTGCTCGAAGTGGCGCCCGACCAGCGCGTGATCTGGCGGTTCGGTTCGCCCAACCTCAAGATCTACCACGACAACGACGACGTCTACTTCGCGCCCGACGGCCGCTGGCTGGCGATCAGCGAGGAGGACAACCAGGACATCCACCTCATCGACTACTACGATGGGACGCTGGCGTGGAGCTACGGCATCGCCGACCAGCCCGGCAACGGCCCGGGCCAGATGAATTTCCCGGATGACGCCCACCTCATCGACCACGGCAAGACGGTGATGGTTGCCGACATCCGCAACTGCCGGATCCTGTTCATCGATCAGGCGACGTCGAAGATCGAAACGCAATGGGGCGGCCTGAGCCGCCAGGGCGGCCATTGGGCGCACGACCCGTCCTGCCGGCATGACCCGCCGCGCCACTTCGGTCTGCCCAACGGCGACGTCGAGCTGTCCAACGGCGACATCCTGATCTCCGAAATCCTCGGGTCGTGGATCACCGAAGTGCGGCGCGACGGCACGGTGGTGTGGAGCATGCACACCCCAGGCGGCATGCAGTATCCGTCCGACGCCATGCCGACCCGCGATGGCCAGGTGATCGTCGCCGGCTATACCAAGCCGGGCCGCGTCATCATTTTCGACCCCCGGACCCGTAAGATCACGTGGGACTATCACGTTCTGCGCGGCGAGGGCATGCTCAACCACCCGTCGCTGGCGGAGGAACTGCCCAACGGCGACGTGATCCTCAATGACGACTACCGCGATCGGGTCATCGTGATCGACCGGAAGACCAAGAAGATCATCTGGCAATACGGACACACCGACGTGAAAGGCTCTGCGCCGGGGTACCTGAACAATCCGGACGGCATCGACATCGATGTGTACCGGGACTGGAAGGCGGCGCTGCAAGCGCAAAAATGAACGTCCTGCTGACCGGCGGCACCGGCTACATCGGCAGCCACACCTGCGTCCGCCTCATCGAACTGGGGCTGCGCCCGGTGCTGCTCGACAATTTCGCCAACAGCAAGCGTGCCGTGCTGGACCGCATCGAGCGTGTGACGGGGGTGCGCCCGGCGTTTTTCGAAGCCGACATCCGGGATCGCGCGCGTCTGGACGAAGTGCTCGCCGCCCAGCCGATCGACGCGGTGATCCACTTCGCCGGCCTCAAGGCAGTCGGCGAATCGGTCCAGCGGCCGCTGGCGTACTACGACAACAACGTGCACGGCACCTGCGTGCTGCTCGAGGCCCTGCAGGCGGCCGGGGTGCGCACGATGATCTTCAGTTCTTCGGCGACGGTCTACGGCGATGCGCGCACGATGCCGATCGCCGAGGACGCGCCCACCCAGGCGACCAATCCGTACGGCCGCAGCAAGCTGATGATCGAGGAAATCCTGCGCGACCTGGCGGTTGCGCAGCCGGAGTGGTCGATCACGCTGCTGCGCTATTTCAACCCGGTGGGCGCGCACCCCTCCGGCGCGATGGGCGAGGATCCGCAGGGCATCCCCAACAACCTCGTGCCCTACATCGCCCAGGTCGCGGTGGGCCGCCGCGACCGGCTCACGGTGTTCGGCGACGACTACCCCACGCCCGACGGCACCGGGGTGCGCGACTACATCCACGTCCTCGATCTGGCCGAGGGGCACGTCGCGGCCTTGCAGCACGGCCACCGGCATCCCGGCGTCCATGTCTACAACCTGGGAACCGGGCAGGGATACAGCGTGCTCGAGGTGCTGCGCGCGTTCGGGCGCGCCTGCGGGCGCGAATTGCCGCATGCGGTGGCGCCGCGCCGCGCCGGGGACGTCGCGAGCTGCTGGGCCGATCCGGAACGGGCCCGGCAGGAGCTCGGCTGGCGCGCGGAGCGCAGCCTCGACCGGATGTGCGAGGACGTGTGGCGCTGGCAGTCGGCGAACCCGACCGGATACCCCGACTGATCCCCCGGATCCGCAGCCGTTTTTCCGTCCGCGTCCTTGAAACCCCTGTTTCGCACCCGACATAGCACCCAACCGTCCGCCGGGGTTGATTCATGACCTGCTGTCTTCCTCCCCCCTCCTATGAGCGCGGATCCTCGCCATTCGGCGGCGCGTCTTCGCACGGAGCTCCCATGACCATGCGCTTCCACTTTCCCATCATCGTCATCGACGAGGATTTCCGTTCCGAAAACGCCAGCGGCGTCGGCATCCGGGCGCTCGCCCGCGCGCTGGAAGAGGAGGGCGTCGAGATCGTCGGCGCGACCAGCTTCTCGGACGTCAGCGGCTTCGCACAGCAGCACAGCCGCGCATCGGCCTTCATCCTGTCGGTCGACGACGAGGAACTGGCTGCGGAGGGCAGCCCGATCATCGGCGACCTGCGCGCCTTCGTCCAGGAAGTGCGCTTCCGCAACGCCGACATCCCCATCTTCCTGTACGGCGAGACCCGCACCTCGCGCCATCTGCCCAACGACATCCTGCGCGAGCTGCACGGCTTCATCCACATGCACGAGGACACGCCGGAGTTCGTCGCCCGCTACATCGTGCGCGAAGCGCGGCATTACCTCGACGGGCTGGCGCCGCCGTTCTTCCGCGCCCTCACGCAATACGCGCAGGACAGTTCCTACTCGTGGCACTGCCCCGGTCATTCGGGCGGCGTGGCGTTCCTGAAGAGCCCGGTGGGGCAGATGTTCCACCAGTTCTTCGGCGAGAACCTGCTGCGGGCCGATGTCTGCAACGCGGTCGACGAACTGGGCCAGCTGCTCGACCATACCGGCCCGGTGGCGGCGGCGGAACGCAACGCGGCGCGGATCTTCGGCGCCGATCATCTGTTCTTCGTCACCAACGGCACCTCGACCTCGAACAAGATCGTCTGGCACTACACCGTGGCCCAGGGCGACATCGTCGTGGTCGACCGCAACTGCCACAAGTCCGTCCTGCACGCGATCACGATGACCGGGGCGATCCCGGTGTTCCTGACGCCCAAGCGCAACCACTACGGCATCATCGGTCCGATCCCGCTCGAGGAGTTCCGCTGGGAGGCGATCGCGCAGAAGATCCGCGAGCATCCGCTGCTGCAGGGCAACGAAGGCAAGCCGCGGGTGTTGACGATCACCCAGAGCACCTACGACGGCGTCGTCTACAACGTCGAAACGATCAAGAAAATCCTCGATGGGCGGGTGGACTCGCTGCATTTCGACGAGGCCTGGCTGCCGCACGCGGCGTTCCACGGGTTCTACACCAACATGCACGCCATCGGCGGCGTCGCCGGGCCGCGCGAGCGCACGCAGAGCTCGATGGTCTTCGCGACGCAGTCGGTGCACAAGCTGCTCGCCGGGCTGTCGCAGTCGTCGCAGATCCTGATCCAGAATTCCAAGACCGAAAGCCTGGACCGCTGGACGTTCAACGAGTCGTTCATGATGCACACGTCGACCTCGCCCCAGTACGCGATCATCGCGTCCTGCGACGTCGCCGCGGCGATGATGGAGCCGCCCGGCGGCCCGGCACTGGTCGAGGAGTCGCTCGACGAGGCGCTGGATTTCCGCCGCGCGATGCGCAAGATCGATGACGAATACGGCGATTCCTGGTGGTTCCAGGTATGGGGCCCGGACGCGGAGCTGCCCGAGGGCGGGCCGGACCGCGATTACTGGACGCTGCGCGCGGGCGAGCGCTGGCACGGGTTCGGCGATCTCGCGCCCGACTTCAACCTGCTCGACCCCATCAAGGCGACGATCATCACGCCCGGGCTGGACGTCGAGGGCTCGTTCGACGACACGGGTATCCCGGCCGCGGTCCTCACGAAGTACCTGACCGAGCATGGCATCGTCGTCGAGAAGACCGGGCTCTACTCGTTCTTCATCATGTTCACCATCGGCATCACCAAGGGCCGCTGGAACACCCTGGTGACCGAGCTGCAGCAGTTCAAGGACGACTACGACACCAACCAGCCGCTGTGGCGCGTCATGCCGGAATTCCTGCGCGCGCATCCGCGCTACGAGACCTTCGGCCTGCGCGATCTTTGCCAGGCGATCCACGAGATCTACCGCGCCAAGGACATCGCCCGCCTGACCACCGAGATGTACGTCTCCGAGATGGAGCCCGTGATGATCCCGGCCAGGGCCTACGCGAAGATGGCGCACAACGAGATCGATCGCGTGCCGATCGACCAGGTCGAAGGGCGGGTGAGCGCGGTGCTGCTGACGCCGTATCCCCCCGGCATTCCGTTGCTGATTCCGGGCGAGCGCGTCAACGCCAAGATCGTGCATTACCTGCAGTTCGCGCGCGAATTCAACGCCAGTTTCCCGGGATTCGAAACCGACATCCACGGACTGGTGAAGCTCGAACGGGACGGCAAGATCGAGTATTGTCTCGACTGCGTGCGGGAATGAAAACGACGGAATCGAATGCGGAGCTGCGCGCCGAGCCGGGTGCGGCGGCGGCTCCGACATTGGAACGGCACAGAAGGTGGCTATGGACGAACCTCGTGAGGGATTGAACCCGGTTGCCATCGGCGCCGCGGTCGTGGTCGCGGCGGTTGCGGTCGTCGGCGGCTATTACTGGCTGCATCATCGCGCCGCCACACCGGCGGCAACGGTGGCTGCGGCCCCGCCGGCGCCGGTTGCCCCGCCGGTGCCGACGCCGGTCACTCCGGCGCCCGCGCCCGAGGCGCCGCCGAAGGCGATCGTGATGGCGCCGCCCACCGGGCAGCCGCGCCTCACCCTCGACCACAGCGACCGGCCGTTTCTCGACGCCCTGCAGGGGATCGCCGGCTGGCGTGCGTCGATTCTGCATCTGCTGATCCCCCACGATCTGATCCGGCATCTCGTTGCCACGGTCGATGCGCTGGGGCGCGACAAGGTGGCCCTGCGGGTGATGCCGACCAAGCCGGTCCCCGGGCAGTTCCAGGTCACCGCCACGGCCAGCCAGACGTGGATCGCCGCTGCCAATGCGGAGCGCTACAAGCCCTATGTCGTCGCGCTGACCTCGTTCAACGCCGCGCAGTCGGCCCACGTCTACCAGCGGTTCGCCTACCTCTTCCAGGAGGCATATCGCAACCTCGGCTATCCGGATCGGCGCTTCCAGGATCGCCTGGTGCAGGTGCTCGGGGAAATGATCGACGCGCCGGAGCCGAAACCGCCGGTGGCCGTGCAGACCAGCAGCGCGATGTTCCTGTATGCCGACCCGGACCTGGAGGCGCTCACCGCCGGCCAGAAGATCCTGATCCGCATGGGGCCGGAAAACGAGCGGGCCGTCAAGAAATGGCTGCGCGCCTTCCGCGCCGCGGTGGTCGCGAAGTAGGCGGGGGGCGGGACCACGACCGGCGCCCGTTCATCGCCGATTCAGGAGCCGCGCGCGATGTCATGGCACGATGCGCCCATGAAAATCCTGCTCTTGGAAGACGACATCGACCTGGGCCAGGCAGTCAATGACCATCTCGAGGCGGCCGGGCACGAGGTGCACTGGTGCAAGCTCGTGGCCCAGGCGCGGCGCGTCGTCGACCCCGATCTGGCGCTTCTGGATCTCAATCTGCCGGACGGCGACGGCCTCTCCTTGTTGCGCGAATGGCGTGCGGCGGGCAACCGCCGGCCGGTGATCGTGCTCACCGCGCGCGATCAGGTGAGCGATCGCATCCGCGGCCTGCAGGCCGGCGCCGACGACTACCTGGTCAAGCCGTTCGATCTCGACGAACTGCTGGCGCGGATCTCCGCGGTGACGCGGCGCACCGCGCCGCCCGCGCAACTGAAGATCGGCGGGGTGGCGATCGACCTCAATTCGCGCTCCGCGCGCCGGGGGTCGGAGCGCGTGGAGTTCACCGCGATGGAGTGGAGCGTGCTGTCCCTGCTCGCGCGGCACCCCGGGCGCATCTACAGCCGCACCGAGATCGAAACCCATCTCGCCGATGAAGGCATGGGCGATGCCGACAGCAACTCGCTCGAAGTGATCGTGAGCCGCTTGCGCAAGAAACTCGGCCCCTTGGCCATCAGCACCCACCGCGGCCTGGGTTATCGCCTCGATGTCTGACTCCCTGGGGTCGCTGCAGGGGTGGAGCCTCGAGCAACGCATCCGCCGCCGCCTGCTGGTGGCGTTCGCCTCCCTGTGGGTGCTGAGTTCGGCGGTGGCGCTCTACGTGGTCGAGGACGAGACGGCCGAAGTGCTCGACAGCGCGCTGCAGGAGGTGGGTCAGCGCCTGTTGGTCCTGCCGGAATCCGCGTTGCGGGATGGCGAGCAGGACGCCCTGTTCATGGCGATCGGCACGCACGAGGAATCGGTGGTGTACCAGGTGTACGGGCCGACCGGGGCCATGGACTTGCACTCGCACCAGGCGCCCGCCGCGCCGTTGGACCCTGATACGCGCGACGGCTTCCGCGATGTGCGCGGCTGGCATGTGCTGACGCTCAATCGCAGCGACGGCAAGCGGCGCATCCAGGTGGCGGAAACCCGCAAGCATCGGGTCCAACTGTTCAGCCGGATCCTCTTTTGGCTCGTCGGCAGCCTGGCGTTCGTGCTGCCGCTGGCCTCGGTGGCGCTGGCGGTCATCCTGCGCCAGGGCTTCCATGCGCTGGCGCCGGCACACGCCGAATTGTCGGGGCGGTCCGCCGACGATCGCCGGCCGCTGTCCACCGAAGGTGCGCCGGATGAGCTGCAGCCTTGGCTGGCCAGCGTCAACGGCCTGATCGCACGGGTCGGCAGCCTGGTCGACATGGAGCGCATCGCGGCGGCGGAAACCGCGCACGAGCTGCGCACGCCGCTTGCCGCGGCGCGCGCGCAGGCCCAGCGCCTGCTCGACGTCACGACCGAAGAAACGGCGCGGCGCCATGCCGAGGCCTTGGTGCGCCAGCTCGACCGCCTGACGCGCGTCGCGACCCGCCTGTTGCAGGTGGCGCGCATCGAGTCGGGGGCGACGCTGCGCCGGGAGCCGGTCGACCTCGTCGTGGTGGCGCGCCTGGTGGTCGAAGAGTTTCCCGAGGCCATCGGCAGCGAGCGCCTGCGCATCGAAGTGAGCGGCCACCCCGCGGAAGTCGTCGGCGACATCGATGCGATCGCGGTAGCGCTGCGCAACCTGATCGAGAACGCGCTCAAGCATGGCGGCAAGGATGCCTGGGTCACGGTCCTGGTGGAGGATGGCGCGATCTACGTGGTCGACGACGGCCCGGGTGTGCCGGCGGAGCTTGCTGGGCAAGCTGGTACGCCCGTTCGAACGAGGCATCACCGCCGCGGCAGGATCGGGGCTGGGTCTGGCGATCACCAACGCCATCGCCCGGCAGGGCGGCGCACTCCTCGAGCTACGGTCGCCGATCGTCGGCAACCGGGGGTTCGCGGCGATCCTGCGGTTCTGAGCCGGCGCGCCGAGCGCGGAGCCTAGCGCAGCGGCATGATCGTATCGCCGTCGACGCGCACCCGGGTTCCGGGGCCGAAGGGCGGCGGCGTGCTGCCGTGGATCGTGCGCGCGCGGCCGTTGTCCATGTGGATGTCGATCTGGTATTCGATCTTCTCATGGACCCGCTTTTCGACGGTGTTGCCGGCGAGCGCGCCGCCCAGCGCACCGACCACGGTCATGGCGGTCCGGCCGTTGCCTTCTCCCATCTGGTTGCCCAGCACGCCGCCGAGCAGGCCGCCGGCGACCGCGCCCAAGCCCGTGTCTTGACCGGCCACCTGGATCCGGCGGACCCCGACCACGACGCCGCAGTCGTAACAGGTGGCGGGCGCGGCTGCCCCCATGGGGCGGGGAGCGCCGGCGGGCGCATAGCCGGGCGCCGCGCCGCGGGAGGGCGCTCCCGGCAAGGGCGGCGGGGGCGGATATCCCGCGCCCGCGCTTGCGGATGCAGCGGTGTGGCGGACGCTTGGCACGATGTACACGACGGCGGCGCCCACGGCGACTGCGACCGCGGTAATCGCGGCAACGGCGACGAGGGGGCGAAGCGGAGATCGGACGTTCGAATTCGGGGAATTGGGCTGCTGGCTCACGGCGATTCTTCTGCAATCCTGATGCGGAACGGCCCGTCCATGTTCCGCCCTTTTGCGCGCAAAGGAAAGTAGGGCGATCCCGGAATGTCGGTAGCCTGAACGTGTAGCCTTGCCCGTCGAGGCACTGGACCGTGGAGAAGCGCTTGGACAAGCCGAAGCTGGAAGAACTGCTGGCACGCGCCCGCGCGCTCCAGGAGGAGATCGAGGAGTCGTATCGCCAGGCGCACGAAGATCTGGAGCAGCGGCGTGCGCGGCTCGCGGTCGAGTTTCTGCACTGGCAGCGCGCGCATCGTGTCGGGGTGTTCCGTTTCCTCGCGCAGTCCCGCCCGCTGGTCGTGCTGACGGCGCCGGTGATCTATCTCGGATGGCTGCCGTTTCTGTTGCTGGACCTGTTCGTTACGATCTATCAGGCGATCTGCTTTCCGGTATACGGCATTCGCAAGGTGCGGCGCGCGGACTACCTCGTCTTCGATCGCGGTCATCTGGTCTATCTGAATTTCATCGAGCGGTTCAATTGCTTCTACTGTTCTTACGGCAACGGTGTCGCCGCCTACGCCCGCGAAGTCGCGGCGCGTACCGAGCAATACTGGTGTCCGATCAAGCATGCGCGCCGCATCGCCGGCGCGCACGAGCACTATGCGAAGTTCCTGTCGTATGGCGACGCCGAGGCCTATCGGAATGAACTGGAAACCCTGCGGAAGGATCTCGACGGGGACGAGTAACTTCGCCGGCGCAGTGCCTACGCCGCGCTTCGGCGTACCAGGCTTCGGCCGGACGGCCAGGCGGCGAGGGTGACCGCGCCGATCACCGCGACGCCGCCGGCGATCTGGGTCAGTGTCGGCGCGCGTCCTTCGAGGACGGAAAAGGCCATCGAGCTTACCGGAACGACGTTCATGAACAGGGCCGTGCGCGCGGCGCCCAGGCGCGCGATCCCGGCATTCCAGAACAGGTAGGACAGGACGGTGCCGCCCAGGCTCATCACCAGGAGGGAGGCCAACGCCCCTGCATGCGGCACGGCGACCCGCGCGTGCGCGAGTGCGGCGGCCGCGCTCAATGCCAGCCCGCCGGTGAGCATGACGGCCGCGGTGTTGGCGAACCCATCCACGCCGCGCGGCATCATCCGGCCGGTCAGCACGTTGTAGATCGCCCAGCAAAGGCTGCCGGCAAGCATCAGGATGTCGCCGAACGCGATGTGCACCCGCGCGCCGCCGCCCAGCACCACGAAGGCGACGCCGCCCAGGCCGATCGGCAGCGCGAGGATCTGCCGGACGCCCAGCCGGTCCCCCGACACGAAGTAGGCCAGGGTCGCGGTCAACAGGGGGCTCGTCGCCATGATCAGCGCGCCGTTGACGGGAGAGGTCCACTTCATGCCATAGAAGAACAAGGCATTGAATCCGGCCACGCCGACTGCGCCCAGGATGAGGTATGCGCGGCCGTGGCGCAGAATCGGCACGGGAGTTCTTCGAACGGCGCACAGGGCGAGCATTGCCGCCGCGGCGATGTCGAACCGCGCAGCGGCGGCGATCAGCGCATGCTCGTCGGCCAGGACGTGCTTCGAAAGGTTGAAGTTCGCGCCCCAGAGGATGGTCGCCACCGCGAGCAGGGCGTAGGTCACACGGAATCTTTCGGATGGACTCGATGGGGAGCCCGGATTATCGCACCCCCCTGCCGACGACCTCGGTGATGCGCAGCATCGGGCGACCGCCGAGATTGCGGATCGGGAAATAGGCGAGATCCGTGTCCGGATCCACGGCGACGACGTGGGCATCGGGCGCAAGCCGGCCCGCGCCCAGCATCCGCAGGCGACCGGCCTGCAGCGCCATCAGCGATACCGTCCCGGATTCCGACGCGACGTAAAGCAGGTTGGTCCGCGGATCGAAGGCGAGCACGTCGGGGTCGTGGCCGATCGGCAGGGTCTGCGTGATGCGCCGTGTCCGCAGGTCGAGCACCAGCAGCCGGTCGTTGCCGGCGCAGGCGATGAATGCGCGGCGCGACCGCGGCTCGATGAGCAGGCCGTGGTTGTCCTCCGCGCCCCGCAGACGGATGCGCCGGATGACGCGGTCGGTCGCGGGATCGATCTCGACCAGTTGCCCCCGCGTCTGCACGTTGACGAAAATGTGGCCGGAGGCCCGGTCGTATTGGCTGTTGCCGACTTCGCCGCCCAGCGGAATGGTGGCGATGCGCCGGTTCGTGCGCACGTCGATCACCGTCTCGGTCCTGCCGATTTCGTCCGACACGTAGAGCCGCTCGACCCCGGGCGCATATGCCATGCCGTCCGGATGGACGCCGCTCGGTATCCGCGCCACTTCCGTCAGGCGTGTCTCGTCGATCGCCACGATCTCGTCGGTGCCCGTCGCGCTGGCGTAGACGCGGCCGAGCTGCGGAATCGCCAGCACGCCGTGGACCTTGCGGACGTTGCCGACCACGCCGATGATCTTGCGGGTTCGCGTGTCGAACGCCAGCACCTCGTCCTGCCCGAGGTGGGCCAGGAACAGCCGATGTCGTGCCGGGTCGTCGCTCGCATAGTCGAAACGCGTGGTGTTCCCCGGCAGGGGGACGTCGGCGACGACCTTCCAGGGAAGGTCCGTCCCCGCGACCGCAGGTTGCGGTACGGCGCAAGCCGCGATGAGCGCGGCCAGTCCCGCGCGTGCCAGTTTCCAATCCATTGCCCGTTTTTCCCAGCCCGGTTCCGCGCGGACGTCGGCGCGATGTTCGCACGCCGACATCACGGCCTTGTGACAGGCATTGTCACAGGAAGGGTGCGGGGCGCATCGTGCCCGCCGCAGGCAACGGCGAAGCCCGTGGGCGGCTGGGTGGCCACCGGCCTTAGAGGAACGATTTCGCCTGGGCCAATACGCGCGTGCAGATCTGCTGGCTGAGCGGCTGCGTCGCTCCGCCGCCCAGGTTCATCGTCTGGCCATTGCCTGCATCGAGAATGCCGACGAGTCCGCTCGCGTAGCCGGGGTTCGATGCGGGGTTGTTCCCCAGCTTGCCCATCAGCGTGCTCTGCACCGACTTGGCGTTGCCGCCCAGGTAGTTGTTCTCGATGCAGTATTTCAGCAGGCCCACGACATTGCCGAGGCTGCCGGGAACCAGCGCGGTGCCGCCGCCGATTGCGCCGAGCCCGGCGGCGGGGGTGCCGGACGATTGCGCCGCACCGCCGCCGAACTGGTTGAGGATGCCGCCGAGTTGTGCGTGTGCAGACGAAATCGGCAGCAGGCAGACGACCGCGAGCGCCAGGAAATGGTGGCTGGTTTTTTTCATGTTGGTTCCCTTCGTCGATCAAAAGGCCGGAAGCGGCTCGGGTCGCGGCACGATCAGACTTTCGCGGCCAGGTCGTGGAACATCTGCTTGATATGCCCGAAAATGCCCGGCTTTGCATTGCCGCCGCGCACCTTTCCCTGGATTGCAGCGATTTCGTCGCGAATCGGCTTGTATTTTCCGTAGCCGAGGGCGTCGGCATCGGCGAGATGGTGGTCCGCACGGGACAGCAGCGACAGGATCGCCGCCTTGTTTTTCGCCGTGCCTTGTTTCATCAGGCCTTCGGCGTCGAGCACGTCGCCTTCCGCTTCGATCGGCGGCAACGGGACGACCTGTTCCGACGTCACGATCGACCCGAGGGCATCGGCGAGGGTCGACTCGGCATCCGCGATCCGTGATGCCTGGATCTCCTCGCTGGCCTTCCTGATCGCCTTCGGGTAGATCCCCAGCGGCAGCAGATCGGTGTCGATGTGCATCTCGCTGCGCAGCGGAACCAGCAGTGCGCGGGCATGCTGGATGTTGCCGGCGTCGAGCGCCGACTCGGCGCCCTTCACCGAGGTGTGGATCGTTTCCAGGGATGGCTTGGTGTCGATGATGTTGGCGCGGACGGCGATCGGCACGAGATTGAGATGCGGGTCGCGCGCGAGCAGCACGTTGAGTCGTCCGTCCGCATCGGACAGCAGGTGGAATGCCGGCTTCGTATCATGATCCTCGAGATAGAACAGGGCGTGCAGCACCTCGTCCTGGGCGACCATCGCGTTGCGGATCAGCCGGTGGCGCTCCCGCCGCAGCGCCTGCGAGGCCACGTCCTTCACGTGCTGCTCCTTCGCTGCCGCGGCCGGCGTCGCGGGCCGGGAAGCGCGGGAATCGGCGGCGGCAGCGCTGCCGATCGCGGCCATCAGCCCGGCGCAAGCCAGCAGGGAAAGGGCATTTCGGGCGTTTCGGGTTTTTCTTCTCATCATCGACTCCGGTGCAATGGTTTTCCGAGGGCGGCCGGGAACGATCGCGGAAGGTTCCGTGGCGCCGTTGCCCATTTTCTCCGCAAGGATCCGCGGGAATGTCCGAGATCGCGCGAATGCGTTGCGAGGAGTGTTTACGGATATTGCGTACGTCGTTTCCGGGGGTGGCGACATTCTCCGAGGGCGGTGCGCGGCCGAGAGCGGCACTGCCATGACCGGCGCCGTTCGGCACGGTATGCTTTCCGTATTCCCCGCATCGTGGAGCTTGGCATGTCTGCATCGTTTCGCTCAGCCGGATCTGTCCGTGCACCCTCCGGCATCCGGTCGCTGCGTGCCGGCGCGGCCGCGCTGGTGGCCGTCGTTGCGCTGTGCTCCTGCGAGACCCAGCAGGAGCGGATCGCGCATCACGAAGACAATCTGGCCGCCGCCGGATTCATCGTGCGTCCGGCCAATACGCCCGAGCGCATCGCGATGCTGAGCCAGTTGCCGCCGAACCGGTTCGTGATGCGCGTGCATGGCGATACGGTCCATTACGTCTACGCCGATCCCATGGTCTGCGGGTGCCTCTACATCGGCACGCAACAGGCCTACAACCAGTACAAGCGCGACCGCCTGGAACAGCACATGGTCGACGAGCAGGCGATGGCCGCCGAGATGTACAACAACGCATCCTGGAACTGGTCGGCATGGGGACCATGGGGGCCGGGGTATGGATTCGCGTTCGGCCCGACGATGGGCTGGTAAGGCGCACGGCGCCGTCCACCGCGTCGCGGCGCGAACCCGGCCGCGCTACGGACCCGACGCCGCGACGCGGTGGACGCCGGCGAGCGCTTCGTGCAGGGTGCTGTAGATATTGGCCTCGCCGATCACCGACGTCACGCCATGGCGGACCAGATCCGAACGCAGATACGGGTTCACGCGTGCCATCGCCACTTCGATGCCGCGGGCGCTCAGCGCCTGGCACAAGGCATTGACGGAACGTCCCGCCGAGTAGTCGAGGTCGGTGATCGCCGAAGCATCGATCAGGAAGCGATGGACCGGATGGGGGGCGGCGTCGATCAGCCGGCGCACTTCGTCTGCGAACTGCCGTTCGTTGGCATAGAAAAGATCGGCGCCGAAGCGGTAAATGATCAGGCCCGGCGCGGTTTCCATGCCCTCCCGCGTCGGGACGGGCTCCCAGCGGCCGTTGCCGTTGGGCATCACCACCATCGTATGCGGCCGGTAGCTGTGGCGCACGTGGCGCAGCAGCGATAGTGCGATCGCGGCCAGGATTCCGCTCTCCACGCCGCCGACCACGATCACCGCCGCAGTCGTCATCGCCAGGGCGAATTCGCCCGGACTTTCGCGGCGGATTTCATTCAGCTCGCGGACGTTGACGAGGCTGACGGCGATCGTGAACACGATCGATGCCAGGACGCACTGCGGCAGATACTGCAGCCATCGGCTCAGAAACAGCAGCACCACGATCACGACGACGGCCAGAGTGATCTGGGCGATCTGGCTGCGCGCGCCCGCCTGATCGGCCATTGCGGTCTGCGTCGGGCTGCCGTTGACCACGAAGGCGCCGGTCATCGCCGCGGCGACGTTGGCCGCGGCAAGGCCGAGCAGATCGGCATCCTCGTCGATCGCGTCGCCATGGCGGTCGGCGAACGCGCGGCTGGTCGCGGCACTCTGCGCGATGACCACGACGAAGCAGGATGCGGCCACCTCCAGGAGGTCCAGCGCCTGGGTCCATCCGACCGGGGGCAGGCGCAGATGCGGCAGGCCGACCCGCAAGGGGCCGATCACGGCGATGCCGTGGCGGGCGAAGTCCCAGATCACGCTGGCGCCGATGCTGACAATCACCGCGGCCAGTGCGACCGGCCAGTGCGGCCGGAACCGCTTGAACGACAGGATGGTCGTCACGACGATCGCCGACAGGCCGAACACCGGCCAGTGGATGGTCGACAGGTGGCTGGCAATGTCGGCGGCCTGTTCGGTCGTCAGGCGCGACGAGAAGGGGATGGCCAGCATGTCGCCCAGCATCGCGATGCCGACCTGCACGCCGACGCCCGCAAGGAATCCCACCAGCACCGTGCGCGACAGAAAATCGGCAAGGAAGCCGAGGCGGAAGATGCGCGCGATCAGCAGCATCATGGCGGTGAGCAACGCGGTCATCCCCGCCAGCGCGACATATTCGGCACTCGACGGGTCGGCGAGCGTCGTGAGCTTGCCCGCAAAGATCGTGGCGGTTGCGGAGTCGGCGGCGACGACGAGACTCGGCGACGCGCCGAAGATTGCGAACGCCACTGCGGGAAGCAGGCCGGTGTAGAGCCCGGTCACCGGCGGCATGGCGGCGATGCGGGCATAGCCGAGGAGCTGCGGGATGTCCATCGACGCGAGCACGACGCCCGCCATCGCGTCACGCAGCACCGCGGGCCGATTCGCCGGCGGAAGACCCTTGAACAGCCGGATGGACCGCAGGTGCCTGCGCAGGCCGGACCAGATGCGGGCTGCCGGGTTGTCCGGAGTGTGCGGTGTGTCCATGCGGGAGCGCGTCTTCGCGCCGGGTTGCCAAGGAGAGAAAGATGCCCAATCGGCGTCGATCATACCGGCACGGGTTCCCGCGCCGGCGCGGCGATCACGCGGTCAGCCGGTCAACCCGGATCCGTGCACTGCGCATACGGAGCTGCCGCAAACAGTCGCTGCTCGAATTGGGGCGCGGGCAGCGCCGCATCGAAGAAGAATCCCTGCGCTTCGTCGCAACCCATCTCTTGCAGCTGTCGCAAGGTTTCCTCGTCTTCCACGCCCTCCGCGACCACGGCGAGGTTCATGGCGTGCGCAAGGCCGATCACGGCCTGGACGATCGCGGAGGTGTCGTCGCCGTTGCGCAGGCCGGCCACGAAGGTCCGATCGATCTTGAGGCGGTTGACCGCGAGCCAGCGCAGGTAGGCCAGACTGGAGTAGCCCGTGCCGAAGTCGTCGATCGACAGTTGTACCCCGGTGCGCTTGAGGCTTTCCAGCATGGCGCGCATCTGCGGACTGTCTTCCATGAACACGGATTCGGTCAGCTCCAGGTCGAGCTGTTTCGCGGCGATGCCGTGGCGGGCCATCGCGCCGGTGAGGATCGTGCAGAAATCGTCGCGCCGGGTCTGGATCGCCGACACGTTGACGCTGAGCCGGATGTCGCCGGCGCCGAGTGTGCGCCATCGTGCCGCGTCGGCGCACGCCTGCTCGATCACCCAGGCGCCGATGTCGACGATGAGGCCCGTCCGCTCGGCCGCGCCGATGAAGACCCCGGGCGGCACCAGCCCCCGCTCGGGGTCGCGCCAGCGGATCAGGCCTTCGGCCCCGACCACCCGGCCGGTCCGCAGGCAGATCTGCGGCTGGTAGTGCAGCTCGAACTCCTTCTGCGCCAGCGCGCGTCGCAGGTCCTGGGCGATCTGGAAATGCGCCCGGACGGTGTCGTTGGCGCGTGCGGTCGCATAGCGCACGATGTTCTTGCCGGCGCGCTTCGCGTCCTGCAGGGCGGCAGTGGCGCGGCGCAGCAGGTCGTCGAATTTCGTCCCGTCGGCCGGGAACTGCGCGACCCCCTGCGAGACCGTCAGCCGGACCTGCTGGTCGTCGATCTCGATCGGCAGGCAGAGCGCCTCCGAAATGCGCAGGCAAAGATTCGCCACCGAATCGAGGTCGGCGGCCGAGGAGGTCACCACGAGGAATTCGTCCGCGCTCCAGCGGCACACGCTTTCCGCATTGCCGATGAGCCCGGACAGCCGGGCTGCGACCTCGCGCAGGATGTGGTCCCCGCAGCCCAGCCCCAGGGTTTCGTTGATGCTGCGGAAGTCGTCGATGTTCAGGCACAGCAGCGCGCCTTGCGCGCCGCTGTGGACCAGGCTTTCGCAGCCGGCGCGGAACAGCACCCGGTTGGGCAGGCCGGTCTGCGCATCGTGCGTCGACAGGTGCTGGATCGCGGAATCGAAGGCCTTGCGGGACAGCCGCAGGCTGTCCTGCCAGCGGGCGTGCGACAGGATGATCCCGACCAGCGCGGCGCCGGTGTCCAGCAGCTTGCGATGGAACGACCCCGGCATCCGGTGCTCGAAGCTCGACAGCGCGAACGTCCCGATGATGCTTCCTTGGCCGTCCACGACCGGAACCGACCAGCAGGAGCGGATGTCGAGATCCTGCGCGATCGGGCGCAGGTCGCTCCAGCGCGGGTCGTGGAACGTGTCATCGACATACTGCGGGGTGCCGCAGTGGATGACGTTGCCGCAGGACCCGGCGCCCGGACCGGGACGCAGAAAATCCAGCCGTTGCGCCGCGCTTTGCGGAACGCTGGGCGCCGCGAACAGGTGCAGCAGGCCGTCGTCGCGGTTGAGCAGCATCACCGAGCCGACCGAGTCGGGCAGCAGCATCTCCGCCAGGCGGCAGACGTCGGCAACCATGCTGGCGGAGTCGCCGCCGCCCAATACGCTGCGCAGGATCGCTTGCTGGAAGTCAAGGATCTCCTGTTGCTCTTCGGGGAGGAGGGGAGCCACCTCGCCCCGCAGACGTTGTGCCGTCTTTTGGTTGTTCATGGTTGGCGGTCGGATTCTATCCGCCGATCCCCGGAAGGGATGCCCCGAAAATTTGTGACACCGCAATGGCCGATCCATGCGGATCGCCCGGCCGCCGCCGATTCCGATCCAGGTCCCGGCTCCCGCTTCGCCGTCGGCGATAATCGCGCCATGAAGTTCCGTTTTGTCAAAATGCAGGGGGCCGGCAACGATTTCGTGATGCTCGACGCGATCGGGCAGCGCCTCGAACTCGACGCGCGCCGGATCCGCGCCCTGGCGGACCGCCGCTACGGCGTCGGCGCGGATCAGGTGCTGGTCGTCGAACGCGCGCCGGTCTCGGGTCCGGGCGCGGAGGCGGACTTCCGCTATCGCATCTTCAATGCGGACGGCGGCGAGGTGGAGCAGTGCGGCAACGGCGCGCGCTGCTTCGTCAAGTTCGTGCGCCGGCTCGGCCTGACCGACAAGCGCCGGATCCGCGTCGTGACCGCGAGCGGCGTGATCGAGCCGCGCCTGGAGGAGGACGGCCAGGTCACCGTCGACATGGGTCCCCCGGATTTTCGACCCGAAGCCAGCGGTTTCGACGCCTCTGGTCTGGTGCCGTCGGCGCGCGGCGGCGCGCAGGTCTGGCCGCTCGATGTGGATCGGCGTTCCGTGCCGGTCTGCATCGTGTCGATGGGCAATCCCCATGCCGTCCAGTTCGTCGGCGATGTCGACGCCGCGCCGGTGGCGGAGGACGGTCCGCGGATCGAGCGGCACCCGCGGTTCGCCCGCGGGGTCAACGCCGGCTTTGCCCAGGTGGTCGATCGTTCGCATCTGCGCTTGCGCGTCTGGGAGCGCGGCGCGGGGGAGACGCTGGCCTGTGGCACCGGCGCCTGCGCGGCGGCGGTGGCCGGCATCCGGGCCGGGTTGCTCGACACTCCGGTCGAGGTTCAGGCGCGCGGGGGCACGCTGCGCATCGCCTGGGATGGGGACGACACATCGGTGTGGATGACGGGTCCGGCGGAGCCGGTCTTCGAAGGAGAAATGGATCTACCATGAGCGAACCGCAGTGGAATGAAAGCGATGTCGCCCGCTACCTGCGGGAGACCCCGGGGTTCTTCGATCGCCATGCCGAACTGCTGGCGGAGTTGAAGATCTCCGACCCGCAGCGGGGGGCCGCGGTATCGCTGATGGAGCGGCAGGCGCAGTTGCTGCGCGAACGCAACAAGGCGCTCGAAGCCAAGCTTGCGAATCTGATCCGCATCGGACACGACAACGACCGGCTGTTGCGCAACCTGATCGACTGGACGCGCAACCTCGTTGCGCTGCGGAACCGGGAGACGATGGCGGTCGACGCCGCGCATGAGCTGGAGCGCATTTTTTCCATCCCGATGGCCGCGATCCGGACCTGGTCGGTCGGCGACGCCGATGCCGCGATGGCAACCGCGGTGGAAGCTGCGCGCGGCCTGCACGCACCGCTGTGCGGCGCCGAGATCGACCTGCGGCGGTTCGGCTGGCTGGACGAGCGCTGGGCCGCGGCCAAGAGCGCCGCACTCGTTCCGTTGCGCGTCGCCGATGGGGCCGACGCCTTCGGGTTGATCGTGCTCGGCTCGCCGGAACCGGCGCGGTTCGATGCTGCGATGGGGACGGCGGTGCTCGCCCTCATCGGCGAACTCACCAGCGCCGCGCTGCGGCCGGACGCATGACCGCGGCAGGATCGGTTTTCCTCAAGCCGGGCAAGGAGCGCTCCCTGCTGCGCCGGCACCCATGGGTGTACGCCGGGGCGATTGCGCAGGTCCACGGCTCGCCGGCCGGCGGCGACCTCGTCGCCGTCCATGCCGCCGACAAGCGCTTTTTGGCCTGGGCCGCATGGTCGCCGGAGTCGGCGATCCGCCTGCGGTGCTGGAGCTTTCGCGAAGCAGACCGGATCGACGAAGCCTGGCTCGCCGACCGGGTCGGCGCGGCGGTGGCCCGCCGCCGCGGTCTGGACGAAGTCACCGACGCGGTGCGGCTGGTCTACGCGGAAGCGGATTTCCTGCCCGGGCTGATCGCGGACCGCTATGGCGATCAACTCGTCGTGCAGATGCAGGCGGCCGGCGTCGAGCGCCACCGTGAAGCCTTGCTCGATGCGCTCTGTCATGCCAGCGGTTGCGGCAACGTGTTCGATCGTTCCGACGGTGCCCTGCGCGCACGGGAGGGCCTGCCGGGGACGAGCGGCGTGCTGCGCGGCGAAGCGCCGCCGGACGTCATCGACGTGCGGGAACACGGCGTGCGGTTCGGCGTCGAGGTGCGCCGCGGGCACAAGACCGGTTTCTACATCGATCAGCGTGACAATCGCCGGCGCATTGCGGACCTGGTGCGCGCCTTTCGCGCGCGGCACGGGCGGGCGCCGCGCGTGCTCAACTGCTTTTGCTACACGGGCGGATTCAGTCTCGCCGCGGCCCTGGCCGGGGCGGAAACCGTGGTGTCCGTCGATTCGTCCGCCGATGCGCTGGCGCTGGCGCATGCCAACGCCGAGCGCAACGGCATCGCGTCGACGCCTCCTTCCGCCACGCATCCCCCGGCGGCCGGCGGCGTGCAGTGGCGCTGCGCCGACGTGTTCGAGGAATTGCGGGCCATGCGCGCCCGCGACGAGCGGTTCGACCTGATCGTGCTCGATCCGCCGAAGTTCGCGGCCAACCACCATCAGGTCGATCGCGCCGCCCGCGCCTACAAGGACATCAATCTCAATGGGTTGCGGCTGCTCGAGCCCGGCGGTCACCTGCTGACCTTCTCGTGCTCCGGCGCGATCGATGCCGATCTGTTCCAGAAAATCGTCGCCGGTGCCGTGATCGACGCCGGCGTCGAATGCGATCTGCGCGCGCGGCTCGCCGCCGGTTCGGACCATCCGATCCGGATGACGCACCCGGAGAGCGAATACCTCAAAGGGCTGTGGCTGGAACGCGGCGATTGAACGGTGGTCCGCCGGATCACTGCAGCAGCATCATGTCCTCGTTGCGGATGTACAGCAGCAGCGCGTGCGTCTCGTACGACATCACGGCGAGAAAGGCGGCGAGGCCGAGATAGCCCAGGCCATACCGCCACCGCGCGCCGCCCCGCACTTCGTAGTAAGCGCGCACTTCCGGTGAGTTCGGGTCCTCCCGCCAGGCTGCATAGAGCTGCGGCGCAGCCAGCAGGGCAATGATGAGCAGCAAGGGGCTGGGACGCAGCAGAAAGAGCCCGATCAGGACCGGAATCCCGAGTAGCCAGACTTTCGATCCCAGCACGGCGGTGATCCGCCCGCCGTCGAACGGCGGCACGGGAATCAGGTTGAACAGATTCAGCATGAATCCGGCGTAGGAGATCGCGATGAGCAGCGCCGATTGCTGGTGGACCCCGACGTAAAAGGTCACGACCGCGGCGAGGGTGCCGAGCAGCGGCCCGCCGAGACCGACATACGCCTCGGTTTCCGCATCGTGAGGCAGATCCTTGAGCTGTACCCAGGCGCCGATGAAGGGCACGAAGGTCGGCAGTCCGACGTTGAGCCCGCGCCGCCGCGCCGCGATGTAATGCCCCAGCTCATGGATCAGCAGCATGAACACGAACCCGACCCCGTACTGCCAGCCATAGAGCCAGCCATATACGGCCACCGACAGCAGCATCGTGCCGGCCATCAGGGCGAGCTTGCCGAATTTGGCGCCGGTAAGGAGCAACAGCAGAATTTTCAGCATGAATTTGCGGTAAATCCAAGCGGCACAACATTTTCGACGGCCAAGGAACGGGTATCGAAGCCACAACACATTTACTTGGGATACTGCCGATTATGGACTACACTTCGCGCCCGAATTTCCCTGGTTTGTAGCGATTTCGGCGCGGTGCACAACCCATCACGGGAGTGGTCGATGGCAGCGAAGCCCAAAACTCCGGCCCGTCCGGGGGGGAGAGCGAAGGCCGTATCCGGTTCCAGGACGGCGGGTGCCGTCGCGGCGAAGGCGGCCCGGACGTCTGCTTCGCAGCCTGCCCGGACATCCGCCGCAAAGACGCCGCCGGTGCGTGCCGCCGCGAAGAAGTCCGTGTCCGGCAAGATTGCGGCCGGCGCGGCGAAGAAGACGTCCGCGTCGCCCGCGATGACCCGCAAGCCGGTGGCGAAGAAGGCCGTTGCCGCTCCCGCCGCCAAGTCGTCGAAACCGGTACGCTCGGCGCCGAAGGGCGGCGTGCGCAGCAAGGTTCCGGCAGCGAATCCGCGGGCGGCGGTCGTTGCGCCGGCGGTTGCCCAGGCGGGAAGCCTCGCGGCGCCGGCACACCCGATTCCGGCGCCGGTGGGCGGACCGCCGCTGCCAACGCCGAAATCCGCGGCGCGCGTTGCGCTGGGGATCCGCCCCGAGGATCTGGCTTCGGCCCATGAGTATCTGCTCGCCCGGTCGGCAAGCCGTAGCGAGGCACCCATCACGGTAGGAGGAATGAAGTTGCTGACTGAGGAAGAATTGCTGGCGATGCCGGAATCGGAATACATGAACGACGCACAACGCGCGTTCTTCCGCTACCGCCTGCAGCAGATGGAAAAAGAACTGCTCGCCAATGCCGGCGAGACTACGGAACACTTGCGCGAGACGGTGATCGTGCCCGATCCGGCAGACCGCGCGACGATCGAGGAAGAGCACGCCTTGGAGCTGCGCACCCGGGACCGGGAACGCAAGCTGCTGAAGAAGGTGCAGGCGTCCCTTGCGCAGATCGATGCCGGGGAGTACGGATACTGCGAGGAAACGGGCGAACCGATCGGCATTCCGCGCCTGCTGGCGCGCCCGACCGCCACCCTCAGCCTGGAAGCGCAGCAGCGCCGGGAGCTGAAGCAGAAGCTGTTCGGGGACTGATCACACCACCTCGCGCCCTCGCCCGCGGAGGCGGGCGGGGGCGCGGGTCGGTTCCGTCCGCGGGATTCCGCGCCCGCCAACCCGCCGGCGGAATCCCTTAGTGTGTGGCGTTCGCGATCACCGGCGGCGCCTTCGCGACGTCGACCGGCCGGTTCTGCAGGAGATTGAGCGCCTGCTGCAACTGGAAGTCGTTCTTCGAGCCGAACTCATAGCGATTCGCGTTCGCCGGCGCGAGTTCCGTTTCCGCCTTCGGCAACGGTTGCGGCGCCTTCCGTCCGCTGATCGGGTTCGCCAGGTGGTTGGTCAGGTCGGATTCGTGGATGGTCAAGCCCGCGAAATTGCCCTTGGGCGTGTCGTCCACGATGTAGTCCGGCGTGATGCCGCGCACCTGGATCGAGCGGCCGCTCGGCGTGAAGTAGCGCGCCGTCGTGAGCTTGAGCGCCACGGGGTCGCTGCCGCCGCGCAGCTGGATCACGCTCTGCACCGAACCCTTGCCGAAGGTCTGATTGCCCAGGATCTTCGCCCGCTTGTGATCCTGCAGCGCGCCCGACACGATCTCGGAGGCCGATGCGCTGGCGCCGTTGACGAGCACCACGAGCGGGACGTCCTTCACCGCCTTCGGCAGCCCGACCAGCGGATCGGTGCTTTCGTCGCGGAGGTAGTCCGACGGCGAGGCCACGAAGCGGCGATCGGAGTCCGCGGTCCGGCCCTTGGTCGTGACCACCGTCGAGCCCGGGGGCAGGAAAATCGCCGAGACGCCGATCGCGCCGTTCAGGACGCCGCCGGGGTCGTTGCGCAGGTCGAGAATCAGGCCCTTGAGCGGTCCCTTCTTGTAGAAGGACTCGATTTCCCGGGCCAGGTCCGCGGTCGTGTTGTCCTGGAACTCGCTGATGCGCACGTAGCCATATCCCGGCTGGATCATGTGGCCGGTCACCGACTGCACGTGGATGATGTCGCGGACGATCCGGATCACCAGGGGATCCTTCACTCCCTTGCGGACGATCGTCAGGGTGATCGGCGTGTGCGGCTTGCCGCGCATCAGCTTGACGGCGTCATTGAGCGACATGCCGCGCGTGAACCGGCCGTCGATCCGGATGATGTAGTCGCCGGCGCGTACGCCTGCGCGCGCCGCCGGCGTGCCGTCGATCGGCGCGATGACCTTGAGCGCGCCGGCTTCCGCGCCGACCTCGATGCCGAGTCCGCCGAACTGGCCCTGCGTTCCGACCTCGAGTTCGCGGTATGCGTCGGCATCGAGAAATTCCGAGTGCGGATCGAGGCCCGACACCATGCCGGAAATCGCGTTGTCGATGAGTTTCCTGTCCGAGACCGGGTCGACGTAATCCGCCTTGATCGCGCCGAACACATCGGTGAATTCGCGGATCTGGTTGACCGGGATCGGACGCTCCGCCTCGCGGAACGCATAGGCCGTGACCCCATAGCTGATCGAGAGCCCGGCGATCATGCCGACCCCGACCAACCCCCAACTACGCAAGCGATTGCTCATTCGATCTCCACGGAAGGCCGCAGCGCCGGCCCCGCACAGGCTCCATCAACGGGCGTGCGCCCACTTCAATGGATCGAATGGGCGGCCCCGGTAGCGCATCTCGAAGTATAGGCCGGATTGCCGGTTTTCCCCGGTATCGCCGACCAGTGCGACGACTTCATCAGACCGCACTTTGTCGCCCAGGTTCCGCAGCAAGGATTCATTGTCGGCATAGACGGACAGGAAGCCGTTGCCGTGATCCAGGATCAGCAGATTGCCGAAGCCGCGCAGCCAGTCGGCGTAGACCACGCGGCCGGCGGCGACGGCGTGAACCTCGGCGCCTGCCGGCGCGCGGATGAAGATGCCCTTCCAGACCGGGGCGCCGGCCTGCGGGTGTCCGGCATCGTCGAGGCGCGGCGCGCCGAAGCGGGAGACGATCGCGCCCGCCACGGGCAGCAGCAGCCGCCCCCGCAGGCGCGAAAACGCGGCACCGTGCGGCGGTTCGAAATGCTCCAGCGCGGCAAGATTCTCCACCGGCCGGCCGCCGTGAGGGCCGGTCCGCGCGGAACGGCGGTGGCGACCGGCAAGGAGCCGGCCGAGCCGGTCGATCAGGTGGGCAAGACGGGCATCGTCGTGTTCCAGACTGGCCACGGAGCGGCGTTGCATCGAAATCTGTTTCGCGAGCTTCGCCAGCACCGTGCGGCGGGTCTTCTCCTCCTTCAGCAGGCGGGCCCGGCTGGCGCGCTCGTCGTCGGCGATCTGCTGCAATTCCGCGCTGCGGGCGCGCGACTCCGCTTCCAGGCCGGCGAGATCGGAGCGCCGGCTGCGCAGATCGCGGATCCGCTGGGCCTGACGGCGAATCAGCGCATCCAGATAGGCGCGGTCGCTCATGTCGACCCAGCTTTGGGCCGGGTCGATCGCGAGCTCCAGGGCTGGCAGCTGGGACAGCGCGAATGCCTCGCGTGCGCTGACTGCGAGGCCGGCTTCATGGGTGCTTTGCGCCGCCGCGAGGACTTCCTCGCGTTTTTGAAGATCGGCGATTTTCCGTTCCGTTGCCTTCCGTTGCGCTGCAAGTCGGTGAAGATGCCGGTTGGTTTTGGAAATCGCCCGTTCGGCGGCGGCCAAGGCGCCCGAGGCCTCGGCATGCGCCGCTTCGGATTTCGCCAACGAGCGCTTGAGCCGCCGCAGCCGGGCCTTGATGCCGCGTTCCTGCGCCCGCAGCACGCGCTGCTGGTGCGCCGAACTGGTGTGCGCGAACACCGGCGCCGGCGCGGCAATGCCGGCCAGGCTCAGCACGAGGAAGATCGAGGCAATGCGCCGAAGGCCGGGGTTCAAGATCGGGAACCGATGCGATTCCTCCGCCGCGCCGGAGATCAGGGCTTGGCGGCTGCCTTCCCTTGTGCTGCGACGGCGGCTGCCGCACGCGCGACCTGCTCCGGATCGCCGAGGTAATAGTGGCGCAGCGGCCGCATGGCTTCGTCGAACTCGTACACCAGCGGTTGGCCGGTCGGAATGTTGAGGTCGATGATGTCCTCGTCCGAAATGCCGTCGATGTGCTTGATGAGCGCGCGCAGCGAGTTGCCGTGCGCGACGACGAGGGCTTTGCGGCCGCGCTGCACCGCCGGCGCGATCGAGTCGTTCCAGAAGGGAACCACGCGGGCGACGGTGTCCCGCAGGCATTCCGTGCGCGGAATCTGGTCCGGAGCCAGGTTGTGGTAGCGCGGATCGTTGCCGGACCAGCGCGGATCGGACGGATCCAGCGGGTCGGGCGCCACGGCGTATGCCCGCCGCCACTGCAGCACCTGCGCCTCGCCGAACTTCGCCGCCGTCTCGGCCTTGTCCAGCCCCTGCAGCGCGCCGTAGTGGCGTTCGTTCAGGCGCCAGCTGTGGACCACGGGAATCCACATCTCGTCGAGGGCGTCCTGCGCGAGCCAAAGGGTGCGGATCGCGCGCCGGAGGACCGACGTATACGCGAGGTCGAAGGAGTATCCTTCGCGCCGCAGCAGTTCTCCCGCCGCGCGCGCTTCGGCAACGCCGGTGTCGGTCAGATCGACATCGGTCCATCCGGTGAAACGGTTTTCCCGGTTCCACGTGCTTTCGCCGTGGCGTAGCAATACCAGCTTATAAATGCTCATCGGTGCAGGATACGCGGCGGAGCGCCGCGGAGATCGGTCCAGTAGAAATCCAAAAACGAGGAAAATTTCCGTCATTCTATAATCCCCGCTTATTCCATGAAATTCATCCTCGACAATCTTTCGCTGGTCCTGGCCGTTCTCGTGAGCGGAGGGATGCTGCTGTGGCCGCTGATGCGCGCGCGCGCGGGCGGCCCCACCCTCGATACGCTCGAGGCGACCAAACTGCTGAATTCGCGGGAGGTGCAGGTCGTCGATTGCCGGACCGCCGCGGAGTTCTCCGCCGGATCGCTGGAGCACGCCCGCAACCTGCCGGTGACGGACATCGGCCGGCACGCAGACGAACTGCGCAAGGACGTGCCGGTCCTGCTCATCTGCGAGCATGGGCGACGGTCTTCCATCGCCTCCGTCAAGCTCCGTTCCGCCGGGGTGAAGGAGGTCTACATCCTCGGCGGGGGCATGCAGGCGTGGCGTGCCGCCGGCCTGCCGGTTTCCAAATAAAAGGGGACCCGCTATGGCGACCACTGCTCCCGTTCGCATGTATTGCACGGCTGTGTGCCCGTATTGCGTGCGGGCGGCGGCCCTGCTCGGCCAGCGCGGCGTCGAAACGATCGAGAAGCTGCGGGTAGACCTTGATCCGCAATTGCGCGACGAGATGATCGCGCGCACCGGGCGGCGCACCGTGCCGCAGATCTTCATCGGCGAGCACCATGTCGGCGGCTACGACGATCTGGCGGCGCTCGATCGCGCCGGCAAGCTGATGCCGCTATTGAATCCCAACCCGTAGGAACCGCCCACCATGACCGAACCCAATTCCCAGGCCGCACCCGATGGGCAGGACCAGACGCCCGCCTTCCAGCTTCAGCGCGTGTACCTCAAGGACGTGTCGCTGGAGATGCCCAACGCGCCGCGGATCTTCCTGGAGTCGGGCGCGCCCGAACTCGACGTCCAGATGGACATGTCCGACGAGGACGTCGGCGGCGGCATGGTCGAGGTGATCGTGCGCGTGACCGTCACGGCACAACTCGGCGGCAAGACGTTGTTTCTCGTGGAGGCCAAGCAGGCGGGAATCTTCGAACTGCGCGGGATTCCCGAACCGCAGCGCTCCGCCGTGCTCGGCATCGTCTGTCCGGGGATCGTCTACCCGTACCTGCGCGCCAACGTCGCCGACCTGATCACCCGCACGGGCATGCCGCCCGTCCATCTGGCGGAAATCAATTTCGAGGTGATGTACCACCAGAAGGAAGCGGCGAAAAACGCCGGCAACGCTTCCGGACTGATCATTCCCCCGGAATCGCAGACGCGGCAGTAAGGTCCGCCCACCGGCGGGCGTTGCCGACGCGCGATTCGGGCAGATTCGGGCCACGCGACAGATCTCGGGGGGTTCCGTGCGGATCACGATATTGGGTGCCGGAGCGTGGGGAACCGCGCTGGCCAGCGTGCTCGCCGCGCGCGACGAGGTCGTGCTCTGGGCGCGCGATCCCGCCCAGGTGGCGGCGATTTCGACGACCCGCCGCAACGAGCGCTATCTTCCCGGCATCACGCTACCCGACGGCGTCGTCGTTTCGTCGGATTTCGACGCGGCGCGGGCGCATGCCCAGCTCGTCCTGCTGGCCGTGCCGGTAGCGGCCCTGCGCCCGCTCGCGGGCGCGCTGCGCGCGCGGGGGCACGCCGGGCCGGTCGTCTGGCTCAGCAAGGGCCTGGAACGCGATACGCATCTGCTGGTCCATCAGATCATGGCGGCGGAATTGCCCGGCGTTCCCGTCGGCCCGCTCTCGGGGCCGAGCTTTGCCCAAGAGGTGGCGCGGGGCCTGCCTACGGCGCTGGTGGTGGCCGGCGACGCAGGCCTTTGCGCCGCCGCGACTGCGGCGCTGCATGGCGGCAATCTGCGCATCTATTCCAGCGACGATGTCGTCGGCGTCGAGGTCGGCGGCGCCGTCAAGAACGTGCTGGCGATCGCTGCCGGCATTGCGGACGCACTGGAACTCGGGACCAATGCGCGCGCTGCGCTGGTGACGCGCGGACTGGCCGAAACCCGCCGCTTCGGCGAAGCGCTCGGCGCGCAGGCCGAAACCTTCATGGGTCTGGCGGGCCTCGGCGACCTCGTGCTGACCTGCACCGGGGATCTGTCGCGCAACCGCCGCGTCGGCCTTGCACTGGGCCGGGGGGCGGATCTTGCGACCACCCTGCAGGAGCTTGGCCACGTTGCCGAGGGCGTGTGGTCGGCCCCGGCGATCGTTGCTCGTGCCCGTGCCGTGTCCGTCGAAATGCCGATCTGCGAAGCCGTCTGTGCCGTGCTCGAGGGCCGGGTTTCGCCCCGCGCGGCGGTGGAACGCTTGCTTGCCCGCGATCCGCGCATGGAGCGGCAGTGATCCATGCCGCCGTCCGCCCATCGCCCGGCCGCACCGCGTTCCGCGTGCGGTGTGGCGCGCGCGGTATGCCGCGCTGGTTACCGCGCCGCACCGTGTACTGTGCGGGTTCCGTGTTTCCCTGAACTTACCCCGCCTGCCGGCGTCGAACGGGTCTCCCGACGCGCCCACGGCCTTCTTCGCGCCCACTTCTCCCCATGAACATCCCCCGCCGCTTCGCCATCGTTGCAGCCGCCGTCGGTATCGGTGCCGGCGCGCTGCTGTCCTCCTTCATCACCTCGCAGTGGCGCAGCACCATGCATACGAAGCCGCTGGTCATGCCGGCGGGCCAGAAGCTGGAGTCGGCGCAGCTCGAACGGCTTTCCCTGTTGCCGCCGTTCCGGCTCCAACAGCAAGGGGGACCGCTCACCCCGGCATACCTGCGCGGGCGCTGGTCCTTCGTCTACTTCGGGTACACCAACTGTCCGGAAGCCTGCCCGACGACGCTCTCGATGCTTCGGCAGGTGCAGACCGCGCTGCACAAGCAAGGGCTCACTCCGCCGCGCATCGTCTTCATCTCGGTGGACCCGCGCCGCGACACGCCGCAACTGCTCGCCCGCTACGTGGCGAATTTCGGCAGCGACACGCTCGCCGCGACGGGAGACGACGATGCGCTGCACGAACTGACGCCGTTTTTCGGCGTGAAGTATCAGCGCAACGACAGCCGGGACAAGCTCCACTACTCGGTGGACCATTCCGCCCTGGTGTTCCTCGTCACGCCGGATGATCGTTGGCTCGCCACCTTCCCGCCGCTCGCCGACACGCCGCAGGTGACGCACGACACCGCGGCGATGATGAAGGTGCAGTGGGACTGATCGCCGGCGAGGGGGAGGGCGGCCGCAGCATTACGCCGGCGCCGCTTCGTACCCCTCTTCCTTCACCGCGGCGATGAGCGCCTGGGGCGCGGCATCGCCATGCACCACCGCGCCGCCCGGCCGCAGCGTCACCTCGGCGTGTTCCACGCCCGGCACGCGTTCCAGCGCCTTGGTCACCGCGCGGACGCAGTGCTCGCAGGTCATTCCGGTGATTGCCAGTTTGATGTCATTCATCGGTCTCTCCAAGAAAGAATCCCCTAGCCGGGTTCGACCGCGGGTTCGGCCTCGGGTTCGAGCCCGGGTTCGGCCCCGGGTTCGGCTCGGAACGCCTGCAGCCGTTTCAGCCGCAGGCTGTTGCTGAGGACGAAGATCGACGACAGCCCCATCGCCACCCCGGCCAGCATCGGATTCATGCGGACGCCCAGCGGCACCGCCGCCCCGGCGGCGATGGGAATCAGCAGAATGTTGTAGAAGAACGCCCAGAACAGGTTGCCGCGAATGTTGGCCAAGGTGCGCCGGGCCGTGGTCATCGCCGTGACCACTTCGCTCAACTGGCCGCGGGTCAGCGTCACGTCGGCGGCTTCGATCGCGATGTCGGTTCCGGTTGCCAGGGCGATGCCGACATCGGCCCGGGCGAGCGCCGGCGCGTCGTTGATGCCGTCGCCCACGAATGCCACCCGGCGCCCCGCCCGCTGCAGTTCGGCGACGACGCCCGCCTTGTCCTGCGGCAGCACTTCGGCATGCACCGCATCGATGCCGAGGCGCGCGGCGACCGCTTCGGCGGTGCCGCGGGCGTCGCCGGTGACCATCGCCACCGCGACGCCGTCGCGCTGCAGCGCCCGCACCACCGCATGCGCCTCCGGCTTCACCGGATCGGCGATGGCGAGCAGTCCGATGGCCATGCCGTCGGCTGCGACGTACACCACCGTGCGCCCGGCCCCTTCGAGCGCCGCAGCGCCGCCCGCGAGTGCGGCGGTGCCGATGCCTTCCTGTTCCAGGAACCGCCCGGTGCCCACGCGCACCGGGCGCCCCGCGACCTGCCCGGCGATGCCGTGGCCGGCGACGGCGCGGAAATCCGCAACCGCTTCGATCGCCAGGCCGCGTTCCCGGGCGGCGGCGAGAATCGCCCGGCCCAGCGGATGTTCCGAGGCCGACTCCAGCGCCGCGGCGAGGCGCAGCGCCTCTTCCGGCGCCGGACCGGCCGAGGCAACCAGCGCGGGCCGGCCTTCCGTGAGCGTGCCGGTCTTGTCGAACAGCACGGTGTCGACTTTCGACAGCGTCTCGAGCGCCTCACCTTTGCGAAACAGGACGCCCAGTTCCGCCGCGCGGCCGGTCCCCACCATGATCGCCGCCGGCGTGGCGAGGCCCATGGCGCACGGACAGGCGACCACCAGCACGGACACCGCCGCCACCAGTGCGACGCTCACGTTGCCCGCGACCGCCAGCCAGATCGCGAACGCCGTCAGTGCGATCAGGATGACCGCGGGCGTGAAGACCCCCACCACCCGGTCGGCGACCCCCTGGATCGGCAGCTTGCCGGTCTGGGCGCTTTCCACCAGCTTGATGATCTGCGCCAGCACCGTGTCACGGCCCACCGACGTCGCCTCGACGACCAGGCGCCCGTCCTGGTTCACGGTGCCGCCGACCACCTGGTCGCCCGATTCCTTCGCCACCGGCAGGGGTTCGCCCGTCAGCATCGATTCGTCGACGTGCGCGCGCCCCGCCGCCACGCGGCCGTCCACTGGCATGCGCTCGCCTGGGCGCACCACCACGCGGTCGCCGACGTGCAGCTGCGCGATCGGCACCTCCCGCTCGGTGCCGTCGGCATCCAGGCGGCGGGCGGTCTTCGCCTGCAAGCCGGCCAGCTTGCGGATCGCCGCCGAGCTGCGGCCCTTCGCCAATTCCTCGAGGTACTTGCCGGCCAGCACCGCCGCCACCACCACTGCAGCGGAGTCGAAATAGACGTGGCGCGCATCGGGCGGAAACCATCCCGGCGCGAGCAGCACCAGCGCGCTGTAGCCCCACGCGGCGCCGGTTCCGGTCGCCACCAGCGAATTCATGTCCGGCGATCCGTGGCGGTAGGCGATCAGACCGGGCCGAAAGAAGCGCCGCCCCGGCCCGAACAGCACCACCGTCGCCAGTAGCAGCTGGATCCAGTCCCAGAAGTGCGCAACCGGGCTCGTTCGCGCGAGCATCCGGTGCCAGGCGGGCACGAACGCCGCGCCCATCGCCAGCGCCAGGATCGGCAGGGTCAGGCCGATCGCCACCAGGACGTCGCGGGCCATCGCGCGCAGTGCCGCCTGCCGGTGTGCCGCCCCGTCGCCGCCGTCGTCCCGATCGAGCGGTCGGGCCGCATATCCGGCTTCCGCGACGGCATCGCTCAGGGTTTGCAGATCCACCGTCGCGGGAACGTAGCGGACGTGGGCGCGTTCCGTGGCGAGATTGACCGTCGCATCGAGCACCCCCGGCTGGCGACGCAGCGCCCGCTCGACCCGCGCGACACACGACGCGCAGGTCATGCCCTCGATCGCGAGGTCGGCATCGGCGAGCACCGGCTCGTAGCCGATCTCCTGGATCGCCGCGGCGAGCCGCGGCGGATCGATCTGCGCCGGATCGAAGCGCACGTCGGCGCGCTCCGTCGCCAGATTCACGCTTGCCGAGGCCACGCCCGGCAGCTTGTTGAGGGTCCGTTCGACACGGGCGCTGCAGGATGCGCAGGTCATGCCCTCGATGCCGATGGTCAGGTCGGCTGGCGTTGCGGTGGTTTCCATCGATTGGCGGCGCGGGGAGCGCTTGGTGCGACCACGTCCATTCTACACCCGAAGCGCGCGCGACCCGCCGCCGCCGAACACCTCAGGAAGCGCGCAGATCGCCGCCGGGAAAGCCGTTCTGTCGCCATGCTTCGAAAACTGCCACCGCGACGGCGTTGGACAGATTCAGACTGCGATTGCCGGGCCGCATCGGCAGCGTGAGCCGGCGTTCGGGCGCGATGGATGCCAGCACATCATCCGGCAGTCCGGCGGTCTCCGAACCGAACAACAGCCAGTCGCCGGGTCGGAACGCCGCGGTGTCATAGCGGATCGTTCCCCGCGCGCTGAACGCGAAGATCCGTTCGGGGTCGGGTGCGCAGTCCGCGCGCCACGCCGCGATGTCGGCATGCACGCGCATCGACGCGAACTCGTGATAGTCCAGTCCCGCGCGGCGCATCTTGGCGTGGTCGATCGGAAATCCCAGCGGCTCGATGAGATGGAGCTGCGCGCCGGTGTTCGCGCACAGCCGGATGACGTTGCCGGTGTTGGGCGGAATCTGCGGGTTGACGAGGACGACGTGAACCATGGTGGTCGATTATCGGGTGATCGTGAGCGACCCGTCACCGCAACAGGATCAACCGCGGAATCCCGTCGCCGCCGTTCCAGAGGATCGCGTTCTGTTCCTGCCGCACTCCCAATGCCCGTGCATCGTCTAGGCCGAGTCCATATACGAGGAAGCTCTCCTCCCCCGGCCACGGCTCGGTCGGGTGCAATCCGATTCCGGGCACGAATGCCAGGCGCGCCCGGCCAAGCTCCTCGGCCAGTCGCTGCTGCCGCGCCGCGTTGGCGGCGGGATCGAGGATCCGGCTGAACGGATTCCAGGCGGTCACGAAGGCGCTGCAGCAGACGTTCCGGCGCTGCTGGGCGCGCCGCAGCGGCGCACTGAACCGATCGACGTGCAGGGAAAACGGCGGTTCCTCGAACACGCGGTATTCGGTCTCCCGATACGCCCGGATGGTGCGCGGATCGATCGCGGCAGGCGAAACCAAGCAGACTCCCGGGGTCATTTTGCAATGCGGTGCGAATGCCCGCATTATGCAAGGCTCCGGGTCGTGCGCGGCCCCGCCACCATTTCGCACCATGTCGCATTCCGATCTTGCCGCCGGGGCCGCGCGCACCGGCATGGGCTTCAAAGAGTTCGTCGCCTTCATCGCCGCCGTCATGGCGACCAATGCCCTCGCCATCGATACCATGCTGCCGGCGTTGCCGCTCATCGGCCGGGCGCTCCACATCGCGCACGAAAATGATCGTCAGTGGATCGTCACCGCGTACCTACTGGGCTTCGGCGTGGCGCAACTCGTGTACGGCACGCTGGCCGACCGCTACGGCCGGCGGCCGGTCCTGTTCGTCGCGCTCGCGCTCTACGCCTTGTTCAGCGTGTTTGCCGGCATGGCCGATTCGCTGCACACCATGCTGATCGCACGGGTGCTGCAGGGCATCGGCGCGGCCGGAACGCGCGTGCTCGCCGTGTCGATCGTGCGCGACCGCTATGCGGGCCGGCAGATGGCGCGCGTGATGTCGCTTGCGTTCCTGGTCTTTTTCGCGGTGCCGGTGGCGGCGCCGTCGATCGGGCAGCTCGTCATGCTGGTCGAACCGTGGCGCGCGGTCTTTCACCTGCTCGCGCTGTTCGGCGCAGCGGTCGCGGTGTGGGGCGCCGTGCGCCTGCCCGAAACCCTGCACGAATCCGACCGGCTGCGCATCGAAATCGCCCGGATCGCCGCGGCGTTCCGGGAGTGTGTAGCCGACCGCAAGGCGGTCGGCTACACCTTCGCACAGGCCATCCTCTTCGGCGGCCTGCTGGGATACATCAACGCGGCACAGCAGATCTTCACCGACGTCTATCACGTGCCGTCGCGATTCCCGATCTTCTTTGGCTGCACTGCGGCATTCCTGGCGGCCGCATCGCTGCTCAACGCGCGCATCGTCGGGCGGCTCGGCATGCATCGCGTCTCGCACGCGGCGCTGTTCGGATACGTCGCCGTCGCGGCATCGCATGTGGCGATCGCCCGGCTGGGCGGCGACACCCTGTGGGTGTTCGCCGGGGCGCAGGCCTTGATCCTGTTCTGCATCGGCTTGATCGGACCCAATTTCGGTGCGCTCGCCATGGAATCGATGGGGCATGTCGCGGGCACCGCATCATCGCTGCAGGGTTTCGTCACCTCGGTCGGCGGCGCCCTGGTGGGATTCGCGATCGGCCAGCAGTTCGACGGCACGACCCTGCCCATCTGCGTCGGTTATCTCGTCGTGGCGCTTTCGGCGTTGGCGATCGTGATCGCAACGGAAAGCGGCCGCTTGTTCCGTTCGACCGCGCCGGCTGCCACGGTCGACGTGCCGTAAGATCTCCCGGACACAACCGGACCGGGTTCGGCGGGATCGCGAGCAATCGATGAAAATCGGCGTCGTCGGCGGTGGCATCAACGGCCTGTGTTGCGCCTGGGAGTTGGCGCGACAGGGCCACGCCATGCGCCTGTTCGAGCGCGATCGCCTGATGCAGGCCACCAGCCGGGCCACCTCCAAGCTCCTGCACGGGGGGCTGCGCTACATCGAGAACGGCGAGTTCCGTCTGGTGCGCGAGGCGCTGCACGAGCGCGATGCCTGGTTGCGACGCGCGCCCGAACTGGCCCGCCCCTTGCGCTTGGTGGTGCCGCAATACGCCGGTGGCCGGCGCGGACGCCTGACGATCGGGTTGGGGCTGTGGATCTATGACCGGCTCGCCGGCGACAGCGCGCTTCCCGGGCACCGGCATCTGCACGCCCCGGAACTGTTGCGGCGCCTGCCGGGCCTGCGCTCCGAAGGGTTGCAGGGAGGGTACGAATTTTCCGATGCCCAGATGGACGATTACCGGCTCGGGCTGTGGGTCGCCGAGCAGGCAAGGCAGGCGGGGGTCCGGATCGGCGAAGGCGAGGAGGTGATCCGCTGCGACGAGGAAGGCGGCGTGTACACCGCGGCCGGCGAGCACCGGTTCGACCGCGTGCTCAACGTCGCCGGCCCGTGGGCGGGAGCGTTGCTGCAGCGCAGCGGGCTCGCCGCGCCGGTTCGCCTCGACCTGGTCCGGGGCAGCCACCTGATCCTCGATCGCGCGTGCGAACAGGCGCTCCTGCTCGAGGTCCCCGGCGAGAAGCGGATTTTCTTCGTGCTGCCGTGGCAGGGGCACACCCTCGTCGGCACCACCGAAGTGCGCCAGCGTCTCGACGAAGCGATCTCGCCCAGCGTCGAGGAAGAGCGCTATCTGCTGCGCGCGTACGGCCACTATTTTCCGGCGGAGACGCCCGGGGTCGCGGGGCGCTTCGCGGGCGTGCGGCCCCTCCTCGGAGGCGCCGCCAACCCGAGCGACGCGAGCCGGGAATACGTCATCCACCGCAGCGGCCGGCTGATCACCGTCTTTGGCGGCAAGTGGACCACCGCGATGGCCTTGGCGCGCCGGGTCGCGGCCGCGGTCTCCTGAGCCGGCGCGAGCGTATTGCGGCCGGATTCGGGTCGGATTCGGGCCGGATTCGGGTCGGATTCGATGGGCAGCCTGTTACCCTTGCTACCCGACTTTCCGCCTCGCCGGCATGTCTGCGCGAGTCGGTTCCGGGCGTCGGTCCGATCCTGCCGCTCGATCCAGGCACGGGGTCGGGCCGGGCCTCCGGGCCGGGTCCTGGCGTGGGGCAAATCCTGGTGAGGAGTAACGATGTCGTCCTTTCGGCTTGGCATATTGGTGATCGGGCTGGTGGTCATTCTGCTGCCCATCCTCTTTCTGGCCGCTTCGGTCTGGGATTCCCTGCGAGCGAAATGGCGCGCAAAGGGTGACGGGAAGTGACCGAACGGCCATCGTGCGGAACCGGAAGCGGTTGCGCACGAGGCGCCCGCTGGCGTTCGGTTCGCGGCAGGCGCACACGATGAGGCGATGGACCTGACCTCGCTGTACGTGCTCTCGATCGCCTTCGTCGCAGCGCTCGTCCGCTCGACGTTCGGGTTCGGTGAGGCGCTGTTCGCCGTTCCGCTGCTGGCCTTGTGGCTGCCACTCAAGGTCGTCACGCCGCTGGTTGTGCTGCTATCCATCACGATCGCGGGGAGTGTGGTGGCCCAGGACTGGCGGCATGTCCACCTGCGCGGCAGCCTCGGGCTGCTCGTGCCCTCGCTGGCGGGCATCCCCTGCGGCCTGATGCTGCTGTCGAGCCCCTACCAGTTGCCGATGAAGGTTGGCCTCGCGGTGTCGATCCTGGGCTTCGCCGCATACGGTCTGGCGGGGCGGGATCTGCCGCACCTCGAGCGGGACAAGCCCGCCTGGCTGCTCGGCTGCGGGTTTTGCGCCGGCCTGCTCGGCGCCGCGTTCGGCATGAACGGTCCGCCGCTGGTGATCTACGGAACCATGCGGCGCTGGTCGGCGCAGAAGTTCCGCGCCACGTTGCAGGGCTATTTCCTGCCGGCCAGTCTGCTCGCCATGGCGGGGTACCGCCTCGATGGTCTATGGCAGCCCGCCGTCACCCGCTACTACCTGCTTTCGTTGCTGACGACGATCCCCGCGACGCTGCTCGGGCGATCGATCAATCGACGCATGCACCCGCAGGGCTTCGTGCGTTACGTGTACGCAGGGCTGGTCGTGATCGGCACCGTGCTGCTGCTGCAGGCCGCGTCCGCATGGCGCCACGCGGGATGGTAGGCCCGGATATGCCGGCGGTCGCATGGACATCGCGAACGCCCGCAGATAATCTGGCGTACCGTGCGCGTTGGTCGGGGTGAAGGGTGTCGCGCACGAGGTCATGAAGGATACCCGGGCGCCCTGCACCGGTTCCGGCCTCGGGCCGCAGTCGGCCCTGCGAGCCGACTCCGTTGTGCTGCTCGGCGCCGGGACGCACGGCTAACTCGTAGGTCATCCCCCACTTGCGAGGGACGCCGGAAGTAGCGCTACGCGGCCATGGCCGGCGGCTCGAGGCGCTCCATTCTTCCTCTCGGAATGGCCGCTTTCCGGCAAGGAAAGCAGGCCGCGGAAAAGTCCTTACCGGCCACAAGCGGCCGGCAGACGTCGTGACGATACGGTCGTTCCAACGATCGCTGGTCCCTGAAAGCGGCCCAAGGGCCAACGCGCGCTGATCGGCCTTTGCTGCCGCTGAGCACCGCCTGTGGCGACGACAGCTATGCAGAAGTCAGCGGTCGCTGGTGGCCGCGGGCTGGCAAGCGTCAGCGCTCTCCCCCCAACTAGTGATCTTCGACGAGAGGTACGACCCGCATGTGGACGAACTCGATCAAAGTGCCAATATCGAGTTCTTGGGCTCGGTAAGATCCTCCAACAGGCGACAGCCTGAACGGAGCGAAGAAATGTCCAACATGCCTATCACTGACACCATCGCCCACGCGCTGATGCAGCTCGTCGACGACTCAAACAACAACGGCGCATACCGAGAGCCATCGCACGCCGACATCGAGTTCCATGTCAACCTGGCTGGGCTCAGTCAGTACGACCCGAAGCAACAAGGGCAGTTGATCGGCAAAGCCAAACGCGTGCGCGCGGTTCTCTATACCGCGATGGATTCCAACCAATCTGCGGCGAGCCGATTTGCGACAGGGCTGCTAGCCAAGGTTCGCGCTTGTGGCGGGTTCCGGGAAGCCTCCCCGAACTTCGTTGGGCGGGAGGTCATCGAGAACGCTAAGGCAGCTTTCGACGCGGAGGGATTCGTGTTGGCTGACGACGGCTCGCTATCGCCCAAGGTGCTCACCTCGCTGCGCGGCGTTGAACTCACGGACGCCCTCGCGGCTTACGCTAGGCGCGCGCAGAAAGGCGCTGAAGATGCAGCGCTCATCGCCGGCACCGGAAAGGACCTCCTTGAGGCGACTGCGGCACATGTGCTGGAAACCCTTCAAGGGCACTACCCCATGGGCAGCAACTTCCAAGGGTTGCTGGGAATGGCGTTCATTGCTCTCGAGCTGGCAGTGCCTGAGATCCCCGAGCGGCCAGGCGAGCCGCCCGTGAAGGCATTGGAGCGCGGCTTATTCCTGTCCGCTCTAGGCGTAAATAGAGTTCGCAACAAACAGGGCACGGGCCATGGTCGACCGTGGCTGCCCACGCTATCAGACGAAGAGGCCAAGGCCGCCATCGAGGTGGTCGGCACCGTTTCGGCCTACTTACTGGCCAAGCTGGCGCGGCGCGAGCGTCGGGGCGGCGGGAGTTGAGCTTCGCCTTCGTCTGCGGCGTCGCCGATGCCCAGCGGCCCGCCGTGGCGAGAGCGTAGGCACGACCATCGTACGAGCAGAGAGCTAGGGCCCCCGGCCCGCCGCCGACGCTGCGGTGCGGACAGGCTCGCCCTCGTGCGCCAGATGCGCCTGCTCAGGAGTGCTCGATCCGAGGGTTGATCCCAAAGCGATAACAGCATTTAGTTCCCACTGTGGGAACATCATGATATCCTTACGGTATGAACGAAGTCAAGAGCCCCCATGCGACTAGTTGGACGAGACAAGCTCGACCAGTTCTGCACTGAGCACGCTGACTGCCGTAAGTGGATCGCTGCCTGGATCACGGATGTCCGAGAAACACGATGGCGCACCCCTCAAGACATCAAAGACAAGTACGCATCAGCCAGCATGCTCGAAAGGAACAGGGTCATTTTCAACGTGCGAGGGAACGAGTACCGACTGGTGACGGTCGTTGCGTACCAAGTGGGGGTTGTTGCCGTTGAGTGGATCGGGACACACGCCGAATACTCGAAAAGATACTGATGGAACTGAAGGTTATTAAGACGGAAGCCGACTATCGCGCCTACCTTAGCGAGGTGGGGCAGCTTGCGCTCGCTGACCCGTCTCCAGATTCTGCCGAGGGGGCGCGGCTCGAAGTTCTCGCACTTCTGGTCGAAGAATACGAAAGGGCACGGTTCAAGTTCGAGACACCTAGCCCCATCGAAGCGATCCAGTTTCGGATGCACGAACAAGGGCTTCGACAGGCCGACCTGGTCCCGTACTTTGGGTCAAGGAGTCGCGTGTCCGAGGTGCTGGCGGGCAAGCGTCCGCTCACTGTACAGATGATTCGAGAGCTCTCGGTCGGTCTTGGAATCTCCGCAGACGTCCTCGTCGCTGGTTCAGCACCTATCGAATCGGAGCCGACTCGTGGCTCTAGCGATGTCGATTGGGATCGCCTTCCGTTCACCGAAATGGAGCGGCACGGTTACTTCAGTGATGTCCCAAAGCAAAGTGGCCGAAGCCTGCGCGAACTCGCTCGCGCCTTTGTGACGAGCATCCTGCCTAAGGGCGAAGGCTTTCCGGTGCTTGCCCGGCAGGGCCTGCGCGGGGACGCTGTCACGCCGAAGTCGCGCTATGGACTACTCGCATGGAAGGCCCGCGTCCTGCACGTAGCGAGAAAGCGCAGAGCGAGCCTTCATCTGCCTTCGTATTCGCCGGATTCCATCAATCCTGCGTTCTTGACGCAAGTCGTGCATTTGAGCTGGCACAAGAACGGCGTTCGCTTGGCCTGTGAACTCATTGAGGGCAAGGGCGTTCCGGTAGTGATCGAGCCCCATTTGGCTGGTACCCAGCTTGATGGGGCAGCGTTTCTCGATCAAGATGGCGTACCTGTCATCGGACTGACGCTGCGGTTCGACCGCGTGGATCACTTCTGGTTCACCCTGCTGCACGAGCTGGCACACGTAGCGAAGCACTTGAGCGACCCAGGTGATGCGTTCTTGGATCGACTCGAAGGCAGTGATGCGACGGAAGCCCTCGAGATTGAGGCCAATCGCATTGCTCGAGACGCCCTGATCCCGCGAGCAGCATGGCGCCGAAGTGAGTTGGTTTCGGCTCCTAGCAGAGAACGGATTCTTCAGTTTGCAGGCGAACAAATGATTCATCCTGCGATCGTCGCGGGCCGCGTACGTCGGGAGAGCGGCAACTTCCGCGTTTTCAGTGAAATGCTTGGGGCGAACGAAGTTCGCAGCCAGTTTCCCGAAATTTCATTCGAGTGAGGTAGTAAGTGAACGCGATGACTCTGTACACGCCGATCTTGAAGGGGAAGGCAAACGACCTCAAGGCACTGGGAAAACTGCCGCGTTCTCTGACCCCCCACGTTCATCCGCTAGTCGAGCTTCTATCTCCGAACGAAGGCGAAACGATCGAAGCCTCCTGCGCCCGGTTTGCACATCAACTTCGCAAGCACTGCCCGCTGCAGCCGGTAAGCGTTGATTTGCATTCGATAGCCCCGAAGCACACGACCAACGATGGTAGCCCGGCGCTTGAAGCCTTGTGCTTAACTCTTCGCGGACTGGGTATCGTGTTCACGCCCGTGTTCGGCTTCGACCATGAACCCGAACTCTGGGAGCGCGTCGTCAAGATCGCAGGCCGGGAGGGCCGTGGTCTGACCTTTCGACTCAGGGTTGATGACGTCGAGGCTGGCGAAGACACGATCGCGGACTTGATCGAGAGGCTTTGTTGTCTCCCGCGTTAATTCGCAATCCGCGATTCTCTGGATGCCGGATTGCGTCCCCGGTGAGCGGTGGACTGCGGTGGTTGAGAGCGGGTCGCTGGCGGGGGTGAGGGGTTTCTGAAGGGTATTTCTCGAGCGGCGGGGGGAGCGGGGGGCGGCAGGCCCCCCGCTTCTCCTGATTGATGTTGATCGCTGTGCCGCGGTTGCCATTTGGCAACGGACGTTTTGGACCGTGACGGCGATCGGCGGTAGGCTTGCGCGATCACATGGAATGGGGTGGCCCGGCGGGGTACACGGCCCCGCCGGGCCGGTGCTGGTGCTGCTTCGATTCGCGTCGGGGCTGACCAGCGAGGAGTACGTTACCCGACAGGGGTGGCGGCAGGCAAGTCTCGAGAGGTGTCCGCTGCACCCGAAGGGCGGCTGCGGACTGCACCGAAACGGCACCTATGCACGCGTCACCCCTGTCGGGACACGGATCGCCCGCTGGTACTGCCCGCAGGGACACTGCACGTTCGCCTTGCTGCCCGATTGCCTGGCGGCGAGGTTTCCGGGCGCGCTGGCCGACATCGAGCGGGTCGTGGCCGCCGTCGAGCGATCCCCAAGCCTTGCGCAGGCCGCGGCGCTGCTGCGGCCCGACGACATCAGCCTACCCAGCGCGCTGCGCTGGCTGAGGCGACGGCTGCGGCCGGCGCGCATGGCATTCCAATGCTGGATCACGCTGTGGCCCGAGCGGCTGCGGGGCTGTCTGCCGCGAGTCGAGCCGTTGCGGGCGCATTTGGGGTGCGCCTGCGTGCTGGTGCACGGCCGCGCCCTTGCCGCCGAGTACCTGCACGAGTTGCCCCGGTTCGTCGGGTTTGCGCCACCGGCTGCTCGTGCCGGTGGACGCAAACGGCTCGACCAACAACACATGGGGGCTGATCCGCCGGCTCAGGCGCCGTAGTGTCGCGGCTCCCATCTTGCTCAAGGAGCCGATCCGATGTCCGAGCCCGATCCCGGCCGGGCCGTGGCGCTGTTTCGCTACGGCCTGATCGCCGACCTCATCCACCGTCCGCCCGCCATGCCGGGCCTGTACGCGCTGCTCGCCCGCAAGGCCGAACAGTCCTACGTCATCCCGGGAACCACGCGCACCCGGGTGGCGACCGAGACCTTGCGCGACTGGTTGCAGTCGTACCGGCGCGGCGGCTTCGACGCGCTGGTGCCCAAGCCGCGATCCGACCGCGGCCAATCCCGTGCGCTGCCCCAGGCCGTGGCCGACGCGCTGCTCAGCCTCAAGGACGAGCAGCCCGGGCTGTCGATCCCGCTGCTCATCGACACCCTGCGCAAGCAAGGCGCGATCGGACCCGAGCAGGACGTGCCCAGGACCACCGTGCACCGCCTGCTCAGCCGTGCCGGCCTGATGCACAAGGGCGCCGAGCAACCCACCGACCAGGATCGCCGGCGCTTCGCATACGCGCAGCCCGGTCAGCTGTGGATGAGCGACGTCATGCACGGCCCGACGGTGAGCGTCGGCGCAAGCCGCCGCAAGACCTACCTGATCGCGTTCATCGACGATGCCACCCGCGTCGTGCCGTACTGCGCCTTCGCCCTGTCGGAGAACACGGCCGCGTTCCTGCCCGTGTTCAAGCAGGCCCTGATGCGCCGCTCGATCCCCCAGCGCCTGTTCGTCGATAACGGCGCCAACTACCGCTCGCAGCACCTCGCGCTCGTCTGCGCCAAGCTGGGCGTTGCGCTGATCCACGCCCGCCCTTACCAGCCTGCGGGCAAGGGCAAGCAGGAACGCTGGTTCCGTACCGTACGCTCCCAACTGCTCTCGCGCCTCAGCGCCGAGGACACCGCCAGTCTCGATGCGCTCAACCGCCGTCTGTGGGCCTGGGTCGAGGGCGAGTATCACCGCACCCCGCACCGCGGACTCGATGGACAGACTCCGCTCGAGCGCTGGGCCCAGTGCGCCGAGCACCTGCGCGCACCCGACCCGCGCCTCGATCTCGATGACCTGTTCCTCTTCGAGGCCAAGCGGCGCGTGCACCGCGATCGCACGGTCAGCCTCAACGGCACCGTCTTCGAGGTCGATGCCTCGCTCGTCAACGAGACCGTCACCCTGCGCTTCGACCCGGCCGCCCCCGCCGGCCGCGGCATCGAGGTCTGGCACAACAGCGTCTTCATCCACCGCGCCAAGCCGGTCGATGCCTACGCCAACTGCTTCGTGCGCCGCAATCGGCCTTCCCGCACTCTGGAGGCCCAGGCCCAGCCCGGATCGCAGCCCACCCCCGGCCTGGCGCTGCGCAGGCTGCTGACCGATAAACCCGATGAGGAGTCGCGCTGATGTATCTGGCCCACTTCGGCTTCACCCACTATCCCTTCGAGCGCGCGCTCGCCCCCGACGAGCTCTTCGGCGCCGTGGCGCTGCGCGAGGCCCAGGCACGGCTGCAGCACCTCGTCGAGCTGCGCGGCATCGGCCTGATCACCGGCGAAGTCGGCAGCGGCAAGACCACCGCCTGCCGGCACCTCGCCTCGGCCCTGCACCCAGGGCTCTATCGCCTGTTCTACGTCACGCTCTCGACCGGCAACGTGCTCGACATGTACAAGTCGATCGCCTGGCAGCTCGGCCTGCCCATCGAGCGCAACCGTGCCTGCGCCTACCGCGCGATCCAGGCCGAGGTCCTGCGCATGACCTCCGAAGCGCGCCAGCACCCCGTCCTGGTGATCGACGAGGCGCAGCACCTGCGCAACGACGTGCTCGAAGACCTGCGCCTGCTGACCAACTACGCGATGGATTCCGAGCGCCGCTTGACGCTGCTGTTCGTCGGTCTGACCGAGCTGCGTCGCCGCCTCTCGATGGCGGTGCACGAATCGCTCGAGCAGCGCATCGTCGTGCGCTACCACCTCAACGGCTTCTCCCGTGAAGAGCTCCCCGCCTACCTGACCCACCGCCTGCAACTCGCCGGCAGCACACTGCCGCTGTTCGACCCCGCCGCCACCGAGGCCCTCTACCAAGCCTCCCAGGGACTGCCGCGCCGCGTCAACCGCGCCGCCCACTACGCCCTGTCCGCCGCCGCCCTGGCTAAATCCCAGCAGGTCAGCACCGAGCACGTCCAAACCGCTCTCGAGGAGTTCCGGCCATGAACGCCTACGACTCCGATCCCTGGCCCTCGTTCCTCTGCGACTCCGACGACGACGACATCAACGACGCCGACGCCGCTCGCCTCGTGGACCTCATCTACGCCCTCGGCGACTTCGTCGCCACGCACTTCGCCTCTCGCCTCTCCAGACACGCGCGCCGCCAGCGCGACAACTGCCCCATCAACGAGCAAAACCCGGATCCCCGGCAGATGAACCTCTTCCCAGGCTACCTCCTCGATCCGTTCTGAATCCGCCACCACCCCGCAGCGGCAGCGGCGCAACAGCGCCGCCCACTACCGCCCGCCTGCGCAACCCCCGAAATCCACCGTCCGCATCGCCGCCGCCAATCGATCGCCGGCTCCCGCATCGCTCCACCGCTTCCACATTCCGCCACGCGGGCAACCAATCCGGACACCCCGCGTTCAAACCTCGCGAACTATCGCGGAACATCGCTCGCGAAATACCGCGGGCGCTAACAGGCTTCGAGACTTCCGATTTCCGGCCGCGGACACGAACCTCCTGATCGACCTTGGATCAGTCGGCAACCTCGACGCAATTGCGCTCGTGCGCCTGCGGGGGCTGGCTCAGGACTTTGTCGACACGGCACTTTCCGCAGCGGACTTCCGACTTGTTTCTGTCATCGGGTCGAGCATGCCCAAGGATGTCGGTGAAGTGCCGAAGGAAGGCTGCATGTCGTACTACCGCCAGGAAATGCCTCTCTGGCTCACTGTAGCTGCCGGCGTGCGTTCAGAGGTCATTGCATTCGGCGACTACGGCATCATCCATCCGAACTTCTCCGACAAGATCATCGCAACGAACGCGAACGCAAAGATTCGGTACACCAAGGGCATGGCCCAGCACATTTTTCGCGGCTACAGCCTGAAGCAGGGGTTGAAATACGGTCAATACCACGACTTGGCGCAGCGAGTTGTCGAGTCCTCGGTCTATATCGACCGCGACCACTCCTACGGTGACGACTACGTGTGGCGCTGTGCAAATCGAGAGGTCGGCTGCGGCAATCTCGGAACATGGGTTGAAGTCGACATGAACCACCACATGGTCTATGTCGCCGCGCAGTTGCCAAAGCTTGTGAACCAGGTTGCCGCAGGCGTCAGCGCCAACGACTTGCTCGCCTTAGCGGCGTAGCGGCAAGGTTCAACGACCTGTTTGGCGATACCCGTCTGCTTTGCAGGGCGGGTTGCTGCTAAGGTAAATATCCGAATCGTTGGGAGTCATCCCTCGAACCGAGAGTATCGCCTCTCGATGTATTGCCCTAGCAAGTGGACAAGGACAGCCGGAACCGACCATACGATGAACAGCGCCGCCAGGGCGGCGAGCGCCTTCGTTCCATCGAGTAACGGCATGCGGACGATTCCGTAGCTGACGGCCGCCAGCGCAAGCTCAAGCGCGAAGATAAATGCAGAGTTTCCGTGCTCCCGCGCATGACGGTAGCTCTCGACCACCTCTCGTCGCCATGTCTGCTGCACCTCGCTCTGTTCGCTTGATCCCGCGCCTTGGCCGCTCGCAGGCTCTTGATTGCCGATAGATTTGGTCAGCGTCTTCTTGTCTCGATAGCCGCGCCGCCTCGACAGCATGTATAGATAGGCGTAGAGCGGGGTCGTCGGCATCCCTCCAAAGGTCTTTCCAAATTCCTTAGGCTTCAGCACATCAACGATTCGCACCGTCTGGACAGAGACATACCAAAGCACGAAGATCACGGAAACGAAGACGCAGGTGTCGCTGGGCAGGAACACGGCTGAGGCAATGGTCCCAACTGCGAAGACCGCACTAGCGATATAGCTGTCGTTGGCGCGAGGACGCCAAGCAAAACTTTGATCGAAGTCGAGCACGCGAGTAGCGTGGAAACACAAGATAGGGTAGGAAGCGATGTAACAGAAGAGATTTCCGTACAGGATCAACAGGGTTAGCGTCGGGGCATCTAACGACTGAGGTGATCCACCGAAGAACAGGATGGCGCGTAGGCCCTTCGGACCAGCAGCAATCAACCAGGACACGATTCCGACGCCTGCGATGGATGGCATCAGGTATCGAACGAGGTAATTTTCCCACCAGCGCCCCGAAGCTGTCTCGTCTCTCATACGCGCCTCTCCATCCAAGTTCCTCATTAATGCAATACGCGCAGCACAGATCCGCCCGACGCAGCCATATCGACGTCCACGAGCAACGTGTCGACAGTGCGCTTGAATTGTAACTGTCCGGGAATCGGCGTTCCTTGACGACGCGGGGGGATTGGGTCAGAGGTCGACGACGTGCTGGAGGAGCGCGTAGGCAACGCGCCAGAGGCCGTCGTCGCATTCCAGGGATGCGGTTTTCTGGTTCCGGCGCACGACGCGACCGAACCGCGTGTGGTGATCGCGGCCGACGAAGCTGACGGCATCGCCGATCTTGAAGTCTTCTCGTGCGGGACGACGATGCGCCGGCCTGGGTTGAGCATCCGCGTCGATGATCTCGACCGTGTCGGTGTCCGTCGCGCCGAGATCGATCGCGGCGTATGGGACGCCAGACCAACGGGTGTTCTGATTTGCGTCGTCGATCGTCAGATCCCGGTCGCGCAGCGCGACGATCTTGCCGGTATGGGTTGTGGCGTCGTAGTCGCTGAAGAATTGCACCGTCATTCCGAGATGCAGGTGCTTGCGCACATCGAGGATGCGCCTGGGTTCGCTGCGCAGTTTGCGGATCGCGACCTCGATTCGGTAGAGGTCCAGCGTCTTTGCCTGCGGCAGGTTGGCGATGAGTGTGGCGAGCTCGGGATCAAACGGGGTTGCAGTCACCGGTGGGCTTCCAGTTGAAGGGCAGCAACTCGTGCAGACGGTCGATGCGATGACCGTCGATGCGCTGCAGCACGTCGCGAAGGTATGCGTAGGGTTCCACACCCGCAAGTTTGCACGATTCGATGAGGCTGAAGGCAACCGCTGCGGCGTGTCCTCCGCGCTCGGATGCTGCGAAGAGCCATGCCTTTCTGCCTACGGCGACCGGGCGAATCGTTCGCTCGACCAAGTTGGAGTCCGGCGAAACGGTGCCGTCCGTGGTGAAGCGCATGAGCGCCGCCCAGTTCGAGAGCGTGTACGCGAACGCTTTGCCAAGGGGAGATCGCGGCAACAGGCTCGGCTGGTGGTGGCACAACCACGCATAGAACTTCTCCAGCAGCGCAACGGTGTGCTTCTTTCTTGCCGCAAGCCGCTGGTCTGGCGTGGCGTCCTTGTACTCGGAGTCGACGAGATAGATGCCGCGGATGAACGACAGGGCCTCGCTGGCCAGAGGCGATGCTCCCGGCTGCGACGCAACCTCGAAGTAGCGCCTTCGCACATGCGCCCAGCATAGGCAATGCTTCGCCAACCCCGTGGCAAAGGTTGGGTGATAACCGTTGTAGTCGTCGGCTTGCACAAAGCCGCGGTACCCCTTCAGGAACCGGGTTGGGTGGATCGCCTCCCGGGTTTCGGTGAACTCGAAGTACGCCGCCTTGGGGTAGGCGATCCAGTTTCCCTGGGGATCTTGTCTCGCACCGCTGCTGACGTACACCCAGAGCCTTGCGGTGCGCGATCTTCGTCGACCCTCCTCGACGAGCTTCAGTGTCGTGTCGTCGGCAAACATCCCGGGGGCGCCCAGAACGTGCGCCTTGAACGCGGGCATCAAGACGGCGAGCTTCTCCGTGCTTGCCAGGGTCCAGTCGTCGAGCGTCGTGCGCGCCAGATCGACTCCGTACCGGGCGAAGATCTTCTCCTGGCGGGCGAGCGGAATTCCGTCGCAGTACTTGGACACCAGTACGTGCGCGAGCATCCCGGCGCTGGCGTTGCTCTTGGGCAGCGGCGAAGGTTGCGCATCGGCCACGACGATCGAAGTAATTCCGTCCTTGGTGCAGCGATACTTCGCCCGCGCGTGGTCGATCACGAATACCTTCTGCGGAATGACGTCGAGCGTGGAGCTGACGACTTCGCCGATGAGCACGATCCGGTCGAATCCGGCCTTCTGATCGTCCGTGAGGTCATATTCCTTGCGGACCCGCGGCAGGTGTGCCGGAAGCGCTGGACGTCCGCGACGCTTGCGCTCGTGCGCGGCAACCGTCGTCGTCGGGAGCTTCGGCGGCGCCGGGGGAATGGGAAGATCCTCGGTGAAGAGCAGCGCCTGGCCTGCGAAGCGCTCCGAGCGCGACCCGAAGGTCATCTGCTTCATCTTCGCGAGCTGGGCGCACAGCGACTCGAGCACTGCGGAGAACTGTTTGCGCTGCTCGGCGATCACTTCGAGCAGCGCATCGACATCACGAGGAAGAGATTCGATGTCGAGGGCGGCGATCGAGTGCATGCATCCAAAACGGATGCATGCCGCGCCACGTTGACAGCGCAACCGCGATCAACGAGAAAAACTACGCGACGCGCGATGCGTTCACGTGTGCGATGCGCTTTGCGCGCGAGAGGTCGATTCCCTCGAGAAACGCCATGAGTTCAGCCATCGACAAACCACGCGAGGCCAGCATGTGCGGTGCCGGAAACCGCCCCCGTTCCAGGCGCTTGTAGAGCATCACGAAACCGGTGCTGTGCCACCACAGCATCTTGACCTTGTCTCGGCGGCTTCCGATAAAGACGAACACATGGCCGCTGAAGGCGGAGTGCGAAAACGCATCCGTCACCAGGCGCAGAAGACCATCGACCCCGCGGCGCATATCCACCACGTCGCGGTATACGAACGCTTGTACCGCGGGCGACAGAATCATGCCGGCGTCGCAATGCGCGCAAGGATCGAATCGACGATTCTGCCCGCTGCGGCACCCGAGACGCGAATCCGCATCGCACCGACGTTCAACTCGACCGATACGGATTCCGTAGGTTGCGGTGCGCTCTCGCGGATGGGTAATGGCAAGAACCCCTTGCCCGCCGGGGTTCGATTCCCCTTCGTCGGCGCCGCACCCAGGCGCTTGCGCCATTTGCCGAAACTGCTGCGGGGTACGCCGCGTTGCGCGCAAAACGCCGATACCGTCTGCCCAGACGCACGCTGCTCCGCGATCAACCCATTCCAGGTTTCCTCATCGCGCCGCGCACGCTTGCGGGTCCACCCAAGATCAACCGATTCCGACTCCACCGTCCGTCTCCCGAAAAAGACGGAACGATGCCCGCGTCAACCGCCGTTGCCTATGCGGTCGATTCCCGGACAGTTACCTTGAATTCGACCTCGTCCTTGCAGTCCGTGGAGTTACTCAGGGAAATTCCAGCAAGGGTACCTTCGAAACCGTTACCTGTAATCGATACTCAAACAGTTCCAAATCCTTAATACCTGCGCATGCGAGGACAAGGTCTTCGGACATCGATCTGCAAACGATGATGCCTCTGACCCTTTGGCCAGGCTCCGCGAGTTCCTTGCGAACCCAGTTGACATATCGGAGCAGTTGGCCAACGACACGGTCATAGCCTTTTTCGACCTTGAGTTCCAGGACGACAAATCCTCCCGATTGATCTTTTGCAAGAATGTCAATTCGTCGGCCACCTCCAGCCGGATACTCCAAGCCGGTGATTTCCTCGTCCTGGAAAAGCGTCATTCCGGGCTCGATCAGCTGCAAGTTGTCCGCGAGATACCGCTGAAGGTCTTTCTCGAGAGCGAACTGTGATGAGCCAGTCAGTGCAGCGTCGATCGCGGGACCAGCATCATCATCCTCTTCGGTCACCGATACGGTCTTACCGCCAGCGGCCGCGATCTGGACCTTGGTCGCCTGATGAAACGGGGCCGGATCGGTCTCCGGGTCATAGCGCCGGTATTCTCGCGAACCAACCTTGAACAGAAGATCGTCGGTGCTGTTGGTCGATGGGTGGTGAAGCCGGCTCCGATCATTGGTCGAGGCCTGCACCAAATGCGCGTGGATGCTCCCGGGCTTAAGCTTCGGGTAGTGTTGAGCAAACCAATCAATTGCGCGCTGTGCTGCGAACGTCTCACCGGGTTTCAGCCCCCAGTCTGAAAGCATGTCCTTCAGCAACGCTCTGGTTGGCTTGTCATAAATGGTTCGCGCCATGCCGCCTTCCCATTTCAATATGCTTTGAAGCGTCAAATGTAGCCGATTCGTGCGTCCTCGGAGGACCCCGACGCGCTGCCCCTAAGGGGCTCCGCCGAGTGACCGGTCCACTCCGATACCCGCCGTTAAACCCTTGAGAAACCGAATGGCTGCAAGGGGTCGACGGCGCCAGCTCACGAGCGACCGGTCTCCCGCCGCCGACGATGCGCCGACGCGCGCCTTCCCGGCCCTGGAGTTGGGGGTGCTGTTAGCGCCCGCGGTATTTCGCGAGCGATGTTCCGCGATAGTTCGCGAGGTTTGAACGCGGGGTGTCCGGATTGGTTGCCCGCGTGGCGGAATGTGGAAGCGGTGGAGCGATGCGGGAGCCGGCGATCGATTGGCGGCGGCGATGCGGACGGTGGATTTCGGGGGTTGCGCAGGCGGGCGGTAGTGGGCGGCGCTGTTGCGCCGCTGCCGCTGCGGGGTGGTGGCGGATTCAGAACGGATCGAGGAGGTAGCCTGGGAAGAGGTTCATCTGCCGGGGATCCGGGTTTTGCTCGTTGATGGGGCAGTTGTCGCGCTGGCGGCGCGCGTGTCTGGAGAGGCGAGAGGCGAAGTGCGTGGCGACGAAGTCGCCGAGGGCGTAGATGAGGTCCACGAGGCGAGCGGCGTCGGCGTCGTTGATGTCGTCGTCGTCGGAGTCGCAGAGGAACGAGGGCCAGGGATCGGAGTCGTAGGCGTTCATGGCCGGAACTCCTCGAGAGCGGTTTGGACGTGCTCGGTGCTGACCTGCTGGGATTTAGCCAGGGCGGCGGCGGACAGGGCGTAGTGGGCGGCGCGGTTGACGCGGCGCGGCAGTCCCTGGGAGGCTTGGTAGAGGGCCTCGGTGGCGGCGGGGTCGAACAGCGGCAGTGTGCTGCCGGCGAGTTGCAGGCGGTGGGTCAGGTAGGCGGGGAGCTCTTCACGGGAGAAGCCGTTGAGGTGGTAGCGCACGACGATGCGCTGCTCGAGCGATTCGTGCACCGCCATCGAGAGGCGGCGACGCAGCTCGGTCAGACCGACGAACAGCAGCGTCAAGCGGCGCTCGGAATCCATCGCGTAGTTGGTCAGCAGGCGCAGGTCTTCGAGCACGTCGTTGCGCAGGTGCTGCGCCTCGTCGATCACCAGGACGGGGTGCTGGCGCGCTTCGGAGGTCATGCGCAGGACCTCGGCCTGGATCGCGCGGTAGGCGCAGGCACGGTTGCGCTCGATGGGCAGGCCGAGCTGCCAGGCGATCGACTTGTACATGTCGAGCACGTTGCCGGTCGAGAGCGTGACGTAGAACAGGCGATAGAGCCCTGGGTGCAGGGCCGAGGCGAGGTGCCGGCAGGCGGTGGTCTTGCCGCTGCCGACTTCGCCGGTGATCAGGCCGATGCCGCGCAGCTCGACGAGGTGCTGCAGCCGTGCCTGGGCCTCGCGCAGCGCCACGGCGCCGAAGAGCTCGTCGGGGGCGAGCGCGCGCTCGAAGGGATAGTGGGTGAAGCCGAAGTGGGCCAGATACATCAGCGCGACTCCTCATCGGGTTTATCGGTCAGCAGCCTGCGCAGCGCCAGGCCGGGGGTGGGCTGCGATCCGGGCTGGGCCTGGGCCTCCAGAGTGCGGGAAGGCCGATTGCGGCGCACGAAGCAGTTGGCGTAGGCATCGACCGGCTTGGCGCGGTGGATGAAGACGCTGTTGTGCCAGACCTCGATGCCGCGGCCGGCGGGGGCGGCCGGGTCGAAGCGCAGGGTGACGGTCTCGTTGACGAGCGAGGCATCGACCTCGAAGACGGTGCCGTTGAGGCTGACCGTGCGATCGCGGTGCACGCGCCGCTTGGCCTCGAAGAGGAACAGGTCATCGAGATCGAGGCGCGGGTCGGGTGCGCGCAGGTGCTCGGCGCACTGGGCCCAGCGCTCGAGCGGAGTCTGTCCATCGAGTCCGCGGTGCGGGGTGCGGTGATACTCGCCCTCGACCCAGGCCCACAGACGGCGGTTGAGCGCATCGAGACTGGCGGTGTCCTCGGCGCTGAGGCGCGAGAGCAGTTGGGAGCGTACGGTACGGAACCAGCGTTCCTGCTTGCCCTTGCCCGCAGGCTGGTAAGGGCGGGCGTGGATCAGCGCAACGCCCAGCTTGGCGCAGACGAGCGCGAGGTGCTGCGAGCGGTAGTTGGCGCCGTTATCGACGAACAGGCGCTGGGGGATCGAGCGGCGCATCAGGGCCTGCTTGAACACGGGCAGGAACGCGGCCGTGTTCTCCGACAGGGCGAAGGCGCAGTACGGCACGACGCGGGTGGCATCGTCGATGAACGCGATCAGGTAGGTCTTGCGGCGGCTTGCGCCGACGCTCACCGTCGGGCCGTGCATGACGTCGCTCATCCACAGCTGACCGGGCTGCGCGTATGCGAAGCGCCGGCGATCCTGGTCGGTGGGTTGCTCGGCGCCCTTGTGCATCAGGCCGGCACGGCTGAGCAGGCGGTGCACGGTGGTCCTGGGCACGTCCTGCTCGGGTCCGATCGCGCCTTGCTTGCGCAGGGTGTCGATGAGCAGCGGGATCGACAGCCCGGGCTGCTCGTCCTTGAGGCTGAGCAGCGCGTCGGCCACGGCCTGGGGCAGCGCACGGGATTGGCCGCGGTCGGATCGCGGCTTGGGCACCAGCGCGTCGAAGCCGCCGCGCCGGTACGACTGCAACCAGTCGCGCAAGGTCTCGGTCGCCACCCGGGTGCGCGTGGTTCCCGGGATGACGTAGGACTGTTCGGCCTTGCGGGCGAGCAGCGCGTACAGGCCCGGCATGGCGGGCGGACGGTGGATGAGGTCGGCGATCAGGCCGTAGCGAAACAGCGCCACGGCCCGGCCGGGATCGGGCTCGGACATCGGATCGGCTCCTTGAGCAAGATGGGAGCCGCGACACTACGGCGCCTGAGCCGGCGGATCAGCCCCCATGTGTTGTTGGTCGAGCCGTTTGCGTCCACCGGCACGAGCAGCCGGTGGCGCAAACCCGACGAACCGGGGCAACTCGTGCAGGTACTCGGCGGCAAGGGCGCGGCCGTGCACCAGCACGCAGGCGCACCCCAAATGCGCCCGCAACGGCTCGACTCGCGGCAGACAGCCCCGCAGCCGCTCGGGCCACAGCGTGATCCAGCATTGGAATGCCATGCGCGCCGGCCGCAGCCGTCGCCTCAGCCAGCGCAGCGCGCTGGGTAGGCTGATGTCGTCGGGCCGCAGCAGCGCCGCGGCCTGCGCAAGGCTTGGGGATCGCTCGACGGCGGCCACGACCCGCTCGATGTCGGCCAGCGCGCCCGGAAACCTCGCCGCCAGGCAATCGGGCAGCAAGGCGAACGTGCAGTGTCCCTGCGGGCAGTACCAGCGGGCGATCCGTGTCCCGACAGGGGTGACGCGTGCATAGGTGCCGTTTCGGTGCAGTCCGCAGCCGCCCTTCGGGTGCAGCGGACACCTCTCGAGACTTGCCTGCCGCCACCCCTGTCGGGTAACGTACTCCTCGCTGGTCAGCCCCGACGCGAATCGAAGCAGCACCAGCACCGGCCCGGCGGGGCCGTGTACCCCGCCGGGCCACCCCATTCCATGTGATCGCGCAAGCCTACCGCCGATCGCCGTCACGGTCCAAAACGTCCGTTGCCAAATGGCAACCGCGGCACAGCGATCAACATCAATCAGGAGAAGCGGGGGGCCTGCCGCCCCCCGCTCCCCCCGCCGCTCGAGAAATACCCTTCAGAAACCCCTCACCCCCGCCAGCGACCCGCTCTCAACCACCGCAGTCCACCGCTCACCGGGGACGCAATCCGGCATCCAGAGAATCGCGGATTGCGAATTAACGCGGGAGACAACAGGTGCGGACAGTCGTGCGAACTGCGGCAGCGATTTCGCTCCATTTTCGGCCCGCCCTGCCGGGTAGCGAATACACCGCTTGACGTATTACGTGTGCCGTAATATGCTCCCCACGTGATCCAATCCTTCCGCTGTCGGGACACGCAGCTCATGTTCGAGGGCGGTCGCCCGAAGCGATTTCGCGCCATTGAAATGGTCGCGACCCGGAAGCTGACGATGCTGGATGCAGCAAAGACGTTGGATTTTTTGCGATCACCACCGGGAAATCGATTGGAGGCGCTCAAGGGTGATCGCGCCGGGCAATGGAGCATCCGCATCAATGACCAGTGGCGAGTCTGCTTTGTCTGGACGGAGGCAGGACCCGGTGGCGTGGAGATTGTGGACTATCACTGATGGGTGATGACAATGGAACGATCGGTTAATCGCATGCGACCGGTGCACCCGGGGGAAATTCTCCGCGAGGAATTCCTTGCTCCCATCGGGTTGAGCGTCAATGCCCTTGCGATGGCTCTTGGCGTTCCCGCCACCCGTGTCCATGAAATCGTGAAGGAGCGCCGCGGGGTGAGCGCAGATACCGCGGAGCGGTTGGCGCGTTACTTTGGTGGCGATGCTGCTTCGTGGTTGGCAATGCAGGCGGACTACGACCTCAAGACGCTCCCTACTCGCAAGGATATTGCGCGCAAAGTGTCGCCGCGCGAAACGACGCCAGCGTAATTTCGAATTGAACTACCGGAAAGCCGACCTTCGCGGAATTCCGCACCGGGTCGACAGCGTGATCTGGCGTGAGTCCGCAGTGCGGCGGGCCAATTTGCGGGGCGGTTGCCGATCGTCAGCGAAGAGTGCCGGTTTGCTGCGCGAATGCCTCCTCGACAAACTCTCGCAGCCGGGATAGATCCGTCTTCGCGTACGCGGCGGTGGTGCTGGCGGAGGAGTGGGCAAGAAGCTCCTGCGCTGCCGGCAGAGGGATGTCGGTGTCAACCACCAGATGCCGGGCACGGACACCCGGCTCCAGGCTCTCGTTGGAGAAAACCATCCGTTGACCGATCTCCCAAAATGGGAGATTCTTCCCGATGATGAGGGTCATCGCCAAGAGCAGCCTGAAGAACTTCTGGGAGCGCCCCGGCTGTGCCGATGCGCGAGGCCCGCTGCACAGCTGGTACGAAGAGGCCCTCAAGGCGAAGTGGCGCCGGCCGCAGGACATCAAGGATCAGTACGCCAGCGCGAGCATCTGCGGTAACAACCGCATGGTGTTCAACGTGGGCGGCAACAAGTACCAGTACCGGCTGGTGGTCGAAGTGCAGTATCAGGCAGGGATCGTCTGGGTGAAGTTCGTCGGGACGCATGCGCAGTACGACCGCATCGACGTGGAGAGCGTGAATGACTATTAAGCCGATCCGAAACGACGACGACCTGAAGAATGTGTTCCACCGCATGGAGAAGATTTTCCAGGCCGAGGAAGGCACGGCCCAGGCCGATGAGCGCGACGTCCTGGTGGCCTTGGTAGAAGCCTACGAGAACAAGCACTATGGCTTCGGGCCCGCGGACCCGGTGGAGGCAATCAAGTTCCGCATGGAACAAGAGGGACTGACGCATCGCGATCTTGAGCCTTTCATTGGTCCGAGCGGACGGGTGTCCGAGGTGCTGAACCGCAAGCGGCCGCTCAGCCTGCGGATGGTCAAGCGACTGCACGAAGGCCTGAAGATCCCCTACGAGAGCCTGCTGGCCGAGGTGTCCTGAGACGGCTGCCGTTCTCGATGGCTGCGTTTTGCCGCTACATCGGCGTCGACTATTCCGGGGCCGAGACGCCAGAGTCCAGTCTCAAGGGGCTGCGCGTCTACTGCGCCGTCGGCGAATCCGAGGCCAAGGAGGTTGCACCGCCGCCCAGCCCCCGCAAGTACTGGACGCGACGCGGCATTGCGCACTGGTTGGCCGAGCGGCTCGCGGAAGAAATCCCGACGATCGTCGGCATCGACCACGGATTCTCCTTTCCGCTGCGCTACTTCGAGGTGCATCGGGTGCCGCCCGACTGGTCCACATTCCTGGAGGACTTTCAGCGGCACTGGCCCACGGACGCCGAGCACACCTATGTCGACTTCATTCGCGACGGCTCGGCCGGCAACGGCGCTGCGCGGACCGGTAACACCCGCTGGCGCCGGATGACCGAACAACGCGCCGGCTCGGCCAAGTCCGTGTTCCACTTCGACGTCCAGGGCTCGGTAGCCAAGTCGACCCATGCCGGCATACCCTGGCTGCTGTACCTGCGCAATCAACTCGGCGGCCGCCTGCACTTCTGGCCATTCGACGGTTGGGCGATCCCCGCGGGAAAGTCCGCCCTGGTTGAGGCCTACCCGTCGCTTTGGAGGCACGCATTCCCCACGGATGACCGCACGCCCGACCAGCACGACGCCTTCACGGTGGCGTCGTGGCTCAGTGAAGCCGACCGGTCCAGGCAACTTGCGCGGTACTTGCAGCCGAACCTGACGCCGCCCGAGCGCACCGTGGCCGGTGTTGAGGGCTGGATCCTGGGCGTCGTATGAGCCAAGCTGGCGGCCATCGACCCAAATACACCGCCGTGATCTGCTCGCGCGCGCGGCCAAGCTCTTCGCTGATCGTGAGCCGGGCCTCGCGGTCGACCTTGCGCCGCGAGGCACTCCGACGTGGATGCCTGCGTAAATCCGCGACTATTTGCCGCGGAACGAATCACCCAGCTTTCCGGAGATCCTGACGCTTGAGTCGATCCGAGGCGGTTGACGTTTCGAGGTGAGCGTCGGTTTCCAGGAGGTGGAAATCAATGAAGCATTCGGTAGCGGATTTCGGCATCCGCTCTTCTCGCGGCGAAGCGTACTGCCTACGCCGCTTTCAAGAGAAACTCAACCTTTACGGTTTCGTATGGAAAAATAATTTGTCCCGTATCGGTGCGTTGAAGTACGCCGGCGTTTAGTAACGCAGTGACATCTCCGTGGACCGCCTTTACGTCCCTATGTACTCGTCGTGCCGCTTCGCGGATCGATACCGGCCCGATCCCGCAGAGAGCCTTCAACAAATCCCACCGCTTTGCAGTCAAAACATCCCATAGCAGTTCCGGACTTGCAAAGGAGATTCGAGCCGCCCTTTCCGCTTTGCCAGTCTTCCATGCGCGAGCAAAATCGGCCATCGCCTCTTGCGGGGAACGTACGTCAAGGACTACGGTTTTCACGGTTCCACCTCGCAATGTCTTCCTGAAAATCTGCGAGGAGATTTTCCGGGGTAGTAAAAACGTAGGGCCTTTCCCTGCGACCGAAATGTCGATGGTCGCCATTCGTTGCTTCATTGTCGTACCGGACTACGCAAGTATCGTGGACGACGTATGCCAAGCGGTACTTGAACTCGTGCCCCGATCCCTGAACCCTCCTGGGTACGCGCCATAAAACGAGTTCAGCAAAGGCCGTCGCGGAGTAGATGATGCGCGTATCGATAATCGGCGTCGCCTTCACGTTGGAGATCCTACCAACGGTTGGCCTGTGATGTCAATATGTCCAACGGATGCCGGAGCGTCCGATCAGCCCGAGGCGCGCAGACACGTTTTCATCCAGCGCTATGAGTCAACCGTGAGCCGCTCCGAGGTTTTTGGAAACCGGCGGTCTTGGCGGAACGCGGTCGGCGATTCGCGATAGAGGCTGAAAGTCCCCCTCGCGGCGTGAAAATCCGGTCCAGGGACGGTGCGAGAGTCGGCGCCGGGCGTAACCCGGACCCCCACGCCCCGAACCCCAAAATCCGGAAAGGGTCCGCCCGCAAGCCGCCCGCCTCTCGCATGCTCACGCCTCGCCGGCGGGTGAGGCTCCATTCGCCAGCGCCGTGTCGACGGCTTGCGGTGCGATCCGCTTGGTCGGCTTGACGCCGAGGTCGCGCAGCATTTCCGCCTGTCGGATCGCGTTGCCGCGGCCGGACACGAGTTTCCGCTCCGCGCTCGCGTAGGCGTTCTGCGCGGCGGCGAGGCGGTCGCCGACGAGGCGCAGGTCGTCCACGAATCCCGCCAGCTTGTCGTAGAGCTCCGCGCCGCGGCGGGCGATTTCCTGCGCGTTGCGGTTCTGCTGTTCCTGCCGCCACAGATGCGCGACCGTCCGCACGACGAAGAGGAGGGTGGACGGGCTCACCAGCAGCACGTTGCGCTGCCATGCGTCCAGGAAGAGTTCCGTGTCGGCGTCCACGGCGAGCAGGAAGGCGGGTTCGATCGGAACGAACATCAGCACGAAATCGATGCCGTCGGCGCCGTAGAGCAACTGGTAGTCCTTCGCCGCGAGGCTGCGCAGGTGGCCACGCACGGAATCGAGGTGCTCGGCGATCGCCGCCTTGCGCTCGGATTCGGTTTCGGCGGCGGCGTAGCGGTCGTACGCCACCAGGGAAACCTTCGCGTCGACCACGAGCTTGCGGCCGCCGGGCAGTTCGATCACTACGTCGGGCTGCAGGCGCCGTCCGTCCGCCGCCACTTCGGACGCCTGCGCCGCGTATTCGAAGCCTTTGCGCAGCCCCGAGGCTTCCAGCACGCGCTCCAGGATGTATTCGCCCCAGGCGCCTTGCGTCTTCGACGAGCCCTTGAGGGCGGACGTCAGATTCTTCGCGTCGGCGCTCAGCGTCTGGTTGAGCGCGACGAGCTGCCGCAGCTGTTCGGCGAGCGCACTGCGGTCCTTGCCTTCCTGGACGTAGACCTCCTCGACCTTGGACTGGAACTCGCCGATCCGTGCACGCAGGGGGTCGAGCAATTGGGCAAGGTTGACCCGGTTCTGTTCGGTGAACCGGGTCGACTTCTCTTCGAGGATGTCGTTGGCCAGCGCCTTGAACTGATGGCTCAGGGCTTCCTTCGCGTCCGCGAGCAGCTGCAGCTTTTCCGCGGCGCTGCGCCGTTCCGCATCGAGCAGGACCTGCAGGGCCTTGCGTTCGCCTTCGAGCGCTGCGCGCTCGCGGCCGGCGTGGTCCAGCCGTTCCCGCCATTGCGCGGACTCGTCCCGGGCGGCGCGGATCTGCGCCGTCGCGGCGCGCCATGCCGCAAACCCGCCCGCCGCGAATCCGATGAGCCCCGCGATCGATCCTGCGGCCAGTTCTCCGGTTCCGAATGTCATATGCACGGAAACTCCTGGGCCGGGGATGCCCAATATAGTCCGGTCCGGATCGTAAACGAGCCGTCCTCCTCATACCCCAGCGCCTGCCGCACCTCCGCCGGCGCTTCGGTCTGCAGGCGGCGGATCATTGCGACGGCGTCGGGCGGCGTGCGCATGCGCTCGACCCAGGACGCGAACTCCAGGCGCAGGGGCCAGGTCTCGTGCGCGGTCACGGTGAAGCCCGCCGCCGCCAGCATGGCCTGCCATTGGCGCGGCGCGTGGCTGCGCACGTGCGAGCGGTCGCGCAGCAGCTCGATCGTCTGCAGATGGGTATCCGCGAGCGGGTCCTCTTCGCCTTCGGTGTCGATCATCAGCAGATGGCCGCCCGGCTTCAGGACGCGGCGCATTTCCCGCAACGCCGCCTCGATCCGGCGCCAATGATGCGCGCTCTTGCGCGAGCAGACGAGGTCGAAGGATTCGTCCGCGAACGGCAGGCGGTCGCCCGCAGCTTCCACGGTTTCGATCTGCGGCAGATGCCGCGCCGCCGCCGCATCGCGCACGACCGCCAGCATCCTGGGCGCCGGGTCGAGCGCCACGACCCGGGCAAAGTCCGGCGCGATCGCGAAGCTCAGATGCCCGGCGCCGCAGCCCACGTCGAGGGCGGCCGCCGCTGCTTGTCGGGCCGTCTGCTGCGCCACATGCCGGGCCAGTTCCTGCGCGCGGATGAGATCCGGACCCTGCGCATGGACTGTGCTGGTCAGATAGGCGCGCGCCTGCGCGTCGAATTGCGCCAATACCGTCTGCTCATGCGTCGACATCGGATTGCTCCTTTCCCGATCGGTAGCCTTCAAAGAGTTGCCGCAGCGTCTCCGAGCCGATCTCGGCCGCGGTGGCGTCGGCGTGCCGCTGCACGATGGCGTGGAATTCCGCCTGCATCGCGCGCGGCAGCACCACGCCATGGTCGCGCTCGAGCAGGTAGGACACGCCGCCCTTGCCGGACTGGCTGTTGATGCGCACGACGCCATCGTAGCTGCGTCCCAGATCCGCCGGGTCGATCGGCAGATACGGAACCTCCCAGAAGCCGCGTGGGTCCTGCGCGGCGAAGCCCTTCTTGATCGCGTCCTGGTGTGACCCCGAAAATGCGGTGTAGACCAGGTCGCCGGCATACGGGTGGCGCGGCGGAATCGTCATGCCGGTGCACTCCTCGTAGCAGCGCGCGATCGCGGGAAGATCCGAGAAATCCAGCCCGGGCGCGATGCCTTGGGTGTAGAGGTTCAAGGCCAGGGTGATGAGATCGGCGTTGCCGCTGCGCTCGCCGTTGCCGAACAGGCATCCTTCCACCCGCTGCGCGCCGGCCAGCATCGCCAATTCCGCGCAGGCGACCCCCGTGCCACGATCGTTGTGGGTGTGCACCGACAGGACGACGTGCTCGCGCGCATCGAGATTGCGGTCCATCCATTCGATCTGATCCGCGAACCCGTTGGGGGAGGCGACCTCGACGGTGGTCGGCAGGTTGACGATCATCCGCCGTCCGGCACCGACTCCCCAGGCGCGCATGGCGGCGTGACAGGCGGCCAGCGCAACCTCGGGTTCGGTGGCGCTGAAGGTCTCCGGCGAGTACTGCAGGATCCATTCGGTCTCCGGAAAGCGCTCGGTTGCGCGCCGGACATGGGTGACCTGCGATTCGATGAAACGCAGCATTTCCGGCACCGTCATGCCGAAGACGATGCGCCGCCATGCCGGCGCGGTGGCGTTGTAGACGTGCACGATGGCACGGCGCGCGCCGTGCAGGGAGGTGACCGTGCGGTCGATCAGGTCTTCCCGCATCGGGGTCAGGACCATCGGCGTGACGCCGTCGGGAATCCGGTCCCCTTCGATCAGGGCGCGGACGACGTCGAAATCGGTCTGCGAGGCGGACGGGAATCCGACCTCGATTTCCCGCAACCCGATCCGGACGAGCGCATCGAAGAAGCGCAGTTTGCGCGGCCGGCTCATCGGCTCGAACAGCGCCTGGTTGCCGTCGCGCAGATCGGTGGAAAGCCAGATCGGCGCCTGGCGGAGGGTGCGTGCCGGCCATTGCCGGTCGGGCAGGGAAACCGGCGGGAACGGCCGGTACTTCGTTTCGGGATTCGGGATCATCTTGCTTCCCCCTGGGGACAACGCGCTGCGCGCGGCGTGATCGCCGCGCAGGAGTCAGGCCGAACCCCGGGGCCGAACCCGGGACCGCCTGGATTGCGCGCACCCCTGCGGCGCTCCGATGGGTCGGAGCGTCCTTGCGTGGCCGGGGTCAGGGGGAGATCAGAACGTCGCGGAGACGTCGTGGCGCGCAGGCAGACCCCGGCCCAGCGCTAGTCGGGCCAGCGGCAGGGCGCAACGAAGGTTGCGGGGGGTGGGGGCGGCAAGCGAGATCACAGCCAGAGCGTATGCGAATGCATGAAATCGGTCAATTTTTCCGCTGGTCGACGGCGCGATGCAGTTCAACCGGCTATCCTGCTGCCGCCATGGATTTCGTCGCCCATCTTCCCCACGCCGCCGGCGTCACGCTCACCGCCGCGCAGCATGTGCTGACCGTGCTCTCCGGCAGCGCGGTCGGCTTCACCCTCGGCATCATCGGCGGGGGCGGATCCATCCTCGCCGTGCCGCTCCTGTTGTATCTCGTCGGATACCCCGATCCGCATGTGGTGATCGGCACCACCGCGTTCGCCGTCTCGATGAACGCCTATGCCAACTTGGCGCTGCATGCACGGGCCGGCAACGTACGATGGCGACAGGGCATCCTGTTCGCGGTAGTCGGCGCGGCGATGGCCTTTGTCGGCTCGAGCATCGGCAAGGCCGTCGATGGCCGGCGCCTGCTGTTCCTGTTCGCGCTGTTGATGCTCGGGATCGCGGTCCTGATGGTGCGTCAGCGCGCCATGGCCGCGATGCTGGAGAAGGCGAAGGCGCAGTGCAGCGAGGGCCTGTGCGCCGCCCGCCTCGCCGGCTCGGCGGCCCTGGCCGGCGCGTTCTCCGGATTCTTCGGCATCGGGGGCGGGTTTCTGATCGTCCCCGGCCTGGCGCTGCCGACGGGAATGCCCATGGTCAGCGCGGTGGGGACCTCGCTGATCTCGGTGGGCACGTTCGGCCTGACCACGGCGCTGAACTATGCCCGCTCGGGAATGCTCGACTGGCGGGTGGCCCTGCAGTTCATCGCCGGCGGCATCGTCGGCGGCTGGATCGGCACCCGCGCCGCCACCCGGCTCGGGCGCAACGGCAAGGGCACCTTGAACTGGATCTTCGCCGGCGTGGTGGTCACGGTGGCGTTGTACATGTTGTACAAGAACGCACCGTAGCTGTCGTTTTTCAACGGACTGTCCGGCGTCGGAGATGGGGGTGCCCGATCTTCCCGGGCCGGCGCGTACGGGCGGCCTCGGGCCGCCCGCGGGGCCGATCAGTTGTTCACGACTCCGAGATCCGCATCGACGGCCTTGACGCCGACCACCCGGCAGGCGAGTTTCTTCGCGATGTGGCGTTCATACCGCGCGTCGACGATGCCGCTCAGCGTGACCACGCCATGATCCGTCGTCACGTGGATCGGATCGGCGGCAAACGCCGGATCGTTGTCGATCTGCTGCTGGACGGTGGCCGTGATCTGCTGGTCGGTGGGCATGGCCATCGTCTTGGCCTGGACACCCGAGGCGAGCAGCGCTGCGGCGGCCAAGAGGGAAATTTTCAGTACGTTGCGCATTTGGGGCCTCCCTTCCGCATCGCGGCGAGCACACACGACCCCACGCCCGACGGACTCGCCGCGCTTGGCACCGTCAGGCGCCGGCCCCGCTGCTCCACGCAGGGAGCCAGTCTCCCCGCTTCCCGGCGTCATGCTCGTCGCATGCGCCGCGATGGGGGCGGTAATCATTCAGACTGCTGGCGCCCGGGGGAGTTCCGCGGCGGCGCGGGAGGGCCCGCATTGGATCGCCGGCGCCGTCCGCAGCGGTCAGACCACCCGCTTGCGAAACAGCCAGCCAGCCATCGACAGGGTGACGACGCCGATCGCGGCCATCGGCCAGAACTGCGGAGCGAGATCGGCGAACCCCGCTCCTTCGAGAAAGACGCTGCGCACGATGATCAGGAAATAGCGCATGGGGTTGACCAAGGTGAGGTGCTGGATCCACATCGGCATGTTGGCGATGGGCGTCGCGAATCCCGAGAGGATCACCGAGGGAACGATGAAGAGGAACGCGCCGAGCAGGGCCTGCTGCTGGGTTGCCGCGAGCGCGGAAATCGCCAGCCCGATGCCGGTGACCGCGAGCACGAACAGCAGCATCCCGAAGTAAAGCGGCAGCAGGCTGCCGCGCAGCGGCACATGGAACCAGAACACCGCCGCCGTGATGATGATGGTCGCCTCGATCGTCCCGATGAGCATGCCGGGCAGGCCCTTTCCGAGCAGGATGTCGATCTGCCGCAGCGGCGTGACGAGGAGCTGGTCGAAGGTCCCCATCTCGCGCTCGCGCGCCACCGACAGGCCGACCACGAGCAGGGTCACCACCATGGTGAGCAGCGCGACGATGCCCGGCACGATGAACCAGCGCGAGGTGAGCGTCGGGTTGTAGCGGGTGCGGATGTCGAGCACCGCGGGCATCGGCGGCCCGCCATGGTCGGCGGACCATGCGAGCGCGAAGTCGTTGAGGATCGTGTTGGCGTAGCTCTCGATCAGGAGCGCCGTGTTCGAGTTGCGGCCGTCGACGATCATCTGCATGCGTGCGGGCCGGTGGACCAGCAGGTCACGTGTGAAGTTCGAATCGATCACCAGGACCATCTGTACGCGGCGTTCGTCGATGAGGCGGTTGATCGGCTCGTCGCTCCGGATGGTTGCTTCGACCGAGAACGTCGGCGACCCGGCGAACCGGGCGATCAGGTCGCGCGACGGCTGGCTGTGGTCCTGATTGAACACGGCGATCGGTACATGATTGATGTCGAAGCTCGCGGCGTAGCCGAACACCAGGAGCTGCACCAGAGGCGGGCCGATCAGCACCGTGCGGCTGCGCGCGTCGCGCAGCACCGCGAGCAGCTCCTTCCGGATCAGTGCGAGAATCTGGCGCCACATGGTGGTCAGTCGAGACGCTTGCGGGCGCTTGCGCGCACCAGCGTCAGGAAGATGGCCGCCATGGCCGCCAGCGCGATCGCGTTGGGAACGATCACCGAGCGGACGTCGCCCGCCAGGAAGATCGATTGCAGGATCGCGACGAAATAGCGCGCGGCGACGATGTGCGTCAGGATCCGGATCGGCTGCGGCATGCTGTCGATGTCGAAGACGAACCCCGAAAGGATGAACGCCGGCAGGAACGCCGTGATGATGGCGATCTGCCCGGCGACGAACTGGTTGCGGGCGAAGCTGGAGATCAGCAGCCCCATGCCCAGAGCGGCGAGCATGAACAGCGCCGACGTCGCGGTGAGCACGAGTATCGATCCGTGCAGCGGCACCCGGAACAGGAACACCGCCATCGCGACCGATGCAGCCATGCCCCCCATGCCCAGCACGAAATACGGAATCAGCTTGGCCAGCACGATCTCCCGCATGCGCACGCGGGTGACCATCAGCGCCTCCATCGTGCCGCGCTCCCACTCGCGCGCGATGACTAGCGCGGTCAGCAGTGCGCCGGTGAGCGTCATGATCATCGCGATCAGGCCGGGCACCAGATAGTCCCGGCTGCGCACCGCCGGGTTGAACCGCACCTCGGGTTGCACGGCGAGCGGCAGTTCCAGGGGCTTTCCGGCGTCCTGCGCGCGGGCCGCGAGCCAGGTCGACCAGACCTGCTGCACGTACCCTTCGACGATCCGCGCGGTGTTGGCGTCGACGCCGTTGACGATGACGCCGATCGGCGCGGCGCCGTAGGAATCGGCGCGCCGTGTGAAGTCGGACCGCAGCCAGACGATGCCGTTGACCTCGTGCCGGGCCATTGCGCGTTCGGCATCGTGGATGCCCGCGTATTTCCGCGGCAGGAAATAGGGCGAATGCGCGAACGCCGCGGTGAAGCTGGCGGTGGTTGCGTCGGGGGCGTCGGCCACCAGTCCCACCGGGACGTTGCGGGCGTCGAGGGAGACGCCGTAGCCGAAGATCAGCAGCAGCACGGCCGGCAGGACGAACGCGATCGCCAGCGAGGAGGGATCGCGCCAGATCTGGATGAATTCCTTGCGTACCAGCGCGAGCAGGCGGGCGGCCGACGGGCTCATGCCGCCACCGGCGCGTCGGCCGCCTCGATGACGGAAATGAAGGCGTCTTCCATGGTCGGATCGGGGCGGTCCGCGCGGCGCGCGGCGGCCTTGATCGCGTCCGGCGTGCCTTCCGTGAGCACGCGGCCGGTGGCCATGATCACCAGTCGGTCGCAATACTCCGCCTCTTCCATGAAATGGGTGGTCACCAGCACGGTCACGCCCGATTCCGCGAGGGCGTTGATGCGCCGCCAGAACTCCCGCCGCGCCAGCGGGTCGACGCCCGATGTCGGCTCGTCGAGGAACAGGATATCGGGCTCGTGCATCAGCGCGCAGGCCAGCGCCAGCCGCTGCTTGTAGCCCAGGGGCAGGTCGCGGGCGGTGGCGTCGATCATGGGCCGCAACTCGAATTCGTCGAGCGCCCAGTCGATCCGGGTCCGCTGCCGCGCGCCGATGAGACGGTAGGCGCTGCTGAAGAACCGCAGGTTCTGCCCAACCGACAGATCGGCGTAGAGCGAGAATTTCTGCGCCATGTATCCGATCCGCGCGCGCGCCGTGGCGGCCGAGTGGCGCAGATCGAACCCTGCGACGCGCAGCGTGCCCTCTGAAGGCGGAAGCAGGCCGCACAACATGCGGAAGGTGGTGGTCTTGCCGGCGCCGTTGGCGCCCAGGAGTCCGAAGATTTCGCCTCGGGCGACCTGGAACGATACGTCGTCGACGGCGACGAAGGCGCCGAACCGTCGCGTGAGGTGTTCGACGTGGATCACCGCCGGCCCGCCCGCTGCGGCGGCGTCGCCGGCACCGCCGGCCGCGCTCGTCGATGGTTCGGGAGCCGCGGTGCGCCCCGCCGCCGCCGACGCATGCTCCTGCGCGCGCAGCCGCGCGACGAAACTGTCTTCGAAGCGGGGGGCGGTTGGCACGAGCGACAGGTCGCCGATGCCGGCGAGATGCGCGGCGTCGGGCGGTTCTGCCCCGGCGGTGACCACCCGCACCCGGCTGCCCTGGATCACGGCGTCGAGGATGCCGGGCGCCTGCGCAAGCCGCGCCTGCAGGGGCCGGCGCGCCAGCGCGGCCGAGGCGAAGTAGCTGCGTCCGGCCATTTCCGCCGTGAACGACGACGGCGGGCCGCTGCCCAGCAGGCGACCTTCGTGCATCAGCAACACCCGCTGGCACCGTTCGGCTTCATCGAGATACGCGGTGCTGAAGAGGACCGTCGTGTGCGATTCTGCGGTCAGGCGATCGATGATCTGCCAGAGTTCCCGCCGCGACACCGGGTCGACGCCGACCGTCGGTTCGTCGAGCAGCAGCAGTTCGGGCGGCTGGACGAGCGTGCAGGCCAGCCCGAGCTTCTGCTTCATGCCGCCCGAAAGATGCCCGGCGGTCCGTGCGGTGAACGGACCGAGCCCCGTCATCGGCAGCAGCGCCGCGTAGCGCTCCTTGCGCGCCGCCTTGGGTACGCCCTGGAGATCGGCGTAGAGATCGAGGTTTTCCTGGACCGTGAGGTCCTCGTAGAGACCGAAGCGCTGGGGCATGTATCCCAGGCGGGACTGCACGGCGAGCGCATCCTTCTCGACATCGATGCCGAGCACCGTGACCTGGCCGGCATCGGCGCGCAGCAGCCCGGCGACGAGCCGCATCAAGGTGGTCTTGCCGGCACCGTCGGGGCCGATCAGCCCCGTGACCGCGCCGCGCGGAATGTCGGCGGTGACGCCGTCGACCGCGTGGACCACGCGCTTGCCGGAGCGGAAGCTGCGACGGACGTCCGCAAGCTGCAGTGCCCAGTCGGTGTCAGGGGCGGCTTGCATCGGCAGGCCCGCATCCGGGCGCGGTGGGTGCCTGGTTCAAGTCGACGTGGACGGTCGCCGGCATGCCCAGGCGCAATTCGTCGCGCGTGTTGCATACGTAGACGCGGAGCTGGTAGACGAGCGCCGTGCGCAGTTCCGGCGTCTCCACCGTCTTGGGCGTGAATTCCGAGGTCGGCGAGAGATAGCCGATCCAGCCGCGGTAGCTGTGGCCCGGATAGCTGTCGGTCGTGACGGTCGCGGCCATGCCGAGGCGAACCTTGCCGAGCTGGTCTTCGGGCACGTAGGCCCGGATCCACAGCGGCTGGGTCAGTGCGATGGTGTACACCGGGGTGGCCGGGGACGCCATGTCGCCCGCTTCGAGGATGCGGTCCTCGACCACGCCGTCGGCGGGCGCGTAGAGCCGCGTGTCGGCATATTCGCGCTCGGCCAGTGCCACGTTCGCGGCGGCGGCCCGATAGGCGGTGCGCGCGGCATCGATGTCCTCGACGCGGGGTCCTTTGAGCGCCAGGATGTACGCCTGCCGGGCCGCCTCGAAGTCGTTGCGCGATGAATCGAGCTGTGCGCGCGCGTTGTCGCGGTCCTCGACCGATGCGATCCCATGCGGGAGCAGGCGCAAGGTCCGGGCATAGACGACCTTGTTCTTTTCATAGATCGCGCGCAGCGCCGTCATCGTCGCCCGGGCCTGGACGATCTCCTCCGGGCGCGAGCCGTCGAGGAGCTTCCTGAGCGTCGCCTTCAGGCTGTCTGCCTGCGCCCGCGCCTGCGCCAGGCGCGCCGCATACCGCGTGTCGTCGAGCGTGGCGAGCAGCTCGCCTTTTTTCACCACCGAGCCCTCGACGACCTGCATCGCCGTGACCGCGCCGCTGTCGTTGAATGCCGGCCGGACCTCGCGGATGTCGACGTCGCCGTAGAACACCATCGTGCTGCCTTCCGGCGCAGCATGAAGGTGCCGGTAAAGCAGCCAGCTACCCGTTCCCAGCGCTGCCGCGATCACCACGGCCGCGGCCAACCGACGTCTTGCGATCATTTTGATCCTCTACTGGGTTGCGGCGCCGCGAGACCGGCACGCAGCCGCCGGCCGCAATCGGGGCACAAGGACGCGCCGAAGGTGGAGTCCTGCCACCCTCCGCCCATGGCCACGAAGAGCCTCGCGGTGTCGAGGTCGCGCTGCGCCTGCGCATTGGTGTAGCCGATCCGCGCCCGCTGTGCGGCGCGCTCCGCCTCGATCAGATCGAGCACGCGGCCGCGGCCGGCCGCATAACGGATGCGCTGCAGGTCCGCCGCCGCCTTGGCGGCGTCGAGCGCGCGCCGTTCGGCGGCGGCGAAGGCGGCGTCGTCGTCGAGCGCGTGCAGGGTGTCGGCGACCTGTCCGAACGCCGCCAGCACGGTCTGGCGATACACCGCCAGCGAAGCGTGGAAGGCGTCCACCGCTGCGCGGCGTTGCGCCTGGAGCGCGCCGCCGTGGAAGATCGGCACGGTCAGACCGCCGGCCAAGGTCCAGAAGATGCTGCGCGACGTGCCCAGGGTCGTCGCCGCCAGCGCCGCGGTGCCGATCGACGCCGAAATCGGGAAACTCGGATACATCTGCGCGGTGGCGATGCCGATGGCGGCGCTGCGCGCATGCAGTTGCGCCTGCGCCGCCTGGATGTCCGGACGCTGCCGCACCAAGGTCGAGGGCAGGCTCACGGGCAGCCGGGCCGGCAGCGTGAACCCGTCGAGATCGAAGCGCGGCGGCGCCCATGCCGTGGGCGCCCTGCCCACCAGGACGGCGAGCGCATCCTGCGCCGTGCTGCATTGCGCGCGCAGCGGCGGCAGCGCGGCGCGGTCCTCCGCCAGTTGTGTTTGCGCCGCGAGTTCATCGCTGCGGTTGGCGCGTCCGGCCGCGCGCGCCTCCCGTACCAGGGCAAGATTTCTGCGGTCTTCGGCGACGATCGCCTGCACCGCCTCGATCTGCCGCCGCAGCGAGGCGATCGCGAGGGCCTGCGTCGCCACGCTTCCCGTGACCGTCAGCCGCGCGGCGGCAAGCTGGTATTCCTGGGTGTCGGCGAGCGCCTGCTGCGCCTCCACGGTGCGCGCGGTGAGACCGAACGCGTCCGGCAGAAAACTGACGGTAGGCCCGACCTGATAGAGATTGAAGATCGGCAGCCCCTGGCTTGCCGACGGCAACAGTCCGAGGGCGAACGGCGGCCCCTTCTGCCGCTCGGCCGAAGCCGCGAGATCCACCTGCGGGTAGTAGCCGCCGCGGGCGACGGCGACCGCTTCGCGCGCCTGCGCCAGGGTCGCCCGCGCGGCGGCGAGCGTGGGGCTGGCCGCGAGGGCTTCGCGCTCGACGCGGTCGAGCGCCGGATTGCGGAACAGCCGCCACCATTGGGCGGAGACCGGCTGGTCTTCGATGAATCGCTGCACGGGTTCGCCTGCTCCCGGCGAGAGCCGCGATGCCGTCGATGCGGGGGCGAGGTGTTTCACCGCCGGCGCGGCCGGCGGCACGAAGTCGGGACCGACGGTGCAGGCCGTCAGCGGCAGGAGCGCAGCAAGAACGGCGGCCCGCGCCAGGCCGTTCCGGTGCAAGGACCGGCTCGATGGCGCCATGCCGAGCGCTGCCGCAATATCCCCTGCAACCATGTCGCGAACCCCCATTTCCCAAGCAAGCGGAACACTTCCGTCCGTCGGCCGGAGGAGTGCGCGCCAAGCAGGGCTGTTGCCGTCACCGTTTCCACGTTGCAATCCTACTGCAATGATTGAATCGAACTGGCGGCATGGTCCTCGAAGGCACCCGATCGGCGCGGCAAGCCCTGCGCAAGATCAACGATCCGACGCCGGCTCCGCGTGCCCTGCAAGTCCCGCAGGCAAAAAAAAGCGCCCGCGAGAAGTTTGATTCTCGCGCGCGCCCGCCGCTGCCCGCGGGAAGCCGGGATCAGGGCTTCGGCACCATGCAATCCCACACGTCGCCCTCCGGCGACATGTTCGGGCAGCGCATCATGTGCGCCGTGCGCACTTCCTTGCCGTCGTGGAATTCGACGGAGAAATGCTGGTCCGGAATGTTCTGCAGATCGAACGTCGAATGGGCGGTGCACGGATGGTGGCGCCCGGCCGGCGCCGGCGTCAGGTCATAGGCGATCCCGATCTTGTCGCCCTTGATCCAGAACCGGGGGTTCTTCGGCTCCTGGCCGCAAACGATCGGATCGACGACGATGACGACGACGCGCTCCTTGCTGCGGTAGGGGAATACCTGGTGCGCTGTCGGAACCTTCTCCGCGATGGGAATCGAGGTGAACTTCATCGTGGGTTTGTCCTTCGGAACGTCGGCAAGTGCGGATGCGGACAACACGGTCGCAGCGATCAAAAATCCCACCTTTTTCAACATCTTTTTCTCCGATGAGGGAAGAATCAAACCCACGCCACCGGGACCGGGACAGTGGGGCTCGGCGACGATCCTAACCCCATCGCCATGAAAAAAACAGGACGTCAATCTGCTTTTCCGCAAAAAGGGCGTCGGAAATGCCATGCGTCATCGCGGCGCTGTTTCCAGGCACCGTCGCGCACTCCCCCCGGGGCCGGAGGTCGGCGTACACGCGTCAGTAGATGCCCGCGGCGCCGGGCGGCCGGGTCTTGAAGCGCCGGTGGGTCCATAGGTATTGGTCCGGCATGCGCCGCACCCAGCGCTCGATCTGGCGGTTCATGCGGGCCGTGTCCTCTTCGACGCTGGCGCCGGGAAAGTCTTCCCAGGGCGGTTCGACGTGCAGCACGTAGCCGTCGGCCGTCTGCTCCGTCACGGTCATCACGACTTTCGCCCCGATCATGCGCGCGATCCGCGACACCATGGGCAACGTGGCGGCATCCACGCCGAAGAACGGCACGAAGATCGAATTGCTGTCGCCGGTGTCCATGTCGGGCAGGTAATAGAACGGCAGTCCCGATTGCATCGCGCGCAGCGCGGTGCGCAGCTCGGCGCCGCCGCGCGCGACCAACAGGGGTTCGTTGAAGCGCGCGCGGCCGAATGCCAGCCAGCGGTCCCATACCGGGTTGGACTGGCGCGCATAGATCGACACCGCCCGGAACTCGAGCGCGATGCGGGCGCCGCCGGCGTCGAGACCGACGAAGTGCGGGGCGAGCATCAGCAAGGGGCGATTCGCCGGCGAACGCAGGTGCTCCATGCCTTCGGCGCGAACGAACTGCCGGATCTCGTCCGCCGGTGCGCGCCAGAGGACGCCGTGATCGAGCGCGCCGCGCGCGACGTTGCGGAACATCCGGCGCAGAATGCCCCGCCGCTCGGCCTCGCCCAGATCCGGAAAACAGGCCCGCAGGTTCGCTTCGGCGATGCGCCGCCGCCGGGCCACGGCAATCACGGCCAGATCGCCGATGCGGTCGGCAAGCCACCGGCGCGCCGCAGCGGACCAGCCGGCGCTGCGCAGGATCAGTGCGATCCAGAGGCGGGCGAGGGCGGCGTTCATGGCAGGGGCGGTTCCACGCCCGCCGGCACCTTGTATCGGTTGTAGCTCCACAGGTACTGTTCCGGGCAGCGCCGGATCAGCCGCTCCATTTCCCGGTTGAGCGCCGCCGCGTCCTGCGCCGGATCACCCGTCAGCGTCTCGGTCAGCGGCTCCCAGCGCAGGCGGAATCCCGCTCCCCGCGGACGCCGCAGCGCGACCACCGACACGACGACCGCATCGTTCGCGATGGCCAGGCGCGCCGGCAGCGTCATGGTGTACGCAGGCCGCCCGAAAAACGGCGCCCACACTCCTTCGCCGCGGGACGGCACCTGATCGGGCAGCAGGCCCACGACCTGCCGGTTGCGCAGCGCGCGCAGCATCAGCCGCACCCCGTGCAGATCGGCCGGCGCCAGCAGCAGGCCGCTGCGCTTGCGCGCGAGTTCGAACAGCGGCCGCAGCACGGCCTTGCGCGGCACGCGATAGAGCGCCAGCATCGGTCGCCGTCGTCCGGTCGGACTCCACATGTAGCTTTGCGCGATCGCCTCGAAACAGCCCAGGTGCGGGGTGAGCATGAGCACGGCGCGGTCCTGTGCCAGGATCGCCTCGACCACCTCGGGGTTTTCGGTCTCGACCCGCGCCAGGAGGTCTTCCCGCGGACGGGTCCAGACCCAGGCCAGCTCCAGCGCCTGCTTGCCGGCCTCCGTGACGGCGCGGGCCAGCGTGCGGCGCCGGTCCGGCAGATCGCGCGGCAGGTTCTCGCGCAGGCGGCGGCGATACCCCGGCGAAATCCGATAGACGACCCACCCGAGCATGGCGCCGAGCGCATGCAGCACGCGCAGCGGCAGCAGGCCGAGGATCCGGAAGAAAAGCAGCATAGGGACGGGATGCTACCGGCATTCCTTTCGAAGGCCGGGATCGCGGGTTTGCGCTGCTCCGGACGGATTCCCCCCGGGACTTCTGTAATGCGCCCCACGATGCCGTTATATACTCGGTGCACGGATCCGCTGGTTTAACGGTCAACTTGCAGGGCGGTCCGGGTCGGAGCCGGCATGTGCCGCCCGGCGGTGATTCCTGCTAAAGCGCCACCCGCCGTCCGGCGGTCATGGCGCCCCATGACCCGGAGACAAGGATTATGGCGGGCGACTACCTCTTTACCTCGGAGTCCGTATCCGAAGGCCATCCCGACAAGGTGGCGGACCAGATCTCGGACGCCGTCCTCGACGGGATCCTCGCGAAGGACCCTTCCGCGCGCGTCGCGGCGGAAACCCTGGTCACGACCGGCCTCGTGGTACTCGCCGGCGAGATCTCCACCCATGCCACCATCGACTATCAGAGCATCGCGCGCGAAGTCGTCAAGCGCATCGGCTACGACAACAGCGACTACGGCATGGACTACAAGGGCTGCGGCGTCCTGGTCTGCTACGACCGCCAAAGTCCGGACATCGCACAGGGCGTCGATGAAGGCAAAGGTCTCGATCTCGATCAGGGCGCCGGCGACCAGGGGCTGATGTTCGGCTACGCCTGCGACGAAACGCAGGAATTGATGCCGGCGGCGATCCATTACGCCCATCGTCTGGTGGAGCGTCAGGCCGACCTGCGCCGTGACGGCCGGCTGTCGTGGCTGCGCCCGGATGCGAAGTCGCAGGTGACCCTGCGCTACGTCGACGGCAAGCCCCATTCGGTCGACACGGTCGTCCTGTCGACCCAGCACGATCCGGACGTTGCCCACGAGACGCTGTGCGAAGCGGTGATCGAGGAAGTCATCAAACCGGTCCTGCCCAAGGAGTGGATCCGCGACACGCGCTACCTGGTCAACCCCACCGGCCGGTTCGTCATCGGCGGCCCGCACGGCGACTGCGGGCTCACCGGACGCAAGATCATCGTCGACACCTACGGCGGTGCCTGCCCCCACGGTGGCGGCGCGTTCTCCGGCAAGGACCCGACCAAGGTCGACCGCTCCGCCGCCTATGCGGCACGCTACGTCGCCAAGAACGTCGTCGCCGCCGGGCTGGCCAGGCGCTGCCAGGTGCAGTTGAGCTACGCCATCGGCTACTCCAAGCCGATCAACATCACCGTGAACACCGCGGGGACCGGCGTGATCGCCGACGAGGCGATCGCCGCGCTGGTGCAGGAGCATTTCGATCTGCGGCCCAAGGGCATCGTGCACATGCTCGACCTGCGGCGCCCCGTATACGAGAAGACCGCGGCTTACGGCCACTTCGGCCGCGACGAGCCGGGGTTCAGCTGGGAGCGCACCGACCGCGCCCCCATCCTGCGCGACGCCGCGGGTCTCAAGGCGGCCGCTTGAGCGTCTGCTGACGTTTCCGCGCGGCTGGCGCGGAAATGGCGGGGTTTGGGCGCCGATTGCGCGCGATCGGCGCCCGCAAAAACCCGCCAAGCTTGGTACGCTGGCCGGAAGACGTTTCACCCCCGCCGGCCTCCCATGCTGAAGAAAATCTCCGTCGAGGATCTGCGCCCGGGCATGTTCGTCCACGAGTTGTGCGGTTCGTGGTGGGAACATGCGCTCTGGCGTCGCCGCTTCGCCTGCCGGACGCCGGCAGAGGTCGCCAAGGTGCGCGAAAGCGGAGTCCGGCAGATCTGGATCGACACCGGGCGCGGTGTCGACGTCGTGCCGGACGGCGTCCACCCGGTGGTGACGGCGGACCAGGCGCGCCGACAGATTGATGCCCGCCTCGACCGGGCGGCGGTGGCGCCGCGGACGGTCCCCGAGCCCCGGGTGGAGATCGCGGAAGAACTGGCGGCGGCAAAGTCCCTGCTGACCCGGTCCCGCTCCGGCATGTCCCGGCTGTTTGCCGAGGCGCGGTCCGGAAGCGCGATCGACATGGATCTTGCCGAGGAGGTCACCGCCAAGGTGATGGCGTCGGTGGTCCGGCATCCGGGCGCGCTGATCAGCCTGGCGCGGCTGCGCAGCGCCGACGATTACACGTACCTGCATTCCATCGCGGTCAGCGCCTCGATGGCAGCGCTTGCGCGGCAACTGGGCATGGATGCGGAACACATCCGGAAGGCGGGGCTGGCCGGGCTGCTGCTCGATATCGGCAAGGCGCGTGTCGCGCCGCAGGTCCTGAACAAGCGCGGCGCGCTGACCGACGCCGAGTTTGCCGCGGTGCGTGCGCATGCCGTGGAGGGGTACGCATTGCTCGGCGAAATGGGGATCACCGACCCCGACGTGCTCGACGTCTGCCTGCATCATCACGAAAAATACGACGGCACGGGTTATCCGCACGGGTTGAAAGGCGGAGAGATCGGCCGGATGGCACGGATGGCGGCGGTGTGCGACACCTTCGACGCCCTCACCGCGCCGCGGCCGCATCGCGAATCCTTGGGGATGGGGCCGGCGGATGCCGTGCGCAGCATGGCGGACTGGGCGCAGGAGCAATTCGACGAATCGGTGTTCCAGGCGTTCGTGAAGACGGTCGGGGTGTACCCGATCGGCTCGATCGTGCGCCTTGCCTGCGGTCGCGTCGGGGTCGTGGTCGACAGCAATCCCGATGCCATCCTGCGACCCAAGGTCAAGGTGTTCTATTCCCTGAACGCGAAGATGCGGATCATCCCCGAAGTGGTCGATCTCGGCGAGCGCGGCGTGCAGAACCGGATTGTCGGCCGCATCGATCCCGCCGCGCTGGGGTTGCGCCGGATCGACGAGGTGTGGGCGGCGGAGGCCCTGGCGGCGCTGCGCGGCAGGTCCGCGGCGTGATCGGCGCGGCGCACCGCGCGCACGATTCGGCGCAGGGTTCGGGGTTTGGTTTCGCGCTCGATTTCACGCTGGTTTCCGCGCTGGTTTCCGTATAATCCCGCGATACGTTCCGAGGAGCGCTGCGACCGCGAGCATGGCCATCCGTGCGCTGCGGCCAGGCTCGGAGCGGCTTCCGCCCGGTTCGGCTCGGAGATTTCCCGGCCTCGGTACGCGGGAGTGGGCAACGGCGCTCGCGAACCTGCTTCGACGAAAGGAGGGCGCGAGCATGAGCGCCGTACTGCAATCCAATTCTTCTTCCACCGATCACGCCGTCGCCGACCTGGGTCTTGCCGACTGGGGGCGCAAGGAGATCCGCATCGCCGAAACGGAGATGCCGGGCCTGATGGCGATCCGCGAGGAATACGCCGCGCAGAAGCCGCTGCGGGGCGCACGCATCACCGGTTCGCTGCACATGACGATCCAGACGGCGGTGCTGATCGAGACGTTGTGCGCGCTGGGCGCGGAGGTGCGCTGGGCATCCTGCAACATCTTCTCGACCCAGGACCATGCCGCGGCGGCCATCGCCGCGACCGGCGTGCCGGTGTTTGCGCGCAAGGGCGAGACGGTCGAGGAGTACTGGGACTACACCCATCGCATCTTCGAGTGGCCCGACGGCGGCCACACCAACATGATTCTCGACGACGGCGGCGACGCGACCCTCCTGCTGCACCTGGGTGCGCGGGCGGAGACCGATGCGTCCGTGATCTCGCATCCGGGCAACGAGGAGGAGGAGGCGCTCTTCGCGTCGATCGCCGCCCGCCTGAAGACCGCACCGCACTGGTATTCGACGCGCTTGGCGCAGATCCGGGGCGTGACCGAGGAAACCACGACCGGCGTGAAGCGGCTCTATCAGATGGCCAAGGATGGCAGCCTGAAGTTCCCGGCGATCAACGTCAACGATTCGGTGACCAAGAGCAAGTTCGACAATCTCTACGGCTGCCGCGAGTCGCTGGTCGACGGCATCAAGCGCGCCACCGACGTCATGGTGGCGGGCAAGATCGCCGTCGTCTGCGGCTACGGCGACGTCGGCAAGGGTTGCGCGCAGGCGTTGCGTGCGCTGGCCGCGCAGGTATGGGTCACCGAAATCGATCCGATCTGCGCCCTGCAGGCGGCGATGGAAGGCTATCGCGTCGTCACCATGGAAGAGGCGGCCGACAAGGCCGACATCTTCGTCACCGCGACCGGCAACTTCCATGTCATCGGGCACGAGCACATGAAGCGCATGAAGGACCAGGCGATCGTGTGCAACATCGGGCACTTCGACAGCGAGATCGACGTCGCTTCGCTGAAACAGTACACCTGGGAAAACATCAAGCCGCAGGTCGATCACATCATCTTCCCGGACGGCAAGCGGATCATCCTGCTCGCCGAGGGACGTCTGGTCAACCTCGGCTGCGCCACCGGCCACCCGAGCTACGTCATGAGCTCGTCGTTCGCCAATCAGGTGATCGCCCAGATCGAACTGTTCACGAACACCGAGCGCTACCCGGTGGGGGTGTACGTGCTGCCGAAGAAGCTCGACGAGAAAGTCGCCCGCCTGCAGTTGAAGAAGCTGGCCGCCCAGCTCACCGAGCTCACCGACGCCCAGGCGCGCTACATCGACGTCGAGAAGGACGGGCCGTACAAACCGGATCACTACCGGTATTGATGCGCGGATCCCCCTTCGCAAACCGGGAACACAAACCCCCTCTCCCGCGCGCGGGAGAGGGTGGGGGTGAGGGTGCCTCATGCATGACAACTGCATTTTCAGCGTCGAATTTTCCCCGCCCCGTACCGCCGAGGGGGTGGAGAAGCTCCGTGCCACCCGGGCCGAACTGGCCCGGCTCGGCCCCGCCTACTACTCGGTGACTTTCGGGGCGGGCGGGTCGACGCGCGAAGGAACCTTGAGCACCGCTCTCGAGATCCATCGCGCCGGCCTGCGCGCGGTGCCGCACCTGTCCTGCATCGCCAGTTCCCGCGTGGAACTGCGCGACTTGCTCGAAACGTATCGCGCCGCCGGCATTCGCCGGATCGTCGCGCTGCGTGGCGATCTGCCGTCCGGCATGGCGGCGTCGAACGGCGACTTCCGGTATGCGGCCGACCTGGTGGCGTTCGTTCGCGCGGAGTTCGGCGACGCGTTCCACATCGAGGTCGCCGCCTATCCCGAGATGCACCCGCAGGCGCGCTCCCCGGCCGAAGACCTTCGTCATTTCGTGGCAAAGGTGCAGGCCGGTGCGGACTCGGCGATCACGCAATACTTCTACAATGGCGACGCATACCTGCGCTTCGTCGACGAGGCCGCGCGCGCAGGGTGCACGGTACCGATCGTCCCCGGGGTGATGCCGATCACGAATTTTTCGCAGCTTGCGCGGTTCTCCGACAGTTGCGGCGCGGAGATTCCGCGCTGGATCCGGCGCCGCCTCGAAAGCTTCGGCGACGATCGGGACTCGATTCGCGCGTTCGGCCTCGATGTCGTGACCACGTTATGCGAACGTCTGCTTGCGCATGGAGCTCCCGGGCTCCATTTTTATACGATGAACGCCGCGCACGCGACCACCGAACTCTGGCGCCGGCTGCGACTGCCGGTGCCGACGTCGGACGCGTTCCCGTCCGCTGCAGCGGGGGCTTGAGTCCGGCCGGGGTCCTGCATCCCCGCGGCCCCTGCGGGGTGCGGGAGCGGATTGTTCGCGGAGTTTTCGCCGCGGTCGCAGGCCTCGCCCTGGCGGCGTCCCTGGTCGCCACCGCGGCCGCCGACCCGGCGAGTGACCTCACGGATGCCGATCGGGTCGTGCTGCAGATCCACGACGCCGCTGCCGAGGGCGATCTCGATCGCGTCAACGACCTGGCGCCCCACGCCGCGGGAAGCATCCTCGCTCCTTACGTCGCCTATTGGCAGGCGGAGTTGCGCCTGCGCGGGCCGGAGTACGACGACACCGCGGCGCAGGCGTTCCTGCAGCGCTATGCCGACACGCCGCTCGCCGCGCGCATGCGCGCCGACTGGCTGATGGCCCTGGCGCGCAAGGGCGACTTCGCCGCGTTCGAGAAGTTGCGGCCCACGCTCGGCGGCGTGATCACCGACTCACAACTCGTCTGCGCCTCCTGGTTGGCAAGCTATGACCAGTCCGCGCCCGCCCGCCGCAAGCAAGTCGCCCTGGCGGCGCGACGCGTGCTGGCCAACGTCGCCAATCCCGGCGGCGAAGCCTGTTCGGCGCTCGCAAACCGCCTTCTCGACGACGGCGCGATGCCGGTCTGGGCGCGCCTGATGGCGCTCGAGGAAAGCCGCCAGTTCACGCCGGCGGTGCGGGTGGCCGATGCGCGCCTGCCACGTTGGGAGGCGCGGTCGGTCCGCCGCATCCTGAGCGGTCCGGGAATCTGGTTCGGCCGCCACCGCGCGCATCTCGACCGCATTCCCCACCCGATGCTCGCCCTGGCGCTCGTCGCGCTGGCGCGAGCGGCGCCGGACCGTGCCGCGTGGTATGCGGCACGCGTCGACCGGCGTTTCAGCGCCGACGAGCGCGCGGCGGTCTGGGGCCGGATCGCGACCCTGGCGGAAACCCGCTGGATGCCGCAGGCGTCGCGCTGGTTCGCCCGCGGCGGCAAGCGTCTCGGCATGGGGCCCGACGCGATGCAGGCTGATGCGGTGCTGACAGCGCGGGTGCGTGCCGCGCTTTGGCAGGGCGCCAGCGTAGGTTTCAATCCGAACCGGCGCGGACTCGGCGATCCGCCGGCGCCCGCGTCCCGGCGGATCGGCCGGGGTTCCCGATACGGCAGCCGGTCGACCTGGCAGGCGCTGCGCCGGGCGATCGCGGCGCTGCCTCCCCGGCTGCGGGAGCAGCCGAACTGGGTGTACTGGGACGCACAGGCGCGGATCGCCCTGGGGCAGGGGTCCGCAGGGCGCGCCGTGCTGCGCCGCCTCGCCCGCCGGTTCGACTATTACGGCGCGCTCGCCGCCGAGGACCTCGGCTTGCCGCCGCGCGCATTTCCCCGGCAACCCGCACCCGATCCGCGGCTCGTCGACGAGCTGGCGCGACGCGCCGGGTTTCTGCGCGCGCGCAAGCTTTACGACATGGATCTGCGCTGGTTTGGCAACGCCGAGTGGAGCTGGGCGCTGCACGGCATGGATGACAAGACCCTGCGCGCGGCGGCCGAACTGGGGCGGCGCTGGGGGCTGCTCGATCGCATGATCGCGTCTTCGGAGCGGATCCGTGGCGGGATCGATCTGGCGCAGCAGTTTCCGATGCCGTATCAAGACCTGCTGACCCGCGACGCATCGACGCGCGATCTGGATCCGGCGTGGGTCTACGGGCTGATCCGCCAGGAATCGCGATTCATCCAGCGGGTGTATTCGAGGACCGGGGCGATCGGCCTGATGCAGCTGATGCCGTCGACCGCGCGCTACGTCGCTCACCGGATGGGGATGACGGCATTCCGCCCCGATCACGTGTCCGACGTCGAGACCAATCTGAAGCTCGGCACCGAATACCTCAAGCTCGTCTACGACGATCAGGGCGGCATGCCGTTGCTGGCGTCGGCGGCCTACAACGCCGGTCCGCACGCGGTGCGGCGCTGGCGCGCGTCCCTGACCCATCCCGTGTCCGGAGCGCTGTTCGCCGAGGCGATCCCGGTGGACGAGACGCGCGGCTACGTGCAGAAGGTGCTGTTCAACACCACCGTCTACGAAACCTTGCTCGGTCGCAGGCCGGTTCCGCTCAAGACGCTGCTGGCGACGGTCACGCCGGAGCCGGTTCCCGCCGCGGACCTGCCATGACGGCGGAAGGGCGGAGGATGGGCCCGGCGGCGCTCCGCGAGGTTCTCCGCGGACTTCTCCCGTTGGGCACCATTTACAATCTGTCGTTCTTTTCCTCATAGACGTACGCGATGCGCTACCAGAATATCCTCGTTCTCGGAGGGACCGGTTTTCTCGGTCGTTCGGTCGTCGATCGCCTTGCGGCGGAGGGGCGCCGGGTGCGCGTCGCAACGCGGCGGCTGACGCAGGCGCGCGAGCTCGCCGTGCTGCCCACCGTCGAGATCGTCGAGGCCGACATCCATGATCCGGCAGCGCTCGATCGCCTGCTCATGGGGTGCGACGCAGTCATCAATCTCGTCGGCATCCTGCACGATCCCGGCACCCAGCATCCCTACGGGCGCTGGTTCTGCGCCGTGCATGTCGATCTGCCCCGCCGCCTCACCGCGGCGTGCAAGGCGCGCGGCATCGAGCGGCTGGTCCATGTCAGCGCCCTGGGCGCCGACGGCAACGGGCCTTCCGCCTACCTCCGCAGCAAGGGGGACGGCGAAGACATCGTCCGCAGTGCCGGCCCGGCCGGCACGACGATCTTCCGGCCTTCGGTGGTGTTCGGCGACGGCGACCGGTTCCTCAATCGGTTTGCCGAGCTCGCCGCCTGCCTGCCCGTCCTGCTGCTCGGCCGGCCGGACGCGCGACTGCAGCCCGTCTGGGTCGAGGATGTGGCGGCGGCGATCGGCAACGCCCTCGACGCGCAGGCGACATTCGGCAAGACCTACGAATTGTGCGGACCTACCGTGTATTCGTTGCGGCGGCTGGTGCAGTTCGCCGCGCGGGCGTCGGGCCACCGGCGGCCGGTGATCGGCCTTCCCGACTTCCTCGCCTACCTGCTGGCCGACGCTCTCGAACTCCTGCCGGGGGAACCGCCCCTCACCCGCGACAACCTCGACAGCCTGAGCGTCGACAACGTGGCCGGCACGCAGCCCTATCGCCCGGCCGCGGAACTGGGGATCCGGCCCGCTCCGATGGAGCCGGAGGCGGCGCTGTATCTTGCCGGTCTGCATCCGCGCACGCGGATGGACGGGTTCCGCGCGCAGGCGAGACACGGGTGAGCGTGCGGAAAATGGGAGCGCCCATTTTCCGCACGATTTCGTCCCGCGGCATGGCGGCGGTGCTGATCGCCCAGTTTCTTTCGGCGCTGGCCGACAACGCGTTGCTGTTCGCCGCTCTGGCGCTGCTCAAGCGGGGGCACTATCCGGCCTGGACGGAACCTGCGCTGCAGGAGTCTTTCATCGCCGCGTACATCGTGCTGGCGCCGTTTGCGGGACCCCTTGCCGATGCCATCCCCAAGGGCCGTGCGATGCTGCTGGCCAATGCCGGGAAGCTGCTGGGGGCGCTGGCCATGACGCTCGGCGCGAACGCCTTCGTCGCCTATGGCGTGGTCGGGATCGGCGCAGCCGCCTATTCGCCGGCGAAGTACGGCATTCTTTCCGAACTGGTCGACCCGGATCGTCTGGTCGCCGCCAATGGCTGGATGGAGGGATCGACGATCGCTGCGATCCTGATCGGCGCGGTCGCGGGCGGCGTCCTGGCGGACTGGAGCGTCGCCGGCGCGCTGTGGGCGGTGGTGGCCTGCTACGGCGCCGCGCTGCTCGCCAATCTGGCGATTCCGCGGCTTGCGCCCGCCCACGGCTTCGACGGCATGGCGCTGCGGGGGATCCTGCGCGATTTCGCGCGGGCGGTCCGCGCGTTGTTCGGCAGCGCCGATGCCCGATTCTCCGTCGCCGGAACCAGCCTGTTCTGGGGGGCGGGCGCGACCCTGCGCTTCCTGCTGGTGGCCTGGGTGCCGATCGCGCTGGGCATTGCCGACAACCGTATGCCGGCGTACTTGAACGGGGCGGTTGCCGGCGGCATCGTGCTGGGCGCGGCGCTGGCGGCGCGCTTCGTCACGCTGGCCAGGCCGGAGCGCGCGATGCCGGCGGGCGTTGCGATCGGCGCGGCGGTGTGCCTGCTGGCGGGAACGCACGGCGTCGTGCTCGCATTTGCGCTCATGGGGTTCGTCGGCGCCGCAGGCGGGTTCTTCGTGGTGCCGCTCAACGCCCTGCTGCAGGAAGCCGGACGGGAAAGCGTCGGATCGGGCCATGCCGTGGCGATCCAGAATCTGGCGGAAAACCTGCTGATGTTGCTGATGGTCGGCGGATATGCAGCGGCTGTCCGGATCGGCGTGCCGGTGCCGACGATCGCGGTCGGCTTCGGGATCGCGCTCTCGGCGAGCATCGCCGTGGTCTGGTTCGCGCGGATCGGCAGCCTGCGGCGCCGGGCGGCGCTCGCGGTCGCCCGGTCCGGGGTGCCGGAGGGACGGTCGTGAAGGCGTACGTCGTCGGCGGCTGGGTGCGCGACCGTCTGCTGGAACGCATGGGATACCCGGTGCGCCATGGCGATCGGGACTGGGTGGTGGTCGGGGCGACCCCGGAGGAAATGGTCGCGCAGGGCTACCAGCCCGTCGGCCGCGACTTTCCGGTATTCCTGCATCCGCAGACGCGGGAGGAAACCGCGCTGGCGCGCACGGAACGCAAGACCGCGCCGGGGTATCGGGGGTTCGTCGTGCACGCCGCGCCGGATGTCACGCTCGAGCAGGACCTCGCCCGCCGCGACCTCACGATCAACGCGATGGCGTTCGATGCCGCCGGGGAGGTGATCGATCCATACGGCGGCCTGGCGGACTTGCGCGCGCGCGTTCTGCGCCATGTCGGGCCGGCGTTCGTCGAGGACCCGGTGCGCATCCTGCGTCTTGCCCGGTTCGCCGCGCGGTTCGCGGATTTTACGATCGCGCCCGAGACCCTGGCGCTGGCGCGCGTCATGGTCGCCGGCGGGGAAGCGGATGCGCTGGTGCCGGAGCGGGTGTGGCAGGAGATCGCGCGCGGGTTGATGGAAGACCGCCCGGCGCGCATGTTCGAGGTGCTTGCCGCCACGGGGATGCTGGCGCGCATCGCCCCCGAGCTGGCGCCGACCGACGGTGTGCTGGCGGCCCTGGATCGCGCAGCCGCGGCCGCCGCCCCGCTGGCGGTGCGGTTCGCCGTGCTGGCATCCTGCGCGCGATCGGCCGAGGCCCTGCGCGCCTGGCTGGGTCGCCTGCGCGCGGACGCCGATTCGATCCAGCTCGCGCGCCTGCTGCACGACCTGCGGTCGGATCTGCGCGCCGAGCCGGCGCGCGGCGAAGGCGGCGCGGGGCGGATCCTGGCGGTGCTGGAGCGCGCCGATGCCCTGCGGCGACCGGAGCGGTTCGCGCGCCTGCTCGAGGCGATGCATGCGCTGGATGGGCTCGATGGCGGACGCTGGCGTGCGGCCGCCGCCGCCGCGGCATCGGTCGATGCCGGCGCGGTCGCCGCCCGGGCGGGCCCGGATGCGCGCGCGATCGCCGCCGCGATCGCCGCAGCGCGGCGCACCGCAATCGCCGCGGCATAGCGTCGGCGCGGGAGCGCGCGTGTCGTCGAGACCAGGCGGTATCGTTTGGTTCCACACAGGAAGGAGTGTTGCCGGGCCATGCAGGAACAGAATCGAAACCGGGGAATCGGCGCCGTCGACGTGCCCCAGGCTCCGTCGAGCGGACGCCCGGCGCCGATCGTCCCCGGAGGAAATCCGCACTACGATGCGATCGGCGGCGAGGCCGCGGTGCGCCGGCTGGTGGAGCGGTTCTACCAGCTCATGGAGGAACTGCCGCAGGCGCGGGACGTCCGCGCGCTGCACCCGGCGGACCTCGCGGAAACGAAGGAGCGGTTCTTCCTGTTCCTGTCCGGCTGGCTCGGCGGACCGCCGCTTTATGCGGAGCGCTTCGGCCATCCCCGCCTGCGTCAGCGGCACATGCCGTTTCCGGTCGGCGACGCCGAGCGGGATGCCTGGATGGCCTGCATGACGCGCGCGCTGACCGAGGAAGTCGCCGACGAGCGCCTGCGCGCGCAGCTCATCGCAGCGTTCTTCAAGACCGCGGATTTCCTGCGCAATCGCTGAGATGTGACGGGCGGCGGGGCCCGTCCGCCGGCCGATGCGACAATCTGTCGCATCGGCAAACGTGCCGGTCCCCGATAGCATGCGCGGCCATGTCCCATTCCACGCAGGGTCGCATCATGTCTCGGGTTTCTTCGCGCCGTCATCGGCGTTTTTCCGCGTCGTCCGGTCCTGCCGGCCGCGGAGTCCGCCTTCACGCGGTCACGGCGGTCCTGGCCGTCGCACTGGTCGCCGCGCTGGTTCCCGGCGCGGCCGAGGCCTGCGCCTGCGGTTGCGACATCTTCGACCTGGGGGCGACGAACGCGTTTCCGAATTCCTCCGAGTCCGGCTGGAGTGCCTGGCTGCGCTACGACTTCATGAACCAGAACAAGAACCGCGTCGGCAGCTCCTATGCGCCCGCCTCCACGAATGGAGACAAGGCCATCCGCACCAGCTTCTACACGCTGGGCGCGCAGTACATGTTCAACGCCGACTGGGGCGTGATGGCCGAGATGCCGATCTTCCAGCGCGCGTTCACCTCGACCGGAGACGGCACGGCATACCCCGCGGGGTCGACCTTCACGAGCAATCTCACCGCCCTCGGCGATACCATGGTGCAGGGCGTCTATTCCGGATTCTCCGCCGATCACTCGACCGGATTGACCTTCGGCCTGAAGCTGCCAACGGGCAATTACACCGGTCCCTACGTTCCCGCCAATCCGCGGCTCGGCACGACGGGCGGCCTGGCGTACGACCGGGACACGCTGCCCGGGACCGGCAGCACGGATCTGCTGATCGGCGGCTACCACGTCGGATTTCTGACGCGCGACATGAAGCTCTCCTACTTCACCCAGGCGCGCTACGACGTCGCGTTTCTAGAGCGCGCGGGCGCCACGGGCACGTACCGCCCGGGCAACGAACTCGATGCCGCCGCCGGATTGCAATACAACCTCGGCGCGCACGGCCCGTTCCAGAATATCGCGCCGCTGATGCAGATCCTGGCCAGTTACCGCGACCCGGACAGCGGCACGGCGGCCTCGCCCAACAGCGGCTTCCGGCGCTGGCTGATCGGTCCGGGCGTGGCGATAAGTTTCCGGAAATTCACGCTGTACGCGAACGTCGAAATTCCGATCGTCGATCATGTCTTCACGGACGTGCCCGCATCGGGGAACTATGGGCAACTCGTGCCGTCGGCGATCTGGCAGGTGCAGTTGGGATACAACTTTTAGGATCTTCGCGCACGCGCTTTCCCGCGCGCGGGCCGGGGTACTGGCGCCGGAGGGGATATGGAATGGACCGCCCCGGCAGCGGAATCGCCGAAGGGCGCTCTTCGGCGAGGAAATCGGAGATCCGAGGACCTCCTACCGGCCAGGAGCGGCTGCTCGAAGTCACGAAACCCCCTCTCCCGCGCAGGCGGGAGAGGGCGGGGGTGAGGGTCGTCGCAAGAGCGATGTCGTGCGAATTTGCTCGAGCACTGCCACGGTCTGCGTCAAGACCTCGTTGTCCCAGAATCGCATCACCACGAAGCCGCGCTTGCCAAGGAATGCATCCCGCGAAGCGTCGTAGCGGCATGCTTTCTGATGTTGTGAGCCGTCCACCTCGACGATGAGGTGTTGTTCCATGCAGACGAAATCGACGATATAAGGACCGATCGGTTGCTGTCGACGGAACCGCCATCCCATGAGGCGACGCGAACGCAGTTCTTGCCAGAGGCGCCGTTCGGCGTCGGTGGATTGCGCGCGCAGCGAACGTGCCTTCGTCGATGAAGGCGTTCGGCGGGGTGTTTCCATACGGAATGGGGAGCTGCGTCGGGGGAAGCGCGAAGTTTGTGTCGCCGGATGGTATGTGGCACTACCGTCGACAGCAGCAATGGCAGCCGCCCTCACCCCCGCCCTCTCCCGCCGTCGCGGGAGAGGGAGTTGGCGCGCCTCCCACGTCGACGGCCTGCTCGGGGTCGCGAGCGCTATTTCGCGAGTGTCAGCTTCGCGGGGCCGAAAAAAGTACGTGCTGGATAGCGGAGTGAGCGACGCGGAGGACTCTACCAACGCTGCGGCGGCCGACGCGAGGTGTGGAATACACGCAAAATCTGGATCTCATCACCGCGCACGCGGTATGGAACAATATAGCGGGTATTTTGAACTACCAACTCGCGCGTGCCGGGTACACGGCCCGGGCGACCCATGGCGGGTTGCTCGGCGAGTTGCGCCACCGCATCCAGGACGCGTGCAACGACAACGCGCGCTGCTGCCTCATCGTCGGCCGCAATGTACGTGGCTTCCTCGTCGAGGTTGCGCAGCGCCGCGCGCAGCCAGCTAACGCGCATTCAACTTCCACTTTTTCGCGAGCGCGTCAACGTCTTGCTCGGTTGCGAAGTCGCCGGCGTTTGCCTCCTTGAGTGCCGAGTGGATTTCTGCGATCTGCCACTCATTGTTCTCGACGAATTCCCGAATTGCTTCGGCGGCGAGAAACGACTTGCTACGGTGCGTCGAGCCTGCCAACCGGTCGAGCCGATCCTTCATATCTTCTTCAAGACGGATGGTGATGGTCGCGGACATGCAAACCTCGGGCGGATGTGTGCGTTTGTGTACATGCTATCACAATGACGCCCGGACGGCGACCATCGAGCATCGATGGGAAGCCACGACAATTTCCGCTTTGCGTCTCGAACAGCCGCGTTCGGAAAAAACGAGGGACGGCATCGGGTCGGCGCAGGGCGAGTTCGCAAGCTTCGCCTTTCCGGAGGCGAAAATGACGCTGCCGGCAAAACGCATGGCGAGCGGCTGACCGGGATCGGGCCCGGCTCACCCCCACGAAATCAATTTCCACTGAAGGTAGCGCTCGACCATCGGGCCGCCCCGGTTGGGGGTGAAGTAGGACCCACGGCCCCGGCGCAGGACCCAGCGCCCGATCCGCGGCGCGAACCAGACGACTTCGCTGCGGAAGCTTTCGGTGCGGTTGAAATCGTTGCTGGTGAAGTCGATGGCGTTGTGATAGACCACAACCTCGAAGGTTCCGGCCGGAACGGCGATCGACTCCCAGCCCAGAACGTGCATGGTCTGGTACCACGGCATGTCGAAGTCGGGCGTCCGGAGCGTGTGATACCGGGCATGCACGGATCTCGCCTGCCCTGGTTCGATCGGCAGCCGCGGCCACGCCGCAATCGGCTCGAGGAACACGACGGGCGGATCCCAGTAGGGATCCTGCACGATCATGCCCCAGGGTTCCTGGATTTCCTCGGCCAGCGCGCCATGGCGCGCGCTCGTCCGCTGCAGGCGGATTTCGGGCGCAGTGGCCACCACGGTTTCGGTCACCGTGTCGACCACCATGTTGCGGTACAGGTCGCGCACTTCGTACACCCATCGCTGGCCGACGGCGGGCGGGCGGACGGCGGCGTCGGCCGGTGCTGCGATCGGCGTCCCCGGTTCGCGTTGATCGCCGAGGGAAACGCAGGCTGCGGGCAGCGTGCAGAGCAGGCCGAGGAGGAGTCTTCGGTTGGGTTCCATGCGCCGATTTATAGGCGAGCAGGACGCGTTGCACAAGCGGGAAGCCGGCAATGCGGCGATCCATCGGAATGTGTCGCCGCGGCGACACATTCCGATATCGGTCATCACGATGCAATCGGTTCGTGATCGGGCGGCAGGCCGTCGAAGAAGTCGACTTCACCGGTTTCGAGCGAGTATTCGGCACCGACGACGACCAGCTGGTCGTTTTCGATCAACTGCTCGATGAGCGGGGAGCCGTGGCGCAGGTGGTCCGCCGAGGCGCGGATGTTCGCCCGCACCGCATGATGGACCAGCGCGTCGGGATCGCGCTCCAGGCCGGTTCCCAGCAGGTTTTCGACCGCCGGGCGGACCCGGTCGACGATCGTGTGCAGGTTGCGGGATTGCATGGGCGCCGGACGCTGCAGTTGCTCGATGGTCGCCAGCACCGCGCCGCAGCGCGAGTGGCCGAGCACGACGACGAGCCGCGTTCCATACTGCTCGGCCGCGAACTCGACGCTGCCGACCTGGGATGGCGCGACGATGTTGCCGGCGACGCGGATGACGAAGAGATCGCCCAGCCCCTGGTCGAACACGATCTCCACCGGGACGCGCGAATCCGAGCAGCCGAGGATCACGGCGAACGGCGCCTGGCCGGCGGCAGCCAGTTCGAGGCGTCGTTCGTGGCTTACGACCGCGCCGCGGTTGTGCAGTTCGGTAGCGAAGCGGCGATTCCCCGCGCGCAGACGGGCGAGCGCTTCCCGCGCCGGAATGCGATTCACAGTCTGCTCCTTCGATCTCCGTTCGTGAATCCGAGCAGCGGCGGATCGATTCCGCGCCCGAGGGCGAATGCCTTGACCAGTTCCCCCATCTCCGCCTCGGACAGCAGGCGCTGCACCGCTCCCGCGTCCTGGGCGCGTGCGCCGTCGGCAATCATCCGGTCAAGGATACCGGCATTCATGAGGAAGCGTGCCTGCGAGGTGTAGCCCAGCACCTCGAGTCCCGCATCCCGCGCCGCGTCGGCGCAGGCGGAAAAATCGACGTGCGCGGTGATGTCGTTGAGGCCGGGCAGCCAGAGCGGGTCGGCGTGGGAGCGCTGGCGGTAATGGCACATCAGGGTGCCCATCGCGCGCTGCGGGTGGTAGTACTCGCGCCGCGGAAACCCGTAATCGAACAGCAGCGCCACGCCGCGTTCGAGGCAGGCGCCGAGCGCTGCGATCCACGCCGCGGCGAGCGGACACCATTCGGAGCCGTAGCCCTCGGGCAGGCGCCCCGCTTCCGGATCCAGTGGCGGTTCCGGGAAGAGCGCTGCTTCGATCGCCGCGACTTCCCGGCGCAGGGTCGCATCGGCGGGCCGGCCGGCGAACACCGGTCCGCCGCGTTGCGGATCCCATGCCACGCCGCGCTCGAACACGGTGTCGGCGCCGCGCACGAACAGGCGCACGGGCAGCACGTCGAGAACCTCGTTGGCGAGAATGACCCCGGAGAACCCCTCGGGCAGCGTGTCGAGCCATTCCACGGGCAATCCGGACAGGCGTTCCTGCTGGCGGGCGCGCAGATCGGCTGAGATCTCGACGATGCGATAGCGCCGCACCGGGGCGCCCCGCCGTTCCAGGTCATGCATCAGTTCGCGCGCGAGGGCACCGGTTCCGGCGCCGAATTCCAGCACCTCCGCGGGCGTCGATGCGAACACCTGCGCGACCTGGGCGGCGATCGCCCGGGCGAAATACGGCGAAATCTCCGGCGCCGTGACGAAGTCCCCCTCGGCGCCGAACTTGCGTCCGGCGGCGTCGTAGTACCCCAGGCCGGGTTCGTAGAGGGCCATCTGCATGTAGGCATCGAAGGGCAGCCAGCCGCCGGCCTCTTCGATGCGCGCGCGGATCCGCTCCTGCAGTTGCCGGCTGCGGGCGAGTGATTCCGGGTCGGGTTCCGGGAGCTGCGGGGTTTGCATGGGGGCGTATGGTAGCGGCCCGGGAGGGCGGGTCCCCGGGGTCACCGTCCGATTTGCGGCCGGCGCGCCGATTCGATGAATGCGCGCAGGTAGTCGACGCCGAGGTCTTCCTCGCGCGCTCCGAGAAAGATCTGCTTGGCGAGGCCCTGCGGCCCCAGGCGAACCGCGGCGATGTCCATCCGGTCGGCATAGTGGTCGACCAGCCAGCGCGGCAGTGCCGTCACGCCGCGGCCGCTGGCCACCATCTGCAGCAGGATGTCGGTGGTTTCGATCGTCTTGTGGCGCCGCGGCGCGATGCCGGCCGGTGCGAGGAACTGGCGAAAGATGTCCAGCCGCTCCACAGGCACCGGATAGGTGATGAGGACTTCCTGCGCCAGTCGCGGCGGCAGGACGTGGTCGGCGCGCGCGAGCGGATGGTCGCGACGCACCACCAGCACCTGCTCGTAGTCGAACACCGGCTCGAACGCCAGGCCCGACCGGAACAGCGGGTCGGGCGTGACCAGCAGGTCGATTTCATAGCCGAACAGGGCGCCGATGCCGCCGAACTGGAACTTCTGTTTCACATCGACATCGACGTCGGGCCAGGCGGCGAGGTAGGGCGCGACCACTCCGAGCAGCCATTGGTAGCAAGGGTGGCATTCCATGCCGATGCGCAGCGTGCCGCGCTCCCCCTGTGCGAACTGGCGCAGACGGTCTTCCGCAAGGGCGAGTTGCGGCAGCACCCGGTTGGCGAGGGCCACGAGGTATCGGCCCGCCTGGGTCAGGCGGAGGCTCCGCCCTTCGCGCAGCCAGACGTCGGTGCCGAGCTGGCGCTCCAGCTTGCGCATGCTGTGGCTGAGCGCCGACTGGGTCAGGCACAGCACATCCGCCGCTGCGGTCAGGGATCCCTGCCGTTCGACTTCCTGGACGATCGCCAGGTGCTGGCGTTCAATCATGATAAATGAATGAAATTCATTGAATGGTGAGATAAGACCATTTTACTTCATGGTATGTGCCCCCTAGCATCCGCCGCTGGATCCCATCGCTCATGGAAGGCGTTTCGCATGGTCACCACGCACAATCTCGGATTCCCGCGCATCGGCGCCGGGCGGGAGTTGAAGTTCGCATTGGAGTCGTACTGGAAGGGCGGGTCGTCGCGCGCGGCGCTGGAAGACCTCGGCGCGGCGTTGCGCCGGCGCCATTGGGCATGCCAAGCCGCCCTGGACTGGGTCCCGGTGGGCGATTTTTCGTTCTATGACCAGATGCTCGACATGAGCGTCACGCTGGGCAACCTGCCGGAGCGGGCACGCCGGTTCGGGGGTGACGCGCTCGACACCTACTTCCGCGTGGCGCGAGGTCGCTCCGCACCGGATGCGGCCTGCGGTGGCGAGGGCGCGGACTGCTGCGCCGGAATTGCCGCCGGCGAGATGACCAAGTGGTTCAACACCAACTACCACTACATCGTTCCCGAGCTTGCCGCCGACACCGGGTTCCATCTCGATGCCGCCCGCCTGCTCGGGCAGTGGGCCGAAGCCCGGGCGGCAGGCGTCAACGCCAAGCCGGTTCTCATCGGGCCGGTGACCTATCTGGCCCTGGCCAAGGCCAAGGATGGTTCCGCCCGGCTCGGCCTGCTGCCGCGCCTGCTCGCGGTCTACGTCTCGCTTCTCGATGCGCTGGCGTCTGCGGGCGCGACGTGGGTGCAGATCGACGAGCCGGTGCTCGCGACCGATCTCGACGCCGATTGGCGGCATGCGTTCCACGAGGCGTACCACGTCTTGAAGTCGACCCGCGTCAAGCTGCTGCTCACCACCTATTTCGGGCCGTTGCGGGAAAACCTCTACCTCGCCGCGACCCTGCCCGTCGCGGGCCTGCACCTCGACGTCTCCGTCGGCCGGGACGACATCCTGCCGGTCTGCAATCTGCTGCCTTCGCACAAGGTCCTGTCCTTGGGAGTGATCGATGGACGCAACGTCTGGAAGACCGACCTGGACGCGGTGCTGGATTGGCTCGAACCCGTGGCCCGGCAGTTCGGCGACCGCCTGTGGATCGCGCCCTCCTGTTCGCTGCTGCACGTGCCGGTGGACCTCGAGCGCGAGGAGGAACTCGACCCGGAGGTCAAATCCTGGCTGGCGTTCGCCTTGCAGAAGCTCGACGAATTGCAGGTGCTGGCCCGGGCGTTGCGGGAAGGGCGCGAGGCCGTGCGGGTCGAACTGGACGCGAACCGGGCCGCGCTGGCGGCGCGGCGCCGTTCGCCGCGCGTGCACAACCCGGCGGTGCAGGCCCGCGTGGCGGCCACCGCATCGCAAAGTGGAGCGCGCGCGAGCGTGTATGCCGTGCGCGCGGCCAAGCAGGCGGCGCTGCGGAATCTGCCGGCGTATCCGACGACGACGATCGGTTCGTTTCCCCAGACTACCGAAATCCGGCGGGTCCGCAGCGAGTTCCGCGCCGGACGCCTCGATGCCGCCGCCTATCGCAAGGCGATGGAGGACGAGATCGCGCGGTGCGTGCGCGAGCAGGAGGCGCTGGACCTGGATGTACTGGTGCACGGCGAGCCGGAGCGCAACGACATGGTCGAATACTTCGGCGAGCAGCTCGAGGGCTTCGCGTTCAGCCGCCATGGCTGGGTCCAGTCCTATGGTTCGCGGTGCGTGAAGCCGCCCATCCTCTTCGGCGATGTCCATCGCCCGAAGGCGATGACGGTGGATTGGATCCGCTACGCGCAGTCGCGGACGACCAAGCCGATGAAAGGAATGCTCACCGGGCCGGTGACGATGTGCAACTGGTCGTTCGTGCGCGACGACCAGCCGCGTTCGGCATCCTGTCGGCAGTTGGCGCTGGCGATCCGCGATGAGGTGCTGGACCTCGAAGCGGCCGGAATCCGGGTGATCCAGATCGACGAGGCGGCGTTGCGCGAGGGCTTGCCGCTGCGCCGGGCGGAGCGGGACGGCTACCTCGACTGGGCGGTCGCATCGTTCCGTATCGCGGCCAACGGCGTGCGCGACGAAACGCAGATCCACACCCACATGTGCTACTCGGAGTTCAACGACATCATCGCCGCCATCGCGCGGATGGATGCGGACGTCATCACCATCGAAACCGCCCGCTCGAACATGGAACTGCTCGACGCCTTCGAGGACGTCGCCTACCCGAATGCGATCGGGCCCGGCGTCTACGACATCCATGCGCCCAACGTGCCGGCGACGGGGCAGATCGTCGCGGCGATGCGCAAGGCCGCCGCGCGCATTCCGGCGGAGCGCCTGTGGGTGAATCCGGATTGCGGGCTCAAGACGCGCCGTTGGGAGGAGGTGCTGCCGGCGCTCGCCAACATGGTGGCGGCGGCGAAGGTGCTGCGCGCCGGCTGAACGCGGGCCGCCGGCGGTGCGCGAACCCGATACACTGCGCGGTGGGCGCGGCAGGCCGCGCGGCGTGGAAAAAAGGGTTGGCGCAAAAGGGCAGGATGGGATGGCGGCAGGAGCACAGCAAGCGGAAGAGCGGGTCGCGTTGGTGACCGGCGGCGCGCGCCGCCTCGGTGCCGCGATCGCTTCCGCGCTGGCCCGCCACGGCTGGGACGTGGCAGTGCATTTCCGCCATTCGCGCGACGACGCGTTGCGGGTCGTCGGCGACGTCGAGTCGGCCGGCCGGCGGGCGGCGGCGGTAGGCTGCGATCTGTCGCGCGGAGACGACGTCGACGGATTGCTCGATGCCTGCGAGCGCGCCCTGGGCCCGGTGCGCTGCCTGGTCAACAATGCGTCGGTGTTCGAGTTCGACACCGCCGCGACGTTTTCCCGGCAGACGTTCGATCTGCACATGGCCACCAACCTCGCCGCGCCGGTGCGGCTGGCCCAGTTGCTGCATGCGCGCATGCCCGAGGATGCGCGCGGCGTGGTCGTCAACCTGCTCGACCAGAAGCTGTGGAACCCCAATCCGGACTTCTTCTCCTATACGCTGTCCAAGGCTGCGCTGGAAGCGGCAACCGGGCTGATGGCCCGGGCGCTGGCGCCGAGGCTGCGCGTCGTCGGCGTTGCGCCGGGGATTTCCCTGCCTTCGCCCGGACAGTCGCAGGCGGGGTTCGAGTCGGCGTTTCGCGAGACGCCGCTCGGGCGGTCCAGCACGCCGGAAGACATCGCCGGCGCCGTCGCATTTCTCGCCGATGCGTCGGCGATCACGGGCACGACCCTGCTCGTCGACGGCGGGCAGCATCTCGTGCCGTCGGCGCGCGACGTCGTGTTTTCGAACCGCTGAACCTTCGTTCGGCATTGCATCGTACGGAATTTCATGGCTACGTTATTGAGCGATCCGCGCCTGGCGCAGTGCCGGTGCATTTTTTTGCGTGACTGGGTGGTCGAGGCCAACATCGGCGTCTACTCGAACGAGCGCGGCGTGATGCAGCGCCTGCTGCTCAATGTCGATCTGTACGTGCGCCTGTCCGAGTCGACGCCGGCGCGCGACGCGATCGAGGAGGTCGTCGATTACGACCTCATTCGCGACGTGGTGCGCAATCGGCTGGCTCAGGGGCACGTCAACCTCCAGGAGACGCTGGTCGACGATGTGGCGTCCGAACTGCTGCGGCACCCTGCGGCCGTCGCCGTGCGGGTGGCGAGCGAAAAGACCGAGATCTACGAAAACGTGGCGGGAATCGGCGTCGAGATCCTGCGCTTCCGGGATTCGCCGTGAGCGCGGTGGAGATCCCCGTCGCCCCGCCGGCGCCGTCGCGGCGCCGCGTGGAGCGCGACGCGCGCGAGCGCCGCAAACTGGAAAAGCGCCTGGTCCGCCTGACCGCGCAGGCGATCACCGATTACGCGATGATCGAACCGGGCGATCGCGTCATGGTTTGCCTGTCGGGCGGCAAGGACAGCTACGGCCTGCTCGAGATGCTGCGCATCCTACGGGCGCGCGCGCCGGTGGCCTTCGATCTCGTCGCCGTCAACCTGGACCAGAAGCAGCCGGGTTTCCCGGCGCATGTGCTGCCCGAATATCTGCGCGGCCTGGACGTGCCGTTCCACATCGAAACCCAGGACACGTATTCCATCGTCCAGCGCCTGATCCCCGAGGGCAAGACGATGTGCTCGTTGTGTTCCCGGTTGCGGCGCGGCGTGCTCTACCGGGTCGCGACCGAACTCGGCGCGACCAAGATCGCGCTGGGTCACCACCGCGACGACATTCTCGGGACGTTTTTCCTGAACCTGTTTTACGGCGGGCGGATCAAGGCGATGCCGCCGAAGCTGGTTTCCGACGACGGGCGCCACGTCGTGATCCGTCCGCTGGCGTACGTTCCGGAAGACGACCTCGCGCGCTATGCGCAGGACCGGCAGTTTCCGATCATTCCCTGCAATCTCTGCGGCTCGCAGGAAAACCTGCAGCGCAAACAGGTCAAGAACATGGTCGCGGAGTGGGAGCGGCGCTTCCCGGGACGCACGGAAAACGTGTTCCGCGCGCTGGCCCGGGTGACGCCGTCGCATCTCATGGACCGGACGCTGTTCGATTTCATGACCCTGCAGGCGGACGGAAAGTCGAATCCGGACGGCGACATCGCGTTCGATGACGACCCGGGAGCACGCGCGCCTTCCGAGTGAATCCGGCAGTTGGTTGGGAATGTCCACATTCCCGCGCAAGGATCCATTCTCATTTCTGCTTGTTTTTTATTCCATCCGCATGAAATTGCCGAGAACGGCGGGAATTTGCTTCACCCCGGCGGGATGGGCTGTTACCCTTCGGGCTTTGTGTTCGAATACCGACGACGCGCCGTGGATACGCATCTTCATCACGAATCCCATTTCCATGCCAGTCAGACCGTGCGCGACGTGGTCGTCGGCATGGCCGACGGGTTGACGGTTCCGTTTGCCCTGGCGGCGGGAATCAGCGGGGTGACCACCGTGGCGAGCACCGTGATCACCGCCGGCGTGGCCGAGATCGCGGCAGGGGCGATTGCCATGGGCTTGGGGGGCTATCTCGCGGCCAAGACGGAGGCCGAGCACTATGCCGCCGAATTGCGGCGCGAAGAGATCGAGATCGTCGAGAAGCCGCAGGCCGAGATGGACGAAGTGGCGGACGTCTTCCGGCAGTACGGCCTGACCGAGGCGCATTATGGTCCGGTCATCCAGGGCCTGCGCGAGCGCCCGGTGGCGTGGCGCGATTTCATGATGCGTTTTGAATTGGGACTGGAGAAACCGGATCCCGCCGGCGGGCAGCGCTCGGCGATGACGATCGGGGCCAGCTACGTCGTGGGCGGTGCGGTGCCGCTCGCACCCTACGTGTTCCTGTCCAGCGTGCCGCAGGCGCTGCCGTGGTCGGCGGCGTTCACGCTCATCGCCTTGGGCCTGTTCGGCTATGCCAAGGCGCGCTTCACCGGAGCGGAGCCGTTTCGTTCGGGCCTGCAGACGATGCTGATCGGGGGAGCGGCGGCGGCGGTGGCGTTCGGGTTGGCGAGGTTGGTGGGGTAGCGGCAGGCATCACCCCGGTGCGCCGCCCGATGCGTCCAGCCCACCGATGGCGATCCTTCCTTCGCGCCCCCGCCTTTTCAACGCACGACCGACGTCATAGTGCCGCGAATACGCGGTCCAGCCGGGCTCGCACTTCGTTGGCCAAGGGGCCGATCTCGGCGCGCCCGGTCATCTGGAACAACGCAACCGGATCGAGGAATTCCACGTGCACGCCGGCCGCATCCTGGCGCACGACCACATTGCACGGCATGAGCAGTCCGATCGAAGGTTCGGCATCCAGCGCTTGCGCCGCGAAGGGCGGATTGCATGCGCCGAGAATCTTGTACGGGGGCATGTCGCGGTTCAGCTTTTTCTTCAGCGTCGCTGCAACGTCGATTTCGGTGAGTACGCCGAAGCCTTCCTTGCCCAGTTCCTGCGTGACTTTGGCGACTGCGTCGTCGAATGAACCCGCCACTGTTTTGCCGAACCCGTAGTTGTTGTGCATTGCGCTTCCTTCCGTAAAGAGTGAACCGATGCCGGTCAGCCAGATCCTCGTACCCGACCGGAATGACTCCGCACGCTAGGCGAGTGCCGCGAGATGAAGTTCCAGCCCTTCGATGGGCGACCTCCCGAAGCCGCTCTTCGCATACCGGTGCCAGCGCCCGGTCACGTACGCCACGACCAGGCACGCTTGCGCGCCGGCGTCGGTGTCCGGCGGCAGTTCGGCCTGGGTGATGGCGATGCGGACCGCCTGCTTGATCGAGGCTTCGATCCGGTCGAACAACTGGTTCATGCGCTCCTGGAGGCGGTCGTTTTCGTTGACCAGCGCGTCGCCGATCAGCACGCGGGTCATGCCGCGGTTGGTCTGCGCGAACTCGAGCAGCATGCGCACCATCGTGCGGATTTGCTCCCGACCCGAGTTCTCCTGCATCGCGATCTCGTTGAGCAGGCGAAAGACGGTGCTTTCGATGAACTCGATCAGCCCTTCGAACATCTGTGCCTTGCTGGCGAAATGCCGGTACAGCGCGGCTTCGGAGACGTCGAGCCGGGCGGCCAACGCGGCGGTGGTGACCTTTTCCGCGCGCGGGTCTTCCAGCATGGCGGCGAGCGTCTGCAGGATCTGCAACCTGCGGGCGCCGGGCTGTCGGCGTTTCCGGCCGACCGCGGCGTCTTCCACGTCTTCGTTTGTCATGTCGGCGGGAGGCTGGGTATGCATCGGCGGTCCGGTGGTGCGGGAAGCGGACAGGCGAATCTACCGGAAACCGGCGGTGGTGTGGGATTGCTCACTTCCGTCGACATGGCGATCACGGCGCCCGCATTTCTGTGCGTGGGTCATGGCGTTCGGGTTACGGCGCACGACACAGGCAATCCGCCAGGACGTGCGCGGTGCCGGGGGCGGCGAGCTGTGCCAGCGTGCCGCCGGGGGCGATCTGCGCAAACCAGGACGGGTCGATGCCCAGGGCGCCGACCGTGGCGCGCAGCCATCCGGCCGGCAGGCTGGTGAGCAGGTGGCCCCAGCCCATCGGTTCCGCTTCGACGTACGCGGTGCCATAACCGGGGCGGAGCTTGGCGAGGTCGGCCGCCGCATGCACGGCGTCTTCGAGGGTGCCGTATCCGTCCACCAGTCCGCGGGCGCGCGCCTGCCGTCCGGTCCAGACCCGCCCCTGGGCGATCGCATCGACCTGCTCGGTGCGCAGGTTGCGCGCACGCCCGACCCGGTCGAGAAATTGGCGATACATGTACCCGATGGTGTCCTGGACCATCGCGCCCAGGCGCGGATCGAGCGGACGGCGAAGGTCCGCGGCGCCCGCCAGCCAGGTGGTCGTGGTGCCCCCGGTATGGATGCCGAGCTTGCCCAGGGTGCCATCCACCGTCGGGAGGATGCCGAATACGCCGATCGAACCGGTGATCGTTCCCGGGTCCGCCAGCACGCGGTTCGACGCGGTGGTGATCCAGTATCCGCCGGACGCGGCCACGTCACTCATCGAAACCACCACCGGCTTGCCCGCGGCCCGCGTCAGCGCCAGCTCGCGCCGGATGAGTTCCGAACCGAACGCGCTGCCGCCGCCGGAGTCCACCCGCAGCACGATCGCCTTGATCGACTTGTCCTCGCGCGCCTTGCGGATCAGTTCGGCCGTGGAGCGACCGCCGATCGAACCCTGGGGTTCGTCGCCGTCGGTGATCGTGCCTTCGGCGACGATGATGCCGACCTGGCGCGCATCGCTTCCGGTGTCCGGGATCACGTCTTCGTAGTCCTGCATCGAGATCTGCCGAAAGCTGTGCTGGTCCGGGTCGAGCTTGCCGCGCGCAATGAGCAGCGCGCGCAGTTGCTCGCGGGTCTTGAGCCCGTCGACCAGTTTGGCGGCAAGCGCCATCCGGGCCGGGCTGCCCCCCGCGGCCTGCAGGTGTTCGGGCGCATGGTCGATGAAGTCCGCGACGGTTCCGGCCGTCAGGTGGCGCGCGGCCTCGATCTCCCCCACGGTCTGCGCCCAGGCGTCGCCGAGCCAGGAGGCGTCGGCTTCGGCGGCGTCGGGTGAGGGTCCGTCGCGGGTGAACGGTTCCACGAAGCTTTTGTACTTGCCGACGCGGAAGACGTTGATGGTGACGCCGAGCCGGTCCAGCGCCTGATGGTAGTAGTTCCGGTAGCCGCCGAAGCCGTGCAGTTCCAGTGCGCCGAAGGGGTCGAGGTAGACCTCGTCGGCATGCATGGCGAGCAGATACTGCTGTTGATCCATCGACGTCGACCACGCGATGATCTTTTTTCCGTGGGCCTGGAACCGGGCCATCGCCGCCTCGATTTCATGCAGCTTGGCCAGTCCCCCATCGCCCATGTCCTCAAGGATGAGGACGGCGCGCGGGATGCGCGGGTCCTTGGCCGCCGCGTCGAGCACGGCGGTCACGTCGCGCAACTGGGTCTCGCGGACCTGGCCGCCCAACGCCTGCTCCAGTTCGGCTTCGCGCGCGCTGCCGGTGTATTGCTCGACGAGGTTGCCCCGCAGATCGAGCACGAGTGCCGTGTCGGGCGCGATCTTCGGCCGCGCCGATCCGGCGATCCACGCCGCCGCCAACAGGGCAATCAGCAACAGGAACAGCACGTTGATGGCAACGCGCCGGGTGACGTCGACACCGCGCCAGACGGCGCGCAGAATACGGAGAAAGCGTCCAGGCATGGCAGTAGCTCTCAGCCCTTGGTTCTTTGCCCAAGGGACGGTTGTAAAGGCCGCGGGGGATGCGCGAAGGGGGTCGCAGACCCCCTTCGTAGCCGATCCTCCCGGGTTTCCATTGCAAGCAACCCTGCTCTCGAAGCCGCTGCCCTACGCATTGGCAAAACGCCAGTTAATGACTCCGGATCATCGTCCCCACGCCGTCGTTCGTGAGGATTTCCAGCAGCAGGCAGTGGTCGACACGGCCATCGATGATGTGCACCGAGTGCACGCCCTTGCGGGCGGCATCGAGCGCCGAGGCGATCTTGGGCAGCATGCCGCCGGAGATCGTGCCGTCGGCAAAGAGTTCATCGATGCGGCGCGCGGTGAGACCGGTGATCAGCTTGCCGTCCTTGTCGAGCACGCCGGGGGTGTTGGTCAGCAGCACGAGCTTTTCGGCATGCAGCACCTCGGCGATCTTGCCTGCGACGATGTCAGCATTGATGTTGTAGGAAAGACCGTCGGCGCCGACGCCGATCGGCGAGATGACGGGAATGAACGCATCGTCCTGCAGCGACCGGACGACCGCCGGATCCACCGATTCGATCTCGCCCACCTGACCGATGTCGTGCATCGTTTCGGGCGCGCGCGGATCGGCGACCTGCATGCGCCGCGCCCGCAACAGGTTTCCATCCTTCCCGGTGAGGCCCACCGCCTGTCCGCCGAAGCGGTTGATGAGCATCACGAGTTCCTGCTGGACCTGGCCCGCCAGCACCCATTCGACGATCTTCATCGTTTCGGCGTCGGTGACGCGCAGACCATGTACGAACTGGGATTTCTTGCCGACGATGTCGAGTACTTCGTCGATCTGCGGCCCGCCGCCGTGGATGACCACGGGCTTCATGCCGACGAGCTTGAGCAGTACGACATCACGCGCGAAGCTCTCCTTGAGCTTCGGGTCGGTCATGGCGTTGCCGCCGTACTTGATGACGATGGTGCGGCCGTGGAAGCGCTGGATGTAGGGCAGCGCCTCGGAAAGGGTCTCGGCCTTGGTTTGCGGAGCGACGGGAGCCGTCGCGGGGGCAGTCGAAGTCATCGCGCAATACTACCGTAGGTCATCGGCCGGGTCGGGTGCCGGCCGCTCGAAAATCACGGCCCGCCGGCGTCCTTGCCGCTTCGCCTCGTAGAGTGCCCGGTCGGCGCGTGCGATCGCTTCGTCCAGCCGGACCTCTGCCGGATCGACGATCGCCCCGCCCACGCTGATGCCGATCGGCAGAAACCGGTCGCCGAAAAGGAACGGCGACTGATCGAGCAGTTCTGGCAATCGCTCGGCGATGGTGTGCACCTGCGCGGCGCCGTAGGCGGCGATCGCGAATTCGTCGCCCCCGATGCGCCCGAACCGGTCTTCTTCGCGCAGCTGCTGACCCACCAGGTCGCAGACGTGGCAAAGCACCGCATCGCCCGTCGCATGCCCGAAGGCATCGTTGAGTTCCTTGAAATGGTCGAGGTCGAACAGCAGGAGCGCGACGCACGCCCCGTGCTCCCGCGCCCGCAGGAACATCCGGTCGGCCTGCTGCAGGAAACTGCGGCGGTTGAGGCGGCCGGTGAGGTCGTCGGTTTCCGCGAGCAGGCGCAGTTCCTTCTCGAGGCGGCGGCGTTCGGTGATGTCGAAGATCGCCCCGGCCTGGCCCGCCGGCTGTCCTTCCTGGTTGTACCAGACCGCCTTGTAGAACGTGACGTCGCGGAGGCCACCATCGGCCCACTGCACCTGAGCGTCGTAGATCTGGCGCCCGCCGGCCGCCAGCAGCCGCCGGTCGGCGTCCGCGTAAACGCTGGCCAGGTCGGGCGGCGCGACGTCGTGGACCGTCTTGCCGATCACCCCTTCGCGGGGCAGCCCGAGATATTCCAGGAAGGCCCGGTTGCAGTGCGTGTACAGGCCCTCCACATTCTTGGCGAAGATCGGCGCGGGAATGTTGTCGAGAATGGCCTGCATGGCATGCCGTTCCTCGATCGCCTGCTGGAGCCGCTGGCGCAGCGGCCGCGCCGGACACAGTCCGGAAAACCAGCGGCGCAGCGGAGACGGCTCGTCAGAGGACATACCGGGCGAGTTCGGTGTCGGTCGACAGCTCTCCCAGTCGCGAATCGACATAGGCGGCGTCGATGACCACGCGCTCGCTGATCTTCGCTCCCGCCTCGAAGGAGACGTCCTCGAGCAGCTTTTCCATCACCGTGTGCAGGCGCCGCGCCCCGATGTTCTCGGTGCGCTCGTTGACCGTGTACGCGATGTGCGCGATGCGCCGCACCCCGTCCTCGGTGAACTCCAACTGGACGTCTTCAGTGGCGAGCAGCGCCTGGTACTGCTGCGTCAGGCAGGCGTCGGTGCGGGTGAGGATGCGCTCGAAATCATCCGGGCTCAGCGAATCGAGTTCCACCCGGATGGGGAAGCGCCCCTGCAGTTCCGGCATGAGGTCCGACGGCCGGGCGAAGTGAAAGGCGCCGCTGGCGATGAACAGGATGTGGTCGGTGTGCACCATCCCGTACTTCGTGTTGACGGCCGTGCCTTCGACCAGCGGCAGGAGGTCGCGCTGTACGCCCTGGCGGGACACGTCGGCGCCGCCGGTCTCGGACCGGCTGGCGATCTTGTCGATCTCGTCGATGAACACGATCCCGTTGGTCTGCGCCGCCTCCACGGCCTTGCCGCGGATTTCTTCCTCGTTGAGCAGCTTGCCGGCTTCCTCGTCGGCGAGCGCCTTGAGCGCGTCGCGGATCTTCATCTTGCGCAGATGCCGGCGCATCGGTCCGATGTTCTGGAACAGCCCCTGGATCTGCTGCGAGATCTCCTGCATTCCGGGCGGCGCGAGCACCTCCATCTGCGGAGCGGATGCCGCGATCTCGATCTCGATTTCCTTGTCGTCCAATTGCCCTTCGCGCAGCTTCTTGCGCAGACGCTGGCGGGTCGAGCCGGAGGAATCGTCCGGCTCGTGGATGCCGGACTCACGTGCGGTCGGCAGCAGCAGGTCGAGCAGGCGCTCCTCCGCGGCATCGTCAGCGGCGGCGCGAACCGCGCGCGCCGCGGCTTCGCGGGTCTGTTTCACCGAGATGTCGACCAGGTCGCGGATGATGGAGTCGACGTCGCGGCCAACGTAGCCCACCTCGGTGAACTTGGTCGCCTCGACCTTGATGAACGGCGCATCCGCAAGCCGGGCCAGCCGCCGCGCGATCTCGGTCTTGCCGACGCCGGTGGGCCCGATCATCAGGATGTTCTTGGGCGCGATTTCATCGCGCAGCGGGCGCGCGATCTGCTGCCGCCGCCAGCGATTGCGCAGCGCAATCGCCACGGCGCGTTTGGCGCGCTCCTGGCCGACGATATGTTTGCCAAGTTCGTGGACGATCTCCTTCGGCGTCATCATCATGGCCGCACGCTATTCGATTGCTTCCACCGTGACGTTCTGGTTCGTGTAGATGCAGATATCGCCTGCGATGGCAAGCGACTTGCGGACGATGTCCTCCGGGGACAGTTGCGTTTCGTCGAGCAGGGCGCGGGCCGCCGCCTGGGCGTATGCGCCGCCCGAGCCGATGGCGATCAGGCCGTGCTCGGGTTCCAGGACGTCGCCGTTTCCGGTCAGGATGAGGGACGACTCGCGGTCGGCGACCGCCAGCATCGCTTCGAGACGACGCAGCATGCGGTCGGTCCGCCAGTCCTTGGCGAGTTCGACGGCGGAGCGGACCAGGTTGCCCTGGTGCTTTTCGAGCTTCGCCTCGAAGCGCTCGAAGAGGGTGAAGGCGTCGGCGGTGGCGCCCGCGAATCCGGCGAGGATGCGATCCTGGTAGAGCCGTCGGACCTTGCGCGCGGTCTGCTTGATCACGACGGACCCCAGCGTGACCTGCCCATCGCCACCCATGGCGACCGAGTTGCCGCGCCGGACGGAAACGATCGTCGTGCCGTGGAAGGGTTCCATGCCCGCGATTCTACGTGGAGGCGGCCGGCCGCGGCGGCGTTTATTCGCGGCGCATCCCGACTTCGGCAACCGAGGGGATGCCGAGCAGTTGCCAGAGCGCCGCCACCAGCGCATTGACGTTGCGGAACTCGACGCCAACCCCTCCCTGCTGCAGCTTGAAGAGGTGGCCGAGCAGGGCCGAGGCAGCGGAAAACGCCATGCGGCGGAGCCCGCTGCAGTCGACCGTCACCGGCTTGCGGTCGCGCGCGGCAAGGATCAGGCGGTTGATCTGGGGATCGTCGTCAGCCAGGATTTCGCCGCGCCACTCCAGCGCGCCGTCGGGCGAAACGGTCACGGGCGGCGTCGGCATCGCCGTCGCGGCGGAGCGCGTCGCCGCTGGGGCGGGCGCCGACGGGGGGCGCTGGCAGAGCCGGATGTTGGGCGGCGGGGGCTCCCATGACGGCGGCGAAACTTCGTAGGTGATGCAGTACTGAATGCCGGTTTCCTCGAAATCGGCCTGCCGGTTCTGCAGTCGCTGCACTTCCATCAGCAGCATCCAGGCGGCGTCGGACGGATCCCTCCGGCCGGGCTCGACGGCGCGGCGCAGCGCCGTCTGCAGGGCATCGATGCCGGCGAACTGCAGTTCGTGCGGCGCGCGCCGGAAGGCGTTGAAGACGCGCAGCAGCAGTTCGGCGCCGACCATGTTGACCGACCGTGCCGCGCCGACGTCGAGCAGCAGCCTCGGATGGCTGGTCGCCAGCGACTTGAGTTCCTCGAGCGGCTTGACGATGCCTGCGTCGATCGCCTCCGGCAGTACGACGATGGGGATGGCTCCGGCCGGCGCGGCTGCGGCATTCCCCTCCTGGCCGCCGGCGGGTTGCGGCGCGGCTGCGTCGGGTGCGGTTGCTGCGGGTTTCTCGACGGGCGCCGGGCCGGCTGCGGCGACCGCCGCATAGTCGAACCAGGCGGGAGCCGGCATCCGGCATTGCCGGGCGAAGCGTGCCGCGGTTTCTGCGAACACTGCGCGCGACCCGCGCTGGTTCTGGAGCTCCAGCAGCATCCGCCAGCCTCGTTCGGTCGACGCGCCGAGCCCGTCGGATGCGAGCGCCGCATGCAGCCCCCGTTCGGCCGAATCGGGCTGTCCGTTGGCAAACAGGATTGCGGCTTCGTCGAGCAGCGACGAGGAGTTGCTGCCCACTTCGATCGCGTTCACGCTGCCCACGAGCGCGGCATCCGGGTCCAGTTCCTCGTCCGGGTCGGCGGGAACCGTGAGCTGGGTGGTGTCGGAGGTCAGGCCGGCGGCATATGCCTGCGCTTCGGGCGAGGTGCCGCCGCCCAGGGGGGGCGCGTCCGCCGGCGCATCGGCGCGCGGCGCTTCGGGTGGCAGAGTGGTGCGCGCCCGCAGGAAGTCCCGCGCCATTTCGGACTCGATCGCATCGATCTTGGCCGCCGTCGCAAGGGCGACGGACCGCGCTGCGTCATGGTCCCGCAGAGGGTTGCCGGTGGCGGCAAATCCGGGGCGGAGGTTGCCTGGTTCGGCGGGCCCGCTCGAGAGTCGGTCGGCCGAGGCCGGCTTGCCCGTCGTGGTCGGCTTGACCGTGGTCGGCCGGGCGGCGTCCAGGCGCGTGGTGCGGAACAAGGTGTTTGCGCCCGGCGATCGGCCGGCGCCTTCCTTGCCGTCTTTCTTGAAGAACGAAAAGACCACGCAACGCCTCGGGAATTCGTCGATGTTTCCCACATCCCGGTACGGGATCCCGATCGCCGGAGCGCCGACGATCGGAGCAGGGGGGGTCAATATATCAATTTTCCTTGCGCCGCAAATCGCAGAACGATGCCGTGTAACCCCGTCTTTATGGTGCGATCGGTCGTTTGCAGCGGTCCGGCGCGGGTATCGGGGCGGCTTCCGCGAAGCGTGCGGGCACTCTCCGCTAAAATAGCAAGTTGAGTTCCGATCGAGACCCTGGGGGCAAGGCATGAGTTCGACCGCCAACGCGACACCCACTGTAGCATCCACTGCGGCGACGGCCGGTCCGGCCATGACGGTGGGCACCTACTTGCGCGATCTTCCGCCGGATCGCAGGGTGGCCATGGCGCGCGTGTGCAGCATGATCCGCCGTTCCGCGCGAGGCGTACGGGAAAGCATGCGCTACGGCCTGGCGTTTTATGAGCTGGACGGACCCTTGTTCGCGCTGGAGTCCGGGCGGCGGCACATGTCGCTGTACATCGCGGAGCGGGAGGTCGTCGTCAAGCACAAGGAGGCGCTTCCGGGCGTCAATACGGCGCGCAGCTTCGTGAAGTTCTCGGACTTGAATCGACTTCCGCTCGACGTGGTGGAAAAGATCGTCCGCGATTCAGTGGCGGCCCGGCGTACCCGCGTGCAGCAGGGCGCGGTGCCGACCCAGGCCGACCTGCTCAAGCTATGGGCCATCAAGGAAGAGGCCGCGCAGGTCGCAACCACCGTGCGTCCGGTTGCCGCGCCGTCGCCCCGGAAGTCGGCGGAGGAAGCTGCGGCTCCCGTCCCGGCCGAGAAGACCGCCAAGGCGGCGAAGAAGGCCACGGCGGCGAAGAAGGCCACGGCGAAATCCGTCGCGGCATCGTCGGGCGCGGATGCCGCTTCCCCGGCGCGCGCGCCGGAAAGGAAGGGCGCGGCCGCAAGACGCGGTTCCGCCGCAAAGGGAACTTCGGCTGCTTCGGGTGCAAAAGGCGGCAGCGCTCGCAAGTAGGCGAGCGGCCGCTTCGTCTTTCCGAAGTCCCGATCCCGCGTTTCCGGGTCGTCCATTCCGTGTACGGGGACGACCCGCGTTTCTTTCGGGCGACTCGCCCGCAAAAAATCGACGGGCGTCGTCAACCGGTTCGGGACGCGCTTCGTTTTCAAACAGAGAGACGGCGCGGGTTGCGCCGTTTTGCTTCCTTGCATCGGCGGAAGCGCGGCGTGTGCGGGAACGTTTCTGTCTCGCGTCGGCCGAACGTGATCGATGCGAGGGGGATCTCGATCAATGGGGAGTGTTTCGTGTTCGCTGTGGGCGGTAAAGCAAAATCGATGGGCCAGTTCGCCGCGATCCTGATGTTCGCGACCATGCAGACCGGTTGTGCAAGCGCGCCGCATCCGGTCGCCATCGCCGCGCAGCAGGGCCCGAATGGAGCAACCGGCGGGGTCCGGGTCGACAGCGGGGCGCGGTGCGGCACCGGTGTCCGGAGCGCCCTGCCGCATCGGCATATCGTCATGCGGCACCAGTTGTACAACGCGGAATGGTGCAAGGAGGATGCCGGGTTCTGCTACACGGCATGCGGCGGGCCGGGGCAGCAAACCTGCGATGACGAGCCGGTCGTCCGCTGAGTGGGTGCGCCGCAGGCACTAGCTTGGGGCGTGCATGGATCGCCGCACCGTAATGGTGCGGTTTGCGTTTTTTGTGGGATCGTTCCTTCGGCGTTTTCCGGTTTTTTGATTCTGCGCCCTCGAGCTTCGAGGGCAGCCTCTCCTCGCGTGTCCATCGGATCGCATCTGATTGGCACGAGCTTTGCGTAAGGGTTGCTCGTGTTTCTTGCAACCCGCGTTTATCGCACAGAAGGAGGGGTGTATGTTTCATCGCATGCTGCTTGCGGCGAGCGTAGCGGCCGTGTTTGCAGTTCCCACCATCGCATCGGCGGACACCGCACCGGCATCGTCGCCGTCGTCGTCGCCGGTGCCGACGATGGGGCAGATTTTGAATGCGTCGGGGATCACGACCAGCGGCTACTTCGACGTCATCTACAACCACGCCAATCGCGACCTGCAGAACGGCTTCTGCGATCGCGTGGCGGACTGCCAGAACAACAACCTCGCGCTGCATCAGTTCGGCCTGCAGGTCGCCAAGCAGCCGAAGGAGGGGTTCGGGTGGTTGGTCAACGTCACCGCCGGTCTCGATGCCAAGGCCTTCGAGTCGTATCCGTTCAACACCGCCGGCAGCGGCTATCAACAGGTCGACCTCACGCAGGCGTACGGCCAGTATGCGCACGGTCCGGTGACGGTGATGGCCGGGAAATTCACCGCCATCCCGGGGATGGAGGTGATCTGGCAACCCTCCAACGCCAACACCAGCCGCTCGCTCCTGTACACGTCCGAGCCGTTCACCGAGACGGGCGTGCGCGTGAACTATGCGCTCAACGACAGCGTCACCCTGATCGGCGGCGTCATCAATGGCTGGGATCAGGTCTCGGGCGGCGCCAATGGCGGCAAGACGGTTGAACTGGCGGCTACGGTCGCGCCGCTCAAATCGCTGAACTTCACGATCTCGGACTACAACGGCAAGATGAATTCCGCGGTCGGGGGCTTCGCCGGCACGACGGCCACCATCGGCGGCGTCAGCAACGTCGTACCGACGGGCGATCGCAATCTGCTCAACCTGGTGGTGAACTACACGCCGATCGATCCGCTGACCCTGGGTCTGGACTACGTGAACGTGAGCCAGAAGAACTTCGGGCAGTTGCTGCCTGGCACGGTCATCGGTAGCCCCATCTACGGCAATCCGATCACGGCGAAGTACGACGGGTTTGCGCTGTATGCGACCTACATGTTCACGCCGAAATGGCGGCTGGCGCTGCGCGCGGAAAACCTCAACGACCAGAGCGGGTTCCACTTCGGTACCGCGGACACCACGTACCGGGAGGCCACCGCAACCCTGTCCTGGCTGGAGTCGGACAGCTTCGAACTGCGCGGCGAAGTTCGCGGGGACCACGCGAGCAACCCCGTCTTCACGGTGCCGTCCAGCGGCGCGTTGAGCAAGACCCTGACGACGTACGCGATCGAAGGGTTGTACAAGTTCTGACGTCCGGGGTTGCCCCTTTCGCTGGTGGAAGGGGCAACCGGCGCGAATGTAACTTTTTCGCAACGACGCGCGCTTTTCATTCGCAATCCTCCCCCCATTTCTACGGGAAGCCCGTATATTTCCCCCGCCGGAAAACATCACATAACTCCATTGCTCCGGCACGACGTTGCACACGGCGACTCCCACTGCAGTGCCTGTTTGATGCCGCAAGGGCGCGACCGCGTATGACGTTCAGGAATTCGTACCGTCTACGTAAAGGGGTGGAGGGGACATGCTTGATCGCACGCTGCGGGCTGCGAGTGTGGCGCTTGCGCTGCTCACGCCGGGCTTGGTGTTTGCGGAAGACCAGACGGGCACAACCACGACGGATGTGCCGGCAACGATAGACAAGATCCTGGGTGCGTCGGGGATTGCCGTCAGCGGCTATCTGGACGGTTCGTACAAATATATCGATCGCACGAATCCTTCCGCCGTTCGGGTGTTCACGACGCAGCAGAATTCCTTCACGCTGAACCAGGCGGCGCTGCAGATCGCGAAGCAGCCGAAGGAGGGGTTCGGCGGCCTGATCAACGTGATGGCCGGTTCGGACGCATCGATCTTTTCGTCCTACCCCTACAACACCGGCCCGAGCAACAATCAGTTCGACGTGACGCAGGCCTATGGGCAGTATGCCTCGGGCCCCTTCACGGTGATCGCCGGCAAATTCACTACCCTGCAAAGCTATGAGGTGATCTGGGCGCCGGCCAACAGCAATACGTCGCGCTCGATCCTTTTCGGCGCCGTGCCGTTCACCCACACCGGCGTTCGCGTCACCTACGTCGAGAACGACAAGCTGACCTGGATCGGCGGTGTCAACAACGGCTGGGACCAGGTCTCGGCGACGACCTCGTCGAAAACGATTGAGCTGGGGGCGGTGATCACGCCGATCAAGGCGCTGAGCATTACGCTATCCGACCTCAACGGACAGGCGCTGTCCACCGCCAACGCCGTGCCGACGCCTGCCGAAGCCGACGCCAAGGGGCCCTATGGCGAGCGCAACAGCTTCGATGCGGTGGTGACCTACACCGTCAGCGATCCGCTGAGTTTCGGCGCCGAATATTTGAACGTCAGCCAGGACAACTACCAAGCCTATACCGGCGCGACGCCGGTTCTGGCGCGGTACGACGGTTTTGCGCTGTACGCGACCTACCTCTTCACGCCGCAGTGGCGGCTGGCATTGCGGGGTGAGAACTTCCAGGACCGCAACGGCTTCCATTTTCTGGGCACGGCCGGTTGTGCGTCCGGCGGGGCCTGCGTCGATCCGGCGCAACCCTACGCCGGGCAATCGACGACGTATCGCGAGTTCACGGCTACGCTGTCCTGGCTGAAGACCGAGCACGTCGAGTTGCGTGCGGAAGTCCGCGGCGACCATGCCAGCAATGCCGTGTTCCTGGAGTCCTCGGGAACGCGCAATAGCACCATGATGTCGTTTGCGGTGGAGGGGCTCTACAAGTTCTGACGGCGGGGGGCGCGGCGCCGACGGGGCGTGTTCCGCCTCGCCGCGCGTTCCTGCCCTCGGTGTCCGGGGTTCAACCCGGCGCCGCGCCGACTCCCCCCGGAGCGACGAACGGCTTCCATCGGGTGGTCCATTCGGCCGCCCATTCGGTGATCCACTCCGGCAACCGTTCGGCCGGCATCGGCCGCGCAATCCCGTAGCCCTGGGCCAGTTCACAGCCGAAACCAAGCAACGCCCGCCCTTGTTCCGCGGTTTCGACGCCCTCGGCGATGATCGTGCGATGGAAGGCTTTCGCCAATCCGATCACCCCCTCGACGAGGGCGCGATCGCCGGCGTCTTCGAGCATGTCGCGGACGAAGCTCTGGTCGATCTTGATCACCTCGACCGGCAGGTGCTTCAGGTAGGTGAGTGAGGAATAGCCGGTGCCGAAGTCGTCGAGCGAGAACCGCAGGCCGATTTCGACGCAGGCATGCATCACTTCGGAGACGCGGGCGATGCCCTCCAGCGCGCCGGTCTTCCCCGCCGAAAGGTTTTCCAGCGCGCTGGTTTCGAGGATTTCCAGTTCGAGCAGATCGGGATCGACGTCCGCATGGTTGGCCAGCTGGGCCGCCAGCCGCGCCAGGAAATCCGGCTGCAGGAGTTGGGGGGCGTCGAGGTTGACGCTGACGGGCACGCGCAGTCCGCGCGCCAGCCAGTCGCCGATCTGGCGCAGGGCGCTGCCCAGCACCCACTCTCCCATGCGGATGCCGGCCTGGTGGCCTTCGATCGGCGGCAGGAATTCCGACGGGGGCAGCAGGCCGCGTTCGGGATGGCGCCATCGGACCAGGGCCTCCGCCCCGACCACCGCGCCGGTGCGCAGATTGACCTTCGGCTGGTAGTGCAGCACGAATTCGTCGCGTTCGATGCCGGCCTCGATCCGGTCGATCCACTGCCGCTGGGCGCGGATCACGTTGTCCTGCGCTGCATCGAAGAAGTGGTAGCGGCTCTTCCCTCCCTGCTTGGCCGAATACATCGCTTGATCGGCCCGCCGCAGCAGATGATCGGGGTCGGATTCGCCATCGCTCGGATAGATCGTCACCCCGATGCTCGCCGAGGACTGCAGCAACCGGCCGTCGACCGTGATCTGTCGCGACGCTGCGGCAAGCAGGCGCAGCAGCACCGGCTCGCAGTCCACGGCGCGATCCAGGTCGGCGAGCACGGCGACGAATTCGTCGCCGCCGATGCGCGATAGCGTGTCGCCTTCGCGCAGCACCATGTTCATGCCGTGCGCCACCGCGATCAGGAATTCGTCCCCGACGGCGTGGCCGTAGCGGTCGTTGACGGCCTTGAAGCCATCGAGATCCAGCACCGCGACGGCGACGAGATTGTCGTGGCGCTGCGCGTGCGCGATGGCCTGGCGCAGGCGGTCGGTGAGCAGCACGCGGTTGGGGAGGCCGGTGAGCGCATCGTAGTGCGCCATGCGCTCGAGTTGTCGTTCATGCTCCTTGACCAGCGTGATGTCGATCATCATGCCGACGTAGTGCTGCACGTGTCCGGATTCGTCGAGCACGGCGCTGATCGTGAGCGCCTCGGCGTAGACCTCGCCGCCCCTGCGGCGGTTCCAGACTTCGCCCGACCAGTGCTTGTGCTCGAGGATGCCTTGCCACATTGCGCGATAGAAGTCCGGCCCCTGGCGTCCGGACTGCAGCATGCGCGGGTTGCGGCCGATCACCTCCTCGGCGGCGTACCCGGTGATCGTGCTGAACGCGCTGTTCACCGCGATGATGTTCGCCGCGGCATCGGTGATCATGATGCCTTCCCGGGCGTGGGTGAAGACGTTGGCCGCCAGTTGCAACCGGCGTTCGGTACGTTTGCGTTCGGTGACGTCGCGCGAGGCGTTCCAGATCACCGTGCGTCCGTCGAAGTCGATGGCCCTGGCGCTGATCTCGACGTCGAAGATGGACCCGTCCTTGCGCCGGTGCCGGGTTTCGAACACGGTGTCGTGCCGCAGAAGATCGAGGATCTTGGCCCCGATTTCCTCCGGAGAGAAGCGCGCATCCCATTGCGCCACGTTCATGCCCAGCATTTCGGCCCGCGCGTATCCGAGCATGCTGCAGAACTTTTCGTTGACCTCGAGGACGTTTCCGTCGGAATCGAACACGTGGACGCCGTCGCCGGCGGTCTGCAGGAGGGCGGCGAAGTGCTCGCGCTCGCGCGCGAGTTCCTTGGCCCGCGCGGCGCGGGCTTCGGTCTGGCGCAGGTCCCGGAGCAGCAGGTTGATCGGATCGCGCAGCCCGGTGACGACGAACGCCTTGTAGAGGAGATAGAACGCGCCGATCTTGAACAGGTGCCCGGTTTCGTTGAAGGCATCGTTCATCGCGTTCGCGTGGTATCGCGTGAAGCAGAGTTCGGATGCGATGGTGAGCGCGATCGAGCCGGCGAGGAAGCGCAGGACGCGGGGATCGAAAAGCCGCCGACGACGGTAGAGCAGGACGAGACTGACGGCAAGGATCGCGCAGATCGCATATTCGCTGTCGATCTTGAACGCCGTCAGGCCGTGCCCCGGCACGAAGCAGACCGGAAACCAGCGGAATACCAGGATGGCCAGGACGAATGCCGCCGTCACCGCCGCATAGCCGGAAAACAGCGCGCCGCGCCGGATGCGGATGTCGGTGCCGAGGAATGCGAACCCGGCGAGCAGGGTCAGGGACTCGACGGCGCGCGCCGCGATCCAGAATTGCGGACTGTAATAGTTGTATCCCGAAAACACCCCCATGCCGTCGAACGACAGGGTATGCAGGACGTCGAGCATCCCCACGAACAGGTACCCGACGCCGACGATCCGCAGGTATGGACTGCCGAGGTTCTGCCAGCTGTTGATCGTGATGATGAAGATCGAAACCGCGACGAATACGCTGAACAGTTCCGCGAAGCTGTGAAACAGCAGGTAGCTATAGAACGTCGTCGCATGCAGGCCGAGCAGCGCCGCCGCGAACCAAGCCGTTTCGGTCCATGGCGAGGACGTGACGGGGTTGGGGGAGATCGCGGTTCGCGGCGGTTGGTGCGGGGACGATCCGTCCATTCCGGGACAATGGGAGAGGCTGGGTTCGGGGGTGGCGGCGGGAACCGGCCGCAAGGGTCGGCTTCCGCTACGACGATACCGGAATCGGCCTCGGCTGAATGGGGGGCGGTCGCACCGCTTCCCGGAGGATTCCCGCGCTTTTCCCCGGACCATCGGCATGACCTGGGTCGCGCCGCCCGGACATCCCGCTACAACGGGCGGGTATCGTCGCGCTTCCCCGGGCGCCGTTGGGGGGCGAGCAGGAATTTGGTCACCAGTGGCCAGAGGGCCGCCCCGAACAGGCTGGCCGACAGGGAGATCCACCAGTCCCGCGATACGCCTCCGACCCAAAGGCGCACCGCCAGCGAGGCGAGTTGGGCAACCAGCAACAGGCCCAGCACGTAGACGCATTGGCTGATGACGGAAAACCAGCGGATCCGCCGGTGGAAGGTGATCGCGCCGTACGAGAGCAGCGTGTAGGCGAGCGCATGCTCGCCCAGCAGCGCGCCGTCATGCACGTCCATCAGCAGGCCGAACGCGAAGGCGGCGGCCATGCCGACCCGCCGCGGCTGATGGACGTTCCAGAAGACGAGGGCGAGCGCGAGGAAGTCCGGAACCCACAGCGCCCGTCCCCACGGCAGGAGGTCCAGCAGGAACGCGGCGCCGAGCGTTCCCCAGATGAAGGGCGCGTGCACCGGCCGCAGCACCTGCTCCCGGCGCGCGGCGCGGCGCAGGGCGGTCGCCGAGGCGCGTTCCCCGCCGGCGCGCGGCGGGGAGACGGACGATGACAAGGATCGCAGCAGCCGGCGCTTCATCGCGTTTCGTGCCGAGCGGTCTGGCGGTGCACGGGGTGGTGGCCGTGGTTGTGGCTGGGATGGTGCCGGCGCTTGGCGCCGGACTTCGCACCCGTCGATCCGGAGTCCGGAAGATCCAGACCACTAGGCAAGGGCGGTGGCGGCGGGACGGTGAGCACGAGCAGCAGGCGGCCCAGGGTCTTGCCGGCGGCCGGTGTCATCGTGATCCGCGCGAACTCGCTCTTGGCATCGTGTTCCACCCGGATGACGGTGCCGACCGGAAGCCCGCTCGGATACAGGCCGCCGAGGCCGGAAGTGACGACTTCATCGCCGGTGCGCACGTCGGCGTTGGCGGGAAGGAAGCGCAGTTCAAGGCGCGCCGGCTCGGCGGATCCGAAGGCGACCGCAGGCAGACCGTTGCGCGCGACCCGCACGGGCGTCGCCTGGTTCTTGTCGGTGGCCAGCGTCACTTCGGAGGCCATGGGGTAGGCGCGCGTGACCTGTCCGACGACGCCGGTGTCGTCCAGCACCGGGTCGCCGGTGTGGATTCCGTCGCGGACGCCGGCATCGATGATGACCTTGCGCGAGAAGGGGTCCCGCAGCGAATACAGGACGGTGACCAGGCGGGTCGGCACCGGCAGGCTCTCGCGCAGGCCGGCAAACGCGCGCAACTGGGCGTTTTCCGCCCGCAGCCGCGCCGTTTCCTGGAGTTGCAGCGCTTCCTGGGTCGCTTGGGCGCGAAGCTGGGCGTTCTCCGCCTCCAGGTGGTTGATCGTGGTGAAATAGCTGCCGACGGCTTCGATCCGATCGCGCGGCCACAGGAGAACCCGCTCCACCGGGTACAACACGGTTTCGAGGCCGCCGCGGATGGTGTCGAGCACCCTCACCCGCGCATCGATGACGATCAGCAGGATCGACAGCAGGGAGAAGAAGGCGAGGCGGGCGCGCGCCGAGATGCCCTGATTGAATAGTGGCGGGGGCCCGTATTCCATGGTCGCTCGCGGTGCCGGGGCCGCGTTCCTGCCGGCCTCAGCCGGTCGTGAATGCCGAGCCGAGCTTGTCCATCCGCTCGAGCGCGATCCCGCAGCCGCGCACGACGCAGGTGAGCGGATCCTCCGCTACCAGGACGGGCAGGCCGGTCTCCTCCATCAGCAACCGGTCCAGGTCGCGCAGCAGCGCGCCGCCCCCGGTGAGCATCATGCCGCGCTCGGCGATGTCTGCGCCGAGTTCCGGCGGGGTCTGCTCGAGGGCGATCTTCACCGCCGAAACGATCTGGTTGAGCGGGTCGGTGAGCGCTTCCAGGATCTCGTTGCTCGAAATCGTGAAGCTGCGCGGAATCCCCTCGGAAAGGTTGCGGCCCTTGACTTCCATCTCGCGCACTTCCGAGCCCGGGAACGCCGAGCCGATGGCCTTCTTGATCGACTCCGCGGTGGGTTCGCCGACCAGCATGCCGTAGTTGCGGCGGATGTAGTTGATGATCGCCTCGTCGAACTTGTCGCCGCCGACGCGTACCGAACCTTTGTACACCATGCCGCCCAGCGAGATCACGCCGACCTCGGTTGTGCCGCCGCCGATGTCGACGACCATCGAGCCGGAGGCTTCCGAGACGGGAAGCCCGGCGCCAAGCGCTGCGGCCATGGGCTCCTCGATCAGATATACCTGGCTGGCGCCCGCGGCCTCGGCCGATTCCTTGATGGCGCGCCGTTCCACCTGGGTCGATCCGCAGGGGACGCAGATGATGATTCGCGGATTGGGGGCGAACAGGCTCGAAGGATGCACCGCCTTGATGAAGTGCTTGAGCATCTGCTCGGTGACGGTGAAGTTCGCAATCACGCCGTCCTTCATCGGGCGGATGGCTTCGATGTTGCCGGGAACGCGGCCCAGCATCTGTTTCGCCTCGAGGCCGACCGCGCGCACGACTTCCTTGGCGTTGGGGCCGCCCTCGCGCGCGATGGCGACGACGGAGGGCTCGTCGAGTACGATCCCCTTGCCGCGGACGTAGATCAGCGTGTTGGCGGTGCCCAGGTCGATGGCAAGATCGCTGGAGAAATAGCTACGGAGAAAACCGAACATCGGGACTCTGACAGGAATAAGCGATCGACGGAACGATCCGGGGCGGCAGGCCGCACGGGCGCGGCGCCGAATGCGCGATAATAGACTATGTCTTTAAATTTATCCGACGTGTACCGGATTGCCCATCTCGCGCGCATCGAGATCACCGACGCGCAAGCCCAGGAAGCCGCTGGCCAGCTCAACGACATCTTTGCGATGATCGAGCGGATCGCGCGCGTGGACACGGCCGGGGTGGCGCCCATGTCCCATCCGCTCGACGGCGTCCAGCGCCTGCGCGCCGATGCCGTGACCGAGGTGCCCGATCGGGAACGGACGATGGGCAACGCGCCCGCCCGGCAGGATGGCCTGTTCCTGGTTCCCCGGGTGATCGAATGACCGAGCCGGCCCGCGGAATGACCCACCAACTGGCTCACTGCACGCTCACGCAATTGGGGGATCTCCTCGACCGTCGGGAGGTCTCCGCGGTCGAGCTGGCCCAGTGCTATCTGGACCGGATCGAACGCCACCGTGCCCTGAACGCCTTTCTCGACGTCCGGCCGGAGGTCACCCTGGCGCAGGCGCGCGCCGCCGACGAGCGCCGGGGGCGCGGCGAGCGCGGCGCGCTGCTGGGTATCCCGATCGCGCACAAGGACGTGTTCGTGACCCGCGACTGGAACACCACGGCGGCGAGCCGCATGCTGGAGGGGTATCGCAGCCCCTTCGATGCGACCGTCGTCGAGTCGTTGGCGCAGGCCGGCATGGTGTCCCTGGGCAAGCTCAACTGCGACGAGTTCGCGATGGGGTCGAGCAACGAGAACAGCGCCTACGGGCCGGTCCGCAATCCCTGGGACCACGGTGCCGTCCCGGGCGGATCTTCCGGCGGCTCGTCGGCCGCGGTGGCGGCCCGCCTGGCCCCGGTGGCGACGGCGACCGATACGGGGGGGTCGATCCGCGAACCGGCCGCCTTCACGGGCGTCACCGGCACCAAGCCGACCTACGGGCGTCCGTCGCGCTGGGGCATGATCGCGTTCGCTTCCAGCCTGGATACGGCGGGACTGCTGACCCAGACGGCCGAAGACTGCGCACGGGTGTTCAATGCCATGCTGGGGTTCGACCCCAAGGATTCGACCAGCATCGATCGACCGGCAGAGGATTACACCCGCTTCCTGGGCACCGGACTCGACGGGGTGCGCGTTGGCGTGCCGAAGGAATTCTTCGCCGACGGGCTGGAGCCGGAGGTCGAGGCGGCGGTGCGCACGGCGATCGGAGAACTGGAGCGGCAGGGGGCGAAGCTCGTCGAGGTGAGCCTGCCGAGCGCCGCGCTGGGCATCCCGGTGTACTACGTCGTCGCCTCGGCCGAGGCGTCGAGCAATCTGTCGCGCTATGACGGCGTGCGCTATGGTCGGCGCGCCGAAGCCTACGGCGATCTCGTCGACATGATGCGCAAGACCCGCGCCCAAGGGTTCGGTGCCGAGGTCAAGCGCCGGATCCTGGTGGGCACCTACGTTCTCTCCCATGGCTATTACGACGCCTATTTCCTGCAGGCGTCCAAGGTCCGCCGCGTCATCGCCGAGGAGTTCCGCCAGGCATTCGCGGCCTGCGACGTGATCGCCGGCCCGGTCACCGGCGGCGTGGCCTTCGGCTTCGGGGAAAAGTCCGCCGATCCCGTCGCCATGTACCTGTCGGACCTCTACACCGTGCCCGGCAGCCTGGCGGGCATTCCCGCGATGAGCGTCCCCTGCGGTTTCGGCCGCGCCGGCCGGCCCATCGGCCTGCAGTTGATGGCGAACCATTTCGACGAGGCGCGGATGCTGGGGGTGGCGCACCGCTATCAGCAGGCGACCGACTGGCACGCGCGCGCGCCGGCGGAGGTCTGACATGCCGACGTCCTGGGAAATCGTCATCGGCCTCGAAACCCACGTGCAGCTGCGCACGGCATCGAAAATCTTTTCCGGCGCCTCGACGGCGTTCGGTGCGGCGCCCAACACGCAGGCAAGCGTGATCGATCTCGGATTGCCGGGAACGTTGCCGGTGCTCAATCGCGCCGCGGTGGAATGCGCGATCCGTTTCGGCATCGCGGTGGAAGCGGCCATCGCGCCGCGCTCGATCTTCGCGCGCAAGAATTACTTCTACCCCGATCTGCCGAAGGGGTACCAGATCAGTCAGTACGAACTCCCGGTGGTGCAGGGCGGCGCGCTGCAGTTCCCGGTGACGCCGCGCACTGGCGAGCCGTACTGGAAGACGGTGCAGCTGACGCGCGCCCACCTCGAAGAAGATGCCGGCAAGTCGCTGCACGAGGACTACCAGGGCATGTCGGGGATCGATCTCAACCGCGCCGGTACCCCGCTGCTGGAAATCGTGACCGAGCCGCAGATGCGCTCGAGCGCGGAAGCCGTGGCGTATGCGCGGACGCTGCATGCCCTGGTCGTCTGGCTGGGCGTCTGCGACGGCAACATGCAGGAGGGCAGCTTCCGCTGCGACGCCAACGTGTCCGTCCGCCCGGCAGGGTCGGAAGTCTTCGGCACCCGGGTCGAGATCAAGAACCTCAACAGCTTCCGCTTCCTGCAGCAGGCCATCGACCACGAAGCGCGTCGCCAGATCGAACGGATCGAGGACGGCGGCACGGTGGTGCAGGAAACGCGTCTCTACGACCCGGATCGCGACGAGACCCGCGCGATGCGGTCGAAGGAGGACGCGATGGACTATCGCTACTTCCCCGACCCGGATCTGCTGCCGCTCGAGATCGCCGCCGACTGGGTCGAAAGGGTGCGGGTGCAGCTGCCGGAACTGCCGGGGGCGATGCGCGAGCGTTTCATGCGCGATTACGGTCTGTCCCCGCAGGACGCGGCGGTGCTGACGGCGAGTCGCGAGCTGGCGGCCTATTTCGAGCAGGTGGCCGCCGCGGTGGCCGACCGGAAGGCTGCCGCGAACTGGGTGATGGGCGAGGTGTGTGCTGCACTGAACGCGGCCGAGATCGGGGTCGACCGATGTCCCGTGCCGGCAACCGAGGTCGCCGCGCTCATCGCGCGCGTGGCCGACGGCACTGTCAACCTGAAGACGGCCAAGGAAGTATTCGCACTGCTTTGGGCGGGCGAGGGCGTCTCGGCCGATGCCGTCATCGAGGCGAAGGGACTCAAGCAGATCTCCGACTCCGGAGCGATCGAAGCCATCGTCGACGCGGTGCTCGCCGCCCATCCGGTCGCCGTCGACGAATACCGCGCGGGCAAGGAGAAGGCCTTCCAGGCGCTGGTCGGGCAGGCGATGAAGGCCACGCGCGGCAAGGCCAATCCGCAGCAGGTCAACGAGATCCTGCGGCGAAAGCTCGGCGGCTGAGGATCCGGCGCGGTGCCGCGCATCGTTTGCCTACGTCTCCCGCAGCGATCGCCGATACTGGATCGCTTCCGCGATGTGTTTCGCGTCGACCATTTCGGCATCTTCCAGATCCGCGATCGTCCGCGCCACCTTCAGCACGCGGTTATATGCCCGCGCCGACCAACCGAGCCGGGTGGTCGCGGCGTGCAGCAACTGCTTCACGGCGCCTTCCGGGCGGCAGACACGCTCGATCTCCGACGAGGTCAGGGCGTCGTTGCTCTTGCCCTGACGCTGCAGCGCCACCGTGCGCGCGAGGGCCACGCGGCGCGCCATGCGCTGCGTCGATTCGCCGTCGGGCAGGCTGGTCAGTTCGTCCGGCGTAAGCGCCGGCACCTCGACCCGCATGTCGATCCGGTCGAGCAGAGGCCCGCTGATACGGTCCTGGTAGCGCGAAACCATCTCCGGCGTGCAACTGCAGGGGATCTGCGGGTGGCCGTGATAGCCGCAGGGGCAGGGGTTCATGGCGGCAATCAGCTGGAACCGGGCCGGGTACTCGACATGGCGCTGCGCCCGCGCGATGGTGATCCTGCCGGTTTCCAGCGGTTCGCGCAGGGATTCCAGCACCCGGCGGTCGAACTCCGGCAATTCGTCGAGGAACAGCACGCCATGGTGGGCGAGGGAGATCTCGCCCGGCAGCGCCTGGGCGCCGCCGCCGACCAGCGCAGCGGCGCTGGCGCTGTGATGCGGGGCGCGGAACATGCGGGTCGCCCAGCGCTGGGGGGCGAATTTTCCGACGAGACTCAATGCGGCGGCGGATTCGAGCGCCTCGTCCACGTCCATGGGAGGCAGGATGCCCGGAAGGCGCTGCGCCAGCATCGACTTCCCGGTGCCCGGCGGCCCGACGAGAATCACGCTGTGGCCCCCGGCGGCGGCGATTTCCAGCGCGCGCTTGGCCGCGGCCTGGCCCTTCACGTCCGCAAAATCCGGGTAGGTCGGCGGGGTGAGCCGCACCTGCGCGAAATGCATGGCAAGCTTTTCCGCCTCCGCATCGCCCGCCGCGTGATGCAAATGCGAAACCACCTGCCGGAGATCCTTCGCCGGATAGACGGTGACGTCGCCGACGAGGGCGGCTTCATCGGCATTTTCGCGCGGCAGGATGAAGCCGCGCGGCACGCGCTTCTGGACGCTGCGGGAAACGGCATACGCCATCGCGACCGTGCCGGTGACGGGGCGCAGTTCGCCCGACAGCGATAGCTCTCCCACGAACTCGAACTGGTCCAGTGCGCGCGTCGGGAGTTGTCCGCTCGCAGCGAGGATGCCGATGGCGATCGGCAGGTCGAAGCGCGTGGATTCCTTCGGGAGCCCGGCGGGGGCCATGTTCACGGTGATCCGGCGGGCGGGAAAGTCGAACTTGCAATTGAGCAGCGCGGCCCGCACGCGTTCCCGCGCTTCGCGCACCTCCGCATCGGGCAACCCGACCAGGGAAAAGGCCGGCAGGCCGTTTGCCAGGTGAACCTCGATCGTCACTTCCGGCGCCAGCATGCCGGATAGGGCGCGACTGCGAACGACTGCAAGCGTCATGAAGGGCGAAATCCTGGGCGAAGAGCGCCTTCGGATCGGTTGTGCGAGGTTGGGAGGCCGGAGTATCGGCGCAAAGCTCCGAATTTACCTGACCGGGCGCGGTAGCGCTCTCGCACGGCGCCGCGAAACGTCCCGCGTGCGCTTCGCCGGGGTTGCGGCGTGCAGCCGGAGCCCGGCCATGCCGCGGGGCGGCACGCCGGCTCAGCGCTTTTCGAGCTCGGCCACCCGCGCTTCCAGGACGTCGATGCGTTCCGCCGCCTTCTCCAGCAAGGCGCGCTGCACTTCGAACTCCTCGCGCGTGACCAGATCGAGTTTGGCGAACTGCTGGATGAGCAGCGCCTTCAGATTTTGCTGGATGTCGGCAGCCGGCGTGGCGGCGAATAGCGCGGACAGACGATGCTGCAGATCTTCCAGGAATGAGGGGTTATCCATGCCGGGATCAGGTTCAGGTGGATGCCGAATAGTACGCCCTTTCAATATGCCCTTTCGATGCACAAAAAGAGGGCATCCGGAGGGCGTCCGCACCGCGGCGGGGCGAGGATCCGTGCTGGTGCCGTGGTCGCGGAGGCTTCCGGCGGTCGCGAGGTTGCGTGGCGGATTCCCTTTTTCCCCGGCGTGCCTCTCCGCGCCCGCGGTCGCGCCGAGCGCATCGTCCCATCCATCCCGTCATCGCAATCCCTGGCACATAACTTGCGATGAATCCCGCGGAGGATCTGGACTTCGCGCGCCGGGTCCGCCACGACGCTATTTGACCGAACTCGGAGAGGAACCCACGGGAGCACATCGATGAAACTCATCACGGCAATCATCAAACCATTCAAGCTCGACGAGGTGCGGGAAGCCTTGTCCGGTGTCGGTGTGCAGGGCATCACCGTGACCGAAGTGAAAGGGTTCGGGCGGCAGAAAGGGCACACCGAGCTGTACCGCGGCGCCGAGTATGTCGTCGACTTCCTGCCCAAGGTGAAGGTCGAGGCGGCGGTCGATGACGCGATCGTCGACCGCGCCATCGAAGCGATCGAGGCCGCCGCACGCACCGGCAAGATCGGCGACGGAAAGATCTTCGTTTATGACCTGCAGCAAGTCATCCGGATTCGCACCGGCGAAACCGGAAAGGACGCGTTGTAACCCCGGACAAGGAATCGACCAAAATGAAACGATTGAAGAAGTGGCTTGCATGGGTCGCTGCGGCGACCGTGCTGGGAGTGGCCGGGTTGGCGCCGGCCTGGGCGGACAACGGGCCTTCCTCGGCGCCGGCGGCCACGGCCGCCGTCGCTGCACCGGCCGCGACGGCGGCGACGGCTGCGCCCGCGGCACCCGCCGCGGCGCCGGCCCCGACCCCGAACAAGGGCGACGTGGCGTGGATGCTGACCTCCACCGCACTGGTGCTCCTGATGTCCGTTCCGGGCCTGGCGCTGTTTTATGGCGGCTTGGTGCGAACCAAGAACATGCTGTCGGTCCTGATGCAGGTGCTGGTGGTCTTCTCACTCATCACGGTGCTCTGGTGCGTGTACGGCTACAGTCTTGCGTTCACGGAGGGAAGCGGCAGCCTTGCGCCCTACATCGGCGGGTTCAGCCGCCTGTTCCTGAACGGCACGTTCGATCCGACGACGGGGAACTTCTCGATGGCCTCGACCTTCGATAAGGCCACGCCGCTGCCCGAACTGGTCTACGTCGGATTCCAGGCGACGTTCGCGGCGATCACGGGTTGTCTTTTGCTGGGGGCGATCGTCGAGCGGATCAAGTTTTCCGCTGTGCTGATCGCGATCACGATCTGGTTCACGCTGAGCTACCTGCCGATCGCCCACATGGTGTGGTTCTTCGAGGGGCCGGACGCCTATACCAGCGCCAAGGTGGTCGACGCGATGAACGCCAAGGCCGGTCTGCTCTGGCAGTGGGGGGCCCTGGACTTCGCCGGCGGCACCGTGGTGCACATCAACTCCGGGGTTGCCGGCCTGGTCGCCGCCATCCTGCTGGGCAAGCGGATCGGCCTGGGCAAGGAATCGATGGCGCCCCACAGCCTGACCATGACGATGATCGGCGCTTCGCTGCTGTGGTTTGGCTGGTTCGGGTTCAACGCCGGTTCCGCGCTGGAAGCCAACGGCTCCGCCGCGCTGGCCTTCATGAACACCTACCTGGCGACGGCCATGGCGGTGCTGTCGTGGATGTTCGTCGAGTGGATGGTCAAGGGCAAGCCGTCGATGCTCGGCGCCGCGTCGGGCGCGGTGGCGGGCCTGGTGGCGATCACGCCCGCTGCCGGCAACGTCGGCATCGCCGGCGCGTTCGTCATCGGCCTGATTGTCGGACCGCTGTGCTTCTGGGGCGTCACCGGCCTGAAGCGGATGATCGGCGTCGACGATGCGCTCGACGTGTTCGGGGTGCATGCGCTGGGCGGGATCGCCGGCGCGCTGCTCACCGGCATCTTCAACGACCCCAGCCTGGGCGGCCCGGGATCCGTGCAGGATTGGGTCACCATGAAGACCGGCTATCCCGGCATCCTGGCCCAGCTGCTGATCCAGGCCAAGGCCGTCGGCCTGACGGTGGTGTGGACCGCGACGGTGTCGTTCATCTCCTTCAAGATTGCCGACCTGCTCGTGGGAATCCGCGTCAAGGAAGAGGAAGAGCGCGAAGGCCTCGACACCTCGTACCACGGCGAGACCGCCTATCACTACTGATGACCGAACCCTCTCCCGCCGCGGCGGGAGAGGGCAGAGGTTGCAGCCGGGAAGGTTTGTGCCGGAACGGGCCGTCAATCCGCCAGCGGATTCTCGGCCCGTTTCCTTTGGCGGACCGGAATCTGGGGGGAGATCCGCGTCGTTCGTGCGACGGCGAATACGCCGCTCATGCCGCTGCCGAGGACGTCCTGCAGGGTGTGTCGGTCGAGCGTCGCCATGAAGTTCCGTCGCGCGTCGGCCAGCACGGACTTCAACGTACAGGCGGGGAGCAGCGGACAGTCCTGATGCTCGGCGTTGAAGCATTCGACGATGTCGAGGCGATCTTCCATGTGGCGCACGACATCGCCGATGTTGATCAGCTTGGGTGCGCGCGACAGGTGCATCCCACCGCCCTTCCCGCGCAGGGTCTCGATATATCCCGCCGTCGACAGGCGGTTGACGACCTTCATCAGGTGGTTTTCCGAGATGCCGTAGCTCTCTGCGATTTCAGCGATCGTGCACAGCCGCTCGGGGTGGGCACCCAGGTAGACCAGTACGCGAAGAGAGTAGTCCGTGAATCTCGTAAGTTGCATGCGAGCAGCCTAGCAGGATTTCCCGGGTTTGCCGCTCCTTCCGATAGGGCAGTCGTTGGGGTGGAATCCGGTTCCCCGGAAAGATGTGATCCATGCATTTCTTATGGAGAATCAATACGGTTGCAATGGCCGGATGTTTTCTATAAGATGCATATCGTTTGCTTGTTTGTTGCGGGCGACACATGACCCTCACCACCTTGGGTCGTCGCGGTCCCGGGGCCGATCCCCTCCAAAGTTCGGGCCTGGGACCGCTCTTTTTTTCCGTCGATGCACTGCGCGGCCCGAGTGCCCGGTGCGCTCCATGGCGTCCTTCGCCCCATCGATCCCGCGTTCGATCACCCCGCTGATTTTGCAAACTGCCGTCGAGAATCGCCGCTTTTTGTTTGGCTTCCCAACATGTTTGACGTAATACAATCCGACTCCGCACCATGGTACGGAGTTTCAAACGGAGGAGCGCAAACTTGGGGGCGATGCCGTGAACGCCGCGGAGAAGGGGGATCGTTTTCCGGGGGATGCGCCCGCACTCCTGTTGCTGGAATCCATCTACCGGCACGCCGACGACTGCATCGTCGTCCTCGATCGTGATTTCCGTTATTTGCGCGTCAACCGCGCCTATGCCGATGTCTGCGCGCGGCGGATCGAGGAGTTTTCCGGGCGGCGGCTTTTCGATCTCTATCCGTCGCCGCTGATCGAGGAGTTCCGGCGGGTGGTGGAGACCCGGATCCCCTATGCGGCATTCGACCATCCGTTCCCGTTTTCAGGCCACCCGGAATGGGGGGAGACCTACTGGGACCTGTCGCTCATTCCGGTCCTGGATGACGCGGACGAGCCGGTGTCCCTGCTCCTTTTCACGCTTCGCGATGTGACGCAGCGCCATCGGGCGCTGCAGGCATTGCGCGACAGCGACGCGCGGTATCGCACCATATTCGAGGACGCGACGACAGCGATCGCATTGGCGGATGCGGAGACCGGGGAATTGCGCGACATCAACCGGGCGATGGAGCGGCTGGTCGGCTGGAGCCGGGTTGAACTGCTCGGCCGGCCGCATTGGGTGCTGCATCCGCCGTTGCAGAATTGCCGAACGTCTTCGCCGGGATTCTCCCGCCACCGATGGACCGCGGACGGCCAGTTGATCGAAACGCAGGTCCTGACCCGGCGCGGAGACGTGGTCGACGTCGAAATCAAGGCCTCCTCCCTGCAATGCAACGGACGCCGCATCCTGGTCGGCTTCTTTTCCGACATCACCGAGCGCAAGCGGCAGGAACGGGAGCTTCGCCGCCAGGCCACGCACGACTCCCTGACTGGACTCGCAAACCGCCTGCTGGCGGAGGAGCAGACCGCCCGGCTGCTGGCCCCGCCACAGGATTCCGATCGGCGTGTCGCCATGCTGTTGATCGACCTGGACCGGTTCAAGATCGTCAACGACGGCCTCGGACACGCCGTCGGAGACGCGTTGCTGCAAGAACTCGGCGCGCGACTGGACGTGGCTGCCCGTTCCGGGGATGTCGTGGCGCGTCTGGGCGGCGACGAATTCATGATCGTGATGCGGGACACGCCTGGCGAGGTGGCGACGGACTTCGGCAATCATCTTCTGGAAACGATCAAGCAGCCGATCCGGGTTGGAGCCCACGAGTTGACCATGACGGCGAGCTTGGGGATCGCTTCGTACCCGCAGGATGGTGCGAATTTCGCGGAAATGTATCGGAACGCGGATACTGCGATGTACTGCGCCAAGGCGCGCGGGCGAAATCGCCTCGAGCACTATTCGCCGGAAATGAATCGGCGGACCGCCGAGCGTCTGGATCTCGAAGGCGATCTTCGCCGCGCGCTCGAGCGGCAGGAGTTGGTGTTGCACTACCAGCCCAAGGTGCGCTTGCAGGACGGGAGTGTCGTCGGCGCGGAAGCGCTCGTTCGGTGGAGCCATCCGACCCGCGGCATGGTGTCGCCGATGGAGTTCATCCCGTTGGCGGAGGAGACGGGCCTGATCGTGCCGATCGGGCAGTGGGTGATCGAATCGGCCTGCGCGCAGATCCGCGACTGGATGGCGGCGGGGTTGCCGGAAGTCTCGGTGGCGGTCAACCTTTCCGCGCTGCAATTCCAGTCGCGCAATCTTCCCCGCCAGATTGCGCGGGCGCTCGATGCCAATGGGCTGTCTGCGCGGTGCCTGGAACTGGAAGTCACCGAGAGCGTCGCCATGGCCGCGCCCGAGGAAAGCATTCGCACGCTTGCCGAACTGAAGACGGTCGGGGTTCGCATCTGGCTCGATGATTTCGGCACCGGCTATTCGAGCCTTGCATACCTGAAGCGCTTCCCCATCGACGGCCTGAAGATCGACCGATCCTTCGTCGATTCCATCGCCACGGATCCCAACGACGCCACGATTGCCCGCATGGTGATCGCCCTGGCGCGGGAGTTGAAGATGCAGGTGGTCGCCGAAGGGGTGGAGACCTGGGAGCAGTATTCGTTCCTTTCCCGTGCCCGTTGCGATGCCATGCAGGGATATCTGTTCAGTGAATCGATCCTTGCCGAGGACTTTGCGAGGCTGCTGACGCAGGGGCGGCGTCTTGCGGTTCCGGCGCCCGGATCCGGGCGCGAAAGAAACATGGACCCATTGGCGGGCTGAGCGGATGGCCCGGCGCAGGGAATCGGCGTGCGATTGCGGCGATGACGCCGGCACCACGCAGGCGAGCGGCAGCTGCACTCCGTCAGGGCCGCCTACGCGGTGGTCGCCCCTGCGGGTCGACTGCGCTGCGCTGCACAGTCCGCGGGCGCACGGCCGAACTCGCTGCGCGGCCTGCGGCCGCTCCGCTCAGACATGCGGCCGTGAGTCAGAAAAGGGGGCGCGCGGTGGCGCGCCGCCCGCGGCCTTGTGCTGCTCGCCACCGCGTCTTATGGCGGCCCTGACGGAGTGCACCCGCCGCTCGCAGCCAGCACCTCGACCGGGCAAACACCTCGTCGGTTGCAGGTTCCACGGCCCGATCGGGGCGCCTTCCCTCTTGCAATGCCACGGTGTTTGCCGAGATCCGGGCGCCCTGCACCGGTTCCGGCCCCATTGGGGGGCGCGGTGCGCAGCGCAGGCGCCGGGGCGGCGCGCAATCGCGCGCCTCCACTTCTGACTCACGGCCCTTGTCCGAGTGGAGCGTCCCTGCGGGACGCGCAACGAGTTGGCCGTGCGCCCCGGCGCCGAGCAGCACAACGGAGTCGGCCCGCAGGGCCGACCGCGGCCCGGGGCCGGAACCGGTGCAGGGCGCCCGGATCTCGTTCAGGACCTCGTGCGCGACACCATTCCCCCGTCCAATGCGTACGGATGACTCTCCTCAAGAGAACGCCAAGAACTGACCTGCCTGCGCCGCTTCAATCGGCAGACGTTGCGCCACAGATCCTGCAGAAGATGATCCGCACCAATCCGCATTTCCGTTCCAAACAGAACGACGCACTACTAGTTGGGCGAAAATGCCGGAATCATTCCGACGCGACTGGACAAGGGCATGGATTCTTCCCGTTTTTCCGCACTGGCGGGCGCCGTTTTCGGATTCGTGGGGGTTGCTGCCGGCGCGATCGGTGCGCATGCTCTGCGTGCCCGGCTGGCGCCGGACCTGATGGCGGTGTACCAGACTGCGGCGCATTACCAGATGATCCATGCGCTCGCGCTGCTCTTCGTTTCTTCGGCGCAGCAGCGCTGGCCCGGACGTGCGGCGCGGATCGCCGCCGGTTGTTTCATTGTCGGCATCCTGTTGTTCAGCGGCAGTCTCTATGCCCTGGCGCTGGGGGCGCCGCGCATCGTCGGCTTCGCCACGCCGTTCGGAGGACTCTGCTTCCTGTCGGGTTGGATGGCCACGGCAGTGGCGGCGGTCGGCGGAACCGGACGGAGCGCTGCGGGCGGATAGCGGGCCGCGGCCGTTCGGCCGCGGAATGGGATTCGTCAGCGCGACGGGAGTCGCTGCACCAGTTCGACGCCGCCCTCCCGGAACAGCACCTTCACCGGCACGCCCGGCACTAGGCGATCGGTCCGGGTGATCGCATATTCCCCGGGCTCCGGCGGGCGCGACGGGGTCACGTGCCGGCGGTAGACGCTGAAACTCGGGACGGTGATGTTCCATTGCACGACCGGTCCCGGCAGGGTGGCGGCGATTTCTCCGGCGCGTTTGGTCGGGCCGCTCAGCAGGTTGCCGAGCCATGGAAGAAATGCGAATCCCAGCGAGCCGGTGAGGAGGAAGCACATCCCGGCGGCCCGCCAGGCCGGCGCAACGGCGCGCCGCGTCGCAAGCAGGATGCCCGCGACCGCGGCGGCTCCGCTGATTTCGTAATAGGTTCCGGCCGCGGTCGCCAAGGCACGCTGGGTCTGTGCAGCATAAAAGTCCGGATCGCCATGCGCGCGCGCGTCGGCAAACCACTGCGTGATCGCGGGCGCGACCGGCAGCAGCAGTAACAGCGCAGCCGGCAGCAACAGCAGACCCGCGGTTCCCCGGGCTTCGATGCGTCGCGCGGCAAGCAGGAATACCGGCGTCATGCCGTAGAGCAGATAGTGCGGCAGCTTGGTTCCGGAAAGAGAAAAGAAGACAAGGACGAATCCGAACCACACCCAGAGGAATCGCGGCAGATCGCCGTGCCAGTCCTGCGGCAGCGGCCGCACCGTGCGCCAGAGCAGCCCGCTCCAGGGCGCGAGCAGCAGCGGCAGAACGATGAGGTAATAGAAGGGGCTGCCGGCGTGGCCTTCGAGCGTTCCGCCGAAGCGCTGCAGATTATGGTGGATCAGGAATCCCTGGACGAAATCCCAGCCATGGATGGCGAGCTCCGCGGCATACCACGGGGCGGCGATCGCGATCAGGATCATCCAACCGATCGGATCGACGGCCGCGCGCAGGGCGTCGCGCCACCGCCCGACGACGGCGCAATACAGGGTTCCCACCGCAACAGGAATCAGGATGGCGATCGGTCCTTTGGTCAGCACGCCGAGCGCGATCCAGGCGTAACAGCGCAGCAGTGCTGCGCGGCCTTGGCCTTCCAGGTAACGCCACAGGTCGAACATCGTGGCGGCAAGCAGCGCGTTGAGCAGGGCGTCCGCCGTGGCGGCATGGGCCATCGCCGTCACGCCGAGACTGGTGAACGCGATCGTCGCCGCGGCGAACGCGATGCGGATGCCGAGGCGAGGTGCGCCGAAGCGGAGGATCGCGGCGACCCACGCCAGCCCCGCGAGGCCCGATGGCAGGCGCAGGGCAAATTCGTTCAGGCCGAACGCCTTCACGCTCAACGCCTGGAGCCAATAGATCAGGATCGGCTTGTCGTAGCGCGGAAGGCCGTTCAGCGTGGTCGAGATCCAGTCGCCGCTGCGCAGGATTTCCCGCGTCGCTTCGGAAAAGGCGCCTTCGTCGATGTCGAAGAGCGGATAGCGGCCCAGGGTCGGCAGCAGGAGCAGCGCGCACACGGCGAGAAAGAGGATCGCGGCGACTGCCGGCGGCGACGCCTTGTCGTTGCGTGCCAGCCATCCCGGCGCGAGGCTCATCCGCATCGGGTCCTCCCGGCGCACACCGATCGCGTGACTGCCCACAGGCCCATCGCGCCCCCGACGGCGGCGGCGATCCACTGCAGGGACTGCGCCAGCGGGTATCCGGTGTCGGTGATCGCGAGCGCAGCGGCGCAGGCCAGCACGATGACGCCGAGCGTGCCCCGGGCCCGGTTGGACTGCGCCGGAAGCCACCTCGACGCCCACACTCCGAACCCGCCGGTTACGACTCCGAGCGCCGCGCCTCCCAGAACGTCGGAGGGCCAGTGGGCCCCCACCATGACCCGGGATGATGCTGCCACCAGCGCCGCGCCGAGCGTCGTGACGGCCAGGGTGGGGCGGGTCCGGATGGGCCGCCATGCAAGGATCAGCACGGTCGCGACGAGGAAGATCGTGATCGAGTGTCCGGATGGAAAGGAGTTGTGGCCCGCCAAGGTCTGTCCCTCGATGTGGATATGGCTCGCGCCAAGCGCCGAGGCGGGCCGCGCGCGACCGACCGCGGCCTTGCCGGCCCAGGAGAGCAGGCCGGCCAGGGGCGCCGCCAGGATCCCCGCGGCGAGCACCCGCGGGTTCGACGCCAGGAACGGGGCCAGCAGCATCACTGCGACCAGCCCGTGGCCGAGGATGGTCAGGTCGCTGGGCAGCCCGCGCGGGAGGTCGCGGGCGGCGAAGCCGTTGATTGCGGCAAAGAGCGGATGGTCGAGGCCGCCGTCGGCCAGCGCGAGCGCGGCCAGCGCACTGAGTGCGGCGAAGGCCGCGACCAGGCCGGAGGTACGCAGATCGGAGGGGGGGGGAGTGGACAGCATCGGCGCGGCGATTCTATCGTCCGCCTCCGGTTCCGGGGGGCCTACAGGGATTTGTGCGCCGATGCGGAATCGGACCATATGTTGTGGGTGGAGAACGGCTGCGATTTCCAGGCCGCGCGGCCGCACCGTGGCGCCGCTGCGAAAAATGGTCGCGCGAAACATACTTTCCCCTCGGAAAACGCTTGCGTCTCTTGGCGATTCGCATAGTATTGCGGTCACGCAGCGGGGCCCGTTCCTTGCGGCCCCGCAACCGGCGGGACGCGATTGCCGTCCGCGCCGATGCCCCGAACGCTTTTGCAAAACCCTATAGGAGATCGTCGATGGCTACTGCCAAGAAGGCCGCGAAAAAAGCTGTGAAGAAAGCCGTGAGCAAGGCTCCGGCCAAGAAAGTCGCGGCGAAGAAGGCACCAGCGAAGAGTGCGGCCGTGAAGAAGGCGCCGGCCAAGAAGGTCGCGGCGAAGAAGGCGGTGCGCACGCCGAATGCGGCATTCATGAAGCCGTTGACGCCCGTCGGCCCGCTGGCGGCGGTCATCGGCAGCACCCCGATGCCTCGTACCGAAGTCACCAGCAAGGTCTGGGTCTACATCAAGAAGAACAAGCTGCAGGACACGGTCAACCGCCGCAACATCAATGCCGACGACAAGCTGCGCGCATTGTTCGGCGGCAAGTCGCAGGTTTCGATGTTCGAGTTGACGAAGTACGTCAGCAAGAACCTGAAGTAACCTCCGTTCCCCTCTCCCGCGTGGCGGGGGAGGGGAACGGCCGGAGCCGCGCGGACCGTGCGCAGGCCCCGACCACCGCCTCGCGGGGCATCGCCCGCGCCGCGCGTTTTTCGCCTCAGTTCTGCGCCCACCGGGAATGGCGGGGCAGGGAAGCCTGCAGAAAGGCCATCTGGTCTGCCAGGATGCGCCGGTTGCTCAGGATGAACCCCTCGTTGCGGCTGACGGCATATGGCACATAGAGCAGCGGCATGTTTGCTTCTTCCGGCGCGCGGTTGCCCTTGCGCGTGTTGCAGGGCCGGCATGCCGTCACGACGTTGGTCCACTCGTTGCGGCCGCCGCGCGAGAGCGGGACGATGTGCTCCACGGTGAGTTCGGTTTCCGGGAATGCCGCGCCGCAGTACGCGCAGACATGGCGGTCGCGTGCGAACAGGCGGTGCTTGCTCAGGGCGACCCGATAGCCGCCAGCGGGGCTGCGGCAGCGGCCGCGGATCATGACGATCGAACTGGTGTGGAGGGTGGACGGTGTTCCCAGGGATTTCTGGATTCCGCCGTTCATGGCGAATATGGCCTCGCCCAGGTCGTTCACCACTTTTCCGGAAGCGTAGTATCGAGCGGCGCGAGGAAGTCCGGCCCATCGTACCGGTTGTCCGTGGGAGTCGACGATCAGGATGCGGGGGGGGGCCTCAAATCCGCGCATGCGCCCAGTGTGCCACTTTGCGACAGGATTGGGAACGGGAAGGCGGATGATGGCCAACCACGAGCAGCAGGCGGGCGGCGGCGCCCCGGAAACGGAACTCAAGCTGGCCCTGCGCGCCGAGGACGTCGAACCGCTGCGGGCCCGGCTCGACCGGCTGGCAGCCCCACGCCGGGATCGGGTCGACAGCACGTACTACGACACGCCGGATCTGCGGCTGGCTCGCAGTCGCGCGGCCTTGCGGTTGCGCCGGATCGGAACCGGAAAGCGGGTGCGCTGGGTGCAGACGCTCAAGACGGAGGGCGAGGGCGGCGATTCCGCGCTGTCGACGCGAGGCGAGTGGGAGGCGGCGCTGCCCGGTGCGGCGCTCGACCTATCGCGGTTCGCCGGAGCACCCCTGTCGCGCATATTCGGGGCGGATGCGGCGGCGGAAGGCCTGCGCGCGGTTTTCCGTACGGTTTTCGTCCGCACGATCTGGGACGTTTCCGCGTACGGCGCACACATCGAGGTCGCATTGGACGTCGGAGAAATCCGCGCCGGAACGCGGCGCGCGCCCATCCTGGAAGCGGAGTTGGAGCTGCGGTCCGGGCCGTCGACCGCATTGACGTCGCTGGCGCTCGAGCTCACGGGCGCGACCCGCGGCAAGAAGAAGGCCGACTTGCGGCTGATGCCCTATGGCGCTTCCAAGGCCGCGCGAGGCCTTCGCCTGGCGATGGGCGTGACGGCGGGTCCCACCCCGGCGACCCGGGCGATCGCGGATGCCGGGAGCATCGACAGCCGGGACGGTGTCGATGCGGTGTGCCGGAAGCTCGTCGGCGCTGCGCTCAACGTCGTCCTGGCCAATGCGGAGGGGGCGTCGGTGTCCGATGATCCCGAATATGTGCACCAGGCGCGCGTGGCGCTGCGCCGCATGCATGCAGTGGTCGAGATCCTGGCCAAGGCCTCGGACGGCGAGCGGGGCGAGAGGGGGCTTCCCCGGGCGCAGGTTCGGGAGATGCGCCGATGGGCGCGGCGCTTCGGCGCGGCGCGGGATTGGGATGTCTTTTGTTCCGAAACCCTGCCGGACCTGCGCACATATGGCCGCGATGCCGCATCCGGCAAGGCTGCCGTCCCCCGGGAGGCCGGGACTTCCGGCCCATGGCAGGGTGTGCTCCGGCGCGCGCACGGCAAATGCGAAGCGGCGCGGAACCGGTTGCGCGCGCAGATCGCCGGCCCGGCGTTTGCGCATTGGGCGCTGGAACTGGTCCATTGGAGCGCGGCGCCGCCGCGCGATTCGGCGCCGTTGCAGGTGGTTGCCCCGGCGGCGATCGGCCGATTGCTGCGTCGGTTCGCCCGACGGGGGGCGCGATTTTCCCGTTTGTCCGACGCGGAGCGGCACAAGCTGCGGATCGCGGCCAAGCGCCTGCGCTACGTGCTGGAAGCGGCGCATACCGCATTTCCGAAAAAGGCCACCCGCGACACGATGCACGCTCTGGAGCAGTTTCAGGACGCGGCGGGACGCGGCGTCGATGTCACCGTTGCGCGGGAGGCCATCGCGCGGCTCACGCGCTCCGCCGCCGTGCGGACCGAAGCCCGGAAGTGGGGGCGGGTGCGGCAACGCGACGCGACGAAGCAGGCGGCACATTGGCTGCGGCGCCTTGCCGATCCGCCGATCCGCCCTCGTTCATGAAATACTGCGCCGTGATGCGGCGGTCACCCGGAATCCCCGGCCGCGCTCCGGAGGAACGATCATGCCTTTGTACCAATCGCCCATTCGAGACCAGCACTTTGTCATCCACGAACTTCTCGGCGCGGTGGATGCGCTGCGCGCGATGCCGCGGTATGGCGAACTCGACGCCGCGACCGTCGACCAGATCCTCGAGGAGGGCGGGCGGTTTTCGGAGGAGGTGCTGCTGCCGTTGAACCGCAAGGGCGACGAGCAGGGGTGCGCCTACGATCCATCGACACGCGCGGTGCGCACGCCGGACGGCTTTGCGGCGGCCTTCGCGCAGTTTCGCGACGCGGGGTGGCAGGGGCTGACTGCCGATGCGGAGTACGGCGGGCAGGGGCTACCGCAATTGCTCCAGATCGCGTTCGATGAAACGCGCTGCGCAGCCAATCAGTCGTGGGCGATGTACTCGGGGCTCACCATGGGTGCCTACGAGTGCATTCTCCGCAACGGCGATGCGGCGCAGAAGGAACTGTACCTGCCGAAGCTGGCGTCGGCGCGATGGACGGGAACGATGTGCCTCACCGAGCCGCACTGCGGGACGGACCTGGGCTTGTTGCGGACCAAGGCCGTGCCCGATCCCGAAGGCGGCTTCCGGATCACCGGCGAGAAGATCTTCATTTCCTGCGGCGAGCACGATCTCGCCGAGAACATCGTGCACCTGGTGCTGGCACGCCTGCCGGACGCGCCTGCGGGCACGCACGGCATTTCGCTGTTCATCGTGCCGAAGTTTCTGCCCGAAGGGGCCGGTGCCGAAGCGCGGTGCGGCGCGCGCAACGGCGTGGCCTGCGGGGGCCTGGAACACAAGATGGGGATCCACGGCAACGCCACCTGCCAGATGCAACTGGAAGACGCGAAAGGCTGGTTGCTGGGCGAAGCCAACAAGGGACTCGCCGCCATGTTCGTGATGATGAACGGCGCACGCCTGTACGTCGGCATCCAGGGGCTCGGACTTACGGAATTCGCCTATCAGAACGCCGCGGCATACGCCAAGGACCGGATCCAGGGACGGTCGCTGTCCGGTCCCAAGGCGCCCGATCGTCCGGCCGATCCGATCGTGGTGCACCCCGACGTACGGCGCATGCTCCTCACCGCGCGGGCGTACGCGGAAGGCGGCCGGGCGCTGGCGTACTGGGTCGCGCTCATGGCTGACGCCCAGCATCACCACCCCGATGCCGCGGAGCGCCGATTCGGCGCCGACATGACGGCGCTCATGACCCCGATCGTGAAGGCGTTCCTGACCGACAACGGGTTCTACTGCGCCTCCGACTGTATGCAGGTGTTCGGCGGCCATGGCTACATCCGCGAATGGGGCATCGAGCAGACCCTGCGCGACGCGCGGATCAACATGATCTACGAAGGCACCAACACGATCCAGGCGCTCGACCTGCTCGGCCGCAAGGTGCTGCTCGACGGCGGCGCGCGCTTGCGCGCGTTCGGCGGACTGGTCCGGCAGTTCGTCGAAGAGCACGGCACATCGGTGGCGATGAACGAGTTCGTCACGCCCTTGGCGGACATCGCGGGCAAGGTGGAGAAATTGTTGCTGGAAATCGGTCTCAAGACGGTGGGTAACAAGGAAGAGATGGGGGCCGCGGCCGTCGACACCCTACGCGTCGTCGGTCACCTCGTGTTCGCCTATTTCTGGGCGCGGATGGCCGAGCGCGCACTGGCTCGCATCCGGTCGGACGGCGCCCAGGTCGACCCGTTCTATCCGGCGAAGCTCGCGACGGCGCGGTTCTATTTCCAGCGCCTGCTGCCCGAGACGGCGTTCCACATCCGCGCGGCGCGCTCGGGCGCCGGCAACCTGATGGACTTTGCATCGGACTGGTTCTGAGAGGGGTACTAAAGCGATGCAAGACGTTCGAATCCGGAAGGTGGCGGTCCTCGGCGCCGGGGTCATGGGGGCGCAGATCGCCGCGCACTGCGTCAATGCCCGGGTGCCGGCGCTGCTCTTCGACCTGCCGGACGAGCAGGGCGGCGACCGCAGCGCGACGGCGCGGCGGGCGATCGAGGGTTTGCCGCGGATCAGCCCCGCGCCGCTGGGCGTGCCCGAGGACGCGCAGTTCCTGGCGGCCGCCAACTACGCCGAGGATCTCGCCGCGCTGCGCGACTGCGATCTGGTGATCGAGGCGATCGCCGAGCGCCTGGACTGGAAGCGCGCGCTGTATGAAAAAATCGCCCCCCATCTGGCGCCGCACGCGATCCTCGCATCCAATACGTCGGGACTCTCGATCGCCCGGTTGTCCGACGGGTTGGCGGAGGATCTGCGTGCGCGGTTCTGCGGCGTGCACTTCTTCAATCCGCCGCGCTACATGCATCTGGTCGAGTTGATTCCGGACGCCGCGACGGATGCGCAGGTACTGGATCAGCTCGAAACCTTCCTCACGGCGGTTCTTGGAAAGGGCGTGGTCCGCGCGCGCGACACTCCCAATTTCGTCGCCAACCGGATCGGCGTGTTCAGCGTGCTGTCGACGATGCATGAGGCCGGGAAGGCGGGCCTGCCCTTCGACGTGGTCGACGATCTCACCGGGACGCGCATCGGGCGCGCCAAGAGTGCGACATTCCGGACCGCAGACGTCGTCGGACTCGATACGCTGGCGCACGTCATCGGCACCATGCGGGACAACCTGGACCCCGCGGACGACCCGTTCGCGCCGCATTTCGCCGTGCCGGCGGTCTTGCAGACCCTGATCGACCGGGGCGCCTTGGGACAGAAGCGCGGGGCCGGATTTTTCCGCAAGGACGGGCGCGCGATCCGGGTGTTCGATCCGCAGCGTGGCGACTATGCCGACGGCGGTCGCAAGGCCGATGAACTGATCGGGCGCATCTGCCGCAAGCCGTTCGCGGAGCGCCTTGCGCTGCTGCGGGAGACGGATCATCCGCAGGCGCGCTTCCTGTGGGCGATCTTCCGCGACGTCTTCCACTACGCGGCGCTCCATCTCGAGCCGATCGCCGACTCGGCGCGCGAGGTGGATCTGGCCATGCGCTGGGGGTTCGGGTGGGACCTCGGACCGTTCGAAATCTGGCAGGAGGCGGGCTGGACCCGCGTCGCGGAGTGGATTCGCGCGGATATCGATGCCGGCGAGGCGATGTCCGACGCACCCCTGCCGGCGTGGGTTTTCGAGGGTCCGGTGGCCGACGCGCAGGCGGTGCATACGCCCGAGGGTTCGTGGAGCCCGGCGCACGAGGCATTCGTCGTCCGCGACGACCTTCCAATCCACCGCCGGCAGCTTTTCCGCCCCACGGTGGTGGGAGACGGATCGCCTTCGCCGATGGCGAGCGGGATCACGCAGCATGAAGACGAGTCGTGTCGGATCTGGCACCTCGAAGGGGGCATGCCCGCCGAAGTGCTGGTGTTTTCGATCAAGACCAAGGTGCATGCGATGGGGCCCGGCGTCATCGCCGGACTGGCCAAGGCGGTGGCGCTGGCCGAGGCACGCTATCGCGGGCTGGTGATCTGGTCGCCGGAGGAACCGTTCTCCGCCGGGGCCGACCTGCAGGGGATGCTGCCGGCGTTCCTGCACGGCGGCCCGCCGGCCATCGGCGAGTTGCAGCGGCAGATGCAGGAGGCGTTCCTGGCCGTGAAATACGCCCAGGTGCCGGTCATCGCCGCGGTGCGCGGCATGGCGCTGGGCGGCGGTTGCGAGCTGCTGTTGCACTGTGCCAAGCGGGTGGCCGCGTTTGAATCGTACGTCGGCCTGGTGGAGGTCGGGGTCGGGCTCGTCCCGGGCGCTGGCGGCTTGAAGGAGGGGGCCATGCGCGCGGCTGCCGCGGCATCGGCGGTCGGAAGCGCGGATCTGCTGCCGTTCCTGCGCCACTGGTTCGAGAACGCGGCGACGGCGAAGGTCGCGACGTCCGCCTATGAGGCGCGCCGGATGGGATATCTCCTGCCGTCCGATACCGTGGTGTTCCATCCGCAGGAATTGCTGTGGACGGCGATCTTCGAGGCGTTTACCCTGCATGCCACGGGGTACCGGCCGCCGTTGCGCGGGCGGCGGTTTGCCGCCGCGGGCCGTTCGGCGCTGGCAACCTTGAAGGCGTTCGCGGCGAACCTGCGCGAAGGCGGTTTCGCGAGCGAACACGACTTCCATCTCGCTGCGCAGATCGCGGAAGTCCTGTGCGGCGGCGACCTCGACGCGGGCGCCCTGGTCGACGAGGACTGGTTCCTCGAACAGGAGCGCAGGCACTTCGTTCCGCTGCTCGCGCATCCCAGGACGCAGGAGCGGCTGATGGGCTTTCTGCAGACCGGCAAGCCGGTGCGGAATTAAGGGGAATTCCATGAATCGGCATGTCCAGGACGCCTACATCGTCGCCGCGACCCGCACGCCCATCGGCAAGGCGCCGCGCGGGGTGCTGCGCAACACGCGCCCCGACGATCTGCTGGTCGCCGCGATCCGCGGGGCGCTTGCGGCCGTTCCCGGCCTGGATCCCGCTGCCGTCGAGGACGCCCTGATCGGCTGCGCCATGCCCGAGGCGGAGCAAGGATTGAATGTCGCGCGCGCCGCGGTGTTGTACGCCGGCCTGCCCAAATCCACGGCGGGGTGTACGGTCAACCGGTTTTGCGCGTCGGGACTCAATGCGGTGGCGATGGCTGCGGATCGCATCCGGGTGGGCGAAGCCGACGTCGTTCTGGCGGGCGGCGTCGAGTCGATGAGCATGGTGCCGATGGGCGGTAACAAGCCCTCCTACAACCCGCGCTTGTTCGAGGACGACAATCTGGGCATTGCGTTCGGCATGGGGCTGACGGCGGAGCGGGTGGCTGCGCAGTGGAAGGTCCCCCGCGAAGCGCAGGACCGGTTCGCCCTGACCTCGCATGAGCGCGCCGTCATGGCGCAGCAGCGCGGCGAATTCCGGGACGAGATCACGCCGCTCGACGTGATCGATCGCGTGCCCGAGCTTGCAACCGGGGAGGTGACGCAGCGTCACCGACGCCTGGAAGCGGATGAGGGACCGCGCGTCGACACCAGTCTGGAGGCGCTTGCCCGTCTGAAGCCGGCGTTTGCCGCCCAGGGCAGCGTGACCGCGGGAAACAGTTCGCAGATGTCCGACGGTGCGGCGGCGTTGATCCTGGTGAGCGATTCGGCGTTGCGGCGCTTCAACCTTGCGCCGCTGGCACGGTTCCTTTCCTTTGCGGTGCGCGGCGTGCCGCCGGAGATCATGGGTATCGGTCCCGTGGAGGCGATTCCCGCCGCGCTACGGGCCGCCGGGCTGCAACAGGACGAGCTCGGATGGATCGAACTCAATGAGGCGTTCGCCGCGCAGTCGATCGCGGTGATGCAGACGCTCGAACTGGACGCGGAGCGGGTCAACCCCTTGGGTGGGGCGATCGCCCTGGGCCACCCGCTCGGTGCGACCGGGGCAGTCCGTGCTGCCACGCTGGTGCACGGCCTGCGTCGCCGGAACCTGCGCTACGGCATGGTGACGATGTGCGTCGGCACCGGGATGGGTGCGGCGGGTGTTTTCGAGCGACTCTGACCGGAGTGCGTGGCATCTTGTAAAATTAAGGGTTTCCCTTTTTCCGTTGCGGATATCCCCGAATGAAAGAGTCCGGCTTCATGACGACTGCGCCCGATGGGGCCGAATCCAGGTCCGACGCCGGCCTCGGGGTTGACCCGTTGCGGGAAGACATCCGTTTCCTCGGGCGGATCCTCGGCGATGTGATCCGCGAACAGGCGGGCCAGGAGATCTTCGACCTGGTGGAGACCGTGCGCCGGCTTGCCGTGCAGTTCCGCCGCGGCACGGACCCCGACGCCGGCGCGCAGATGAGCCGCCTGCTCAATCGGCTCACCCCGATCCAGACCAATTCGGTGGTGCGTGCGTTCAGCTATTTCTCGCATCTTGCGAACATTGCGGAAGATCTGCACTCGATCCGCACCCAGCGGGCGCGGGAACTGGCGCAGGAGCCTGCCGAGCGCGGCAGCATCGACTATGCCCTCACGCGGCTCGAGGGCGCGGGGGTGTCCGAGGAGGCGGTGGCGGAGTTTTTCGACCGCGCCCTGATCGTGCCGGTGCTGACCGCCCATCCCACGGAAGTGCAGCGCAAGAGCATCCTGGATACCGAACGGGAAGTCGAACGCCTCCTGATCGAGCGGGGCGGACCGCTCACGCCTCGGGAGCGCACGGTCAACGAAGAACGCATCCGTTCCTGCGTCACGGTTCTCTGGCAGACCCGCATGCTGCGCGATGCCCGGCTTTCGGTTGCCGACGAGATCGAGACGGTGCTCTCCTATTACCGGCTGACGTTTCTGAGCGAGATCCCGCGCCTGTATGGGGATCTGGAGGATCGCCTGTGCGTGGGACGGGGCGAGGCGGCCGAAGTCGGCCCCCGGTTTGCGCCGTTCCTGCAGATGGGGTCGTGGATCGGCGGGGACCGCGACGGCAATCCCAACGTCGATGCCGCGACGCTCGCGCGGGCGCTCGACCGCCAGGCGGCGATGGCGCTGCAGCACTACCTCGAGGAAGTGCATGCGTTGGGCGACGAGTTGTCGATCTCCGCGTTGCTGGCGCCGGTGAGCGAGCCCTTGCTGGAGTTGGCGGCGCACTCGCCGCAGCTTTCCCCGCATCGGCACGGTGAGCCGTACCGCCGTGCGCTGGCCGGAATCTACGCACGACTGGCCGCGACCGCGCGGAGTCTTGGGCAGGTGGCCGTGCTGCGCGAGGAGGTCGCCGATGCGCAGCCGTACGCGTCGGTGCAGGAGTTCGCCGCCGACCTTGGAACCATTGCCGATTCGCTTGCCGGGCATCGGGGCTCGGTGCTGATCAAGCCGCGGTTGCGCGGCCTGTTGCGTGCGGTCGACGTGTTCGGATTCCATCTGGCGGCGGTCGATCTGCGCCAGAGTTCCGATGTGCATGAACGGACGGTCGCGGAACTGCTGCGCGGCGCGGGGGTATGTGAGGACTACCGCGCGTTGGCCGAACCGGAACGCATCGCGCTGCTGCTCGCCGAGATCGGCCAGCCGCGACTGCTGCACACCCCGTACAGCCGATACTCCGACGAGACCCACAAGGAACTGGCGGTGTTCGATATGGCGCGCACCTTGCGCAGCCGCTACGGCGAGCGCGCGGTGCGCAACACCATCATCTCCCACACCGAGACGCTTTCCGACCTGCTCGAAGTCGCGATCCTGCTCAAGGAGACCGGGTTGGCGCGCTCCGCCGGCCGCGGCCTGCCGGCGGAAGTCGACCTCCACGTCATCCCGCTGTTCGAAACGATCGGCGATCTCCGGAACGCGCCGGACATCATGCGCGCCGCCCTCGATCTACGCGGCACCTTGCGGTTCTATCCGCAGGGCGCAAACTGCGCGCAGGAGATCATGCTCGGATATTCCGACAGCAACAAGGACGGCGGCTTTCTCACGTCGAACTGGGAGCTCTACAAGGCGGAGATCGCCCTCGTCTCGCTGTTCCGCGATGCCGGGATTCCCCTGCGTCTGTTCCACGGCCGCGGCGGCACCGTCGGGCGGGGCGGCGGCCCGACCTACGATGCCATCCTGGCGCAGCCGCCCGGGACGGTCGATGGCCAGATCCGCATCACCGAACAGGGCGAGATCATTGCCAACAAGTTTTCCAGCCGGCAGACCGGCCGGCGCAATCTCGAAATCCTCGTCGCCGCCACGCTGGAGGCAAGCTTTGCCCCGGTGCTGGAGCACAACGGCAAGGATGTCGAGCGGCTGCGGCGCTTTGAAGCCACGATGGAGGCATTGAGCGCGCGGGCCTACCAGGCATATCGCAGGCTGGTGTACGAGACGCCGGGATTCGCGGAATACTTCTTCGCATCCACGCCGATCGCCGAGATCGCCGAACTCAACATCGGCAGTCGGCCGGCGAGCCGGCCGCGGACCGACAAGGCGGACAACCGGATCGAGGATCTGCGGGCGATTCCGTGGGGATTTTCGTGGGGACAATGTCGCCTGATGATTCCCGGTTGGTACGGTTTCGGCTCGGCGGTCGAGGAATGGATCAACGAGCACCCGGAGTCGCGCGCGGAGCGCTGGGCGCTGCTGCAGCGGATGGCGCGCGAATGGCCCTTCTTCGCGACGCTGTTGTCGAACATGGACATGGTTCTGGCGAAGATGGATGTCGGCGTCGGATCGCGATATGCCGGGCTCGTCGCCGACGAAGCGCTGCGCAATGCGGTGTTCGGGGCGATCGAAGCGGAGCACGCGCGGACGGCGCAGCATGTGCTGGGCATCCTGGGGTATTCCTCGAATCTGCAGGACAACCCGATGCTGGCCAACTCGATCCGTGCACGCTTCCCCTACATCGATCCGCTCAACCATTTGCAGGTCGAGCTCATTCGCCGGCATCGCGTCGACGGCAACGATCTGGACGAGCGCGCGCGCCGCGCCATCCACATCTCGATCAACGGCGTGGCCGCAGGGTTGCGCAACACCGGGTGACCGACATGGGCGGAGGCGGGCGGATGCGGGCAATCGAAATCTCCGCCCCCGGCGGCCCGGAGGCGCTGCGGCTTGCCGAGCGTGATCGCCCGCGCCCCGGCCCCGGCGAGGTGCTGATCCGCGTCGCTGCGGCGGGAGTGAACCGGCCCGACATCTTTCAGCGACAGGGGCGGTATCCGCCGCCACCCGGCGTGACCGACATTCCGGGGCTGGAGGTTTCGGGCCGGGTCGTCGCAATCGGCCCGGCGACCGAGCCGTTGCCGGCACTGGGCGACCGTGTCTGCGCGCTGGTGTCGGGCGGCGGCTACGCCGAATACTGCGTCGCGCCCGCGTTGCAGTGTCTGCCGGTGCCGGACGGGCTGACGGACATCGAAGCGGCCTCGCTGCCGGAGACGTATTTCACGGTATGGAGTAACGTCTTCGATCGCGCCCGCCTGCAACCCGGGGAAAGCATTCTGGTACAAGGCGGCGCCAGCGGGATCGGCGTGGCGGCGATCCAGTTCGCGACGGCGTTCGGATGCCGGGTGTTCGCGACCGCGGGAACCGCCGAGAAATGCGCGGCCTGCGAGCGCCTGGGGGCGGAGCGGGCGATCGACTACCGCCGCGAGGACTTCGCCGCCGTCGTGCGCGAACGCACGGCGGGCCGCGGCGTCGACGTGATCCTCGACATGGTGGGTGGCGATTATCTTTCCCGCGAGACCGCCGCTCTTGCCGAGGACGGCCGCCTGGTGCTGATCAATGCCATGGGGGGATCCAGGGCGACGCTGGACCTGCTGGAAGTGATGATCAAGCGCCTGACCATCACGGGTTCGACCTTGCGCGCGCGCCCCGTCGCCGTGAAGGCAGCGATCGCGCGCGCGCTCCACGACCACATCTGGCCGCTGCTCGACACCGGCGCAATCCGGCCGGTGGTTGATCGCGTATTTCCGCTCGAACAGGCCGCGCAGGCGCACGCGGCGATGGAGCGCGGCGAGCACGTCGGGAAGATCGTGCTGCAGGTGGCGTAGCCGCGTTATTCGCGCGTCCGCGCGTCGAAAAAGGTATACGTGCTCTTGCCGCTGCGCTTGGATTGGTACATCGCCGCGTCGGCCGCCTTCACCAGGCTTTCGTAGTCCTGCGCGTCGTCGGGGTAGGTCGCGATCCCGATGCTGGCGCCGATCGACCAGAACTTGTTGCCGATTTCAAAAGGTTCGGCAATCGCCTGGACGATCTTGCGGGCCACGCGCTCGGCATCGGTCGTCTCGCGCAGGTTGCCGAGAATGAACGTGAACTCGTCGCCGCCGATGCGTGCGACCGAATCGGCGGCCCGCACGATCCCCCGGAGGCGCGCGGCGACGTCGCACAACAGCTGGTCGCCCGCCTCATGGCCGACGGCGTCGTTGACGCTCTTGAATCCGTCGAGGTCGAGAAACAGGACCGCGAGACGCGTTCCCTGTCGCGCCGCCTGGGCGATCGCCTGCTCGAGCCGGTCGCGAAACAGCGCGCGATTGGCAAGGCCGGTGAGAAAATCATGGTGCGCCATGCGCTCGATGCGTTCCTCGGTCTGTTTGCGCTCCGTGATATCGCGCGCGATCCCGATGAAATACCGCTTTCCCTCGAGCGCCATTTCCGACGCCGACAGTTCGATCGGAAAGGTTTCGCCGCTCTTGCGCACCGCCAGCAGTTGCGCCGCCCGCGCGTCCGCCGGTTCCTGGAGCGCCAGGAAGCGTTGCATCGGGGCGGTGCCGTCGGCCTGGATGGCCGCAGGCAGCAGCAGATCGAGCGGCTTGCGCAGTACTTCCGCCTGGGTGTATCCGAAGATGCTCTCCGCTGCCGGATTGAAGCCCTGGATCGCGCCGGATTCGTCGACCGTGATGATGCCGTCCATCGCGTGGTCGAAGATCGCCTTGAGTTGGCGCTGGCTCGATTCGAGTTCGGTCTTTACGCGCTTCAGGTTCGTCACCATCTGCCAGATGAGCTTGGCTTCCGGGCCGGCCGTTGCTGCCGCGTAACCGAGAACCTGATGGGCGACTGCGGTCAGGGAGTCGTCATGGGTGAGGTTGTAGACGATGCAGTGCTCGAACTTCCGGCAGGCGCGCAGAGCCTCTTCGGGGTCGAGGTAGACGGGGATTCCGTGCTTGCGCGCCAACGGGAATGCCGACGCGTCCGCGATCCGGTCGGCGATCCCGACGACGCGCACCAGTTCATCTTCGAGGAACATCTCGAGCATGGCCGTGCCGCCGCGCCCGGCGCCGAGGATCAGCACCGGTTGTCCGCGCGTCCGTGAAGTGGCCATCTCGCTAATGTTTTCGAACCGTCCTTTGTTGCCAATTGTAAGGCACGACTTAGTCCTGCTGCGCAAGCGATTTCGCGAAATCATGCGATTCGTCGAGGACGAGGATGGCACGAAAATCATTCACATTCGTATGGGTCGGCCCGGTGACGAGCGAATCGCCCAGCGCCGCGAAGAACGCGTGTGCATCGTGTCGCGCAAGATCCTCGCGCGGCGTGCGCCCGAGCGCACGGGCCCGCACCAGGCTGGATGGGTCCAGGTAGGCGCCGGCAATCGCCTTCATGCCGTCGACACCGTCCGTGTCGCCCGCAAGCGCAACGATGCCCGGGTGTTCCCGCAGCGCAATGCCGAGTGCGAGCAGGAATTCGACGTTGCGTCCTCCTTGTCCGGGTCCCGGTGCGGTGACGGTGGTTTCGCCGCCGGACAGCAGGACGCACGGCGGCGGAAACGGCTGTCGGTGGCGGGCGACCTGCAGCGCGATGCCGGCCATCGCGGTGCCGAGTTCGCGCGCCTCGCCTTCGATCGCGTCGCCCAGGATGTGGGCGGGCATGCCCCGTGCGCGCGCGGCGCGGGCGGCCGCGTCCAGGGCCGTCTGGGGTGTGGCGATCAGGCGGTACTCCGTCGCAGCCAGCCGGGGATCGCCGGGCTTGACCGACTCTCCGGCTCCGCTTTCCAGTACCGCGACGATTTCGGGCGCGACCGGGATCCGGTGGCGCCGCAGCACTGCAAGGGCGTCGCCGCAGGTCGTCGGGTCGGCCACCGTCGGCCCGGACGCGATGTCGAGGGGATCGTCTCCCGGCACGTCGGAAATTGCGAGCGTCACGACCCGTGCCGGGTGGCAGGCCGCCGCAAGGCGGCCGCCCTTGATCGCCGAGCAGTGGCGGCGGACGCAATTCATTTCCCGAATGCTTGCGCCGGACGCGAGCAGCGCCCGATGCAAGGACTGCTTGTGTGCGAGCGTGAGGCCGGGCGCCGGAAGCGGCAGCAGCGCGGAGCCGCCGCCGGAGAGCAGGCATAGCACCAGATCGTCCGCTTGCAGCCCCTGCACCAGGCGGAGCATGCGTTCGGCGGCCGCAAGGCCGGCGCCGTCGGGAACCGGATGACCGGCCTCGACGATCTCGATCCGATCACAGGCGACCGCGTGTCCGTAGCGGGTGACGACGAGCCCGGCGAGCGGGCCGGGAAATCGCGCTTCGACCGCGCGGGCCATCGCGGCGGCCGCCTTGCCCGCGCCGATCACGATGGTGCGGCCGGGCCCGGGACGCGGCAGATGCGGGGGGATGCAGCGCTCCGGCTGCGCGGATGCGATGGCGGCGTCGAAGAGTGCGCGCAGGAATTCGCGTGGTGGTGGCGGCATCATTCCGGAACCGGCTGCGGGCGCCGGTCGGGGCCGATGTGCACGTATACCAGCGTCGCTTCCGTCACCTTGATCCGTTCGCCGGTTCCGTTGGCGCGCTCCGCGTAGACGGCGATCTCGACCGTCACCGACGTGCGCCCGACGCGCTGGAGGCGCGCATAGAACGACAGCAGGTCGCCGACGAACACCGGCTCGTGGAAAACGAAACTGGTCACGGCCACCGTGGCAACTCGGCCGCGGGCGCGGCGCGACGCCGCGATGGCACCGGCGATGTCCGCCTGCGACATGATCCAGCCGCCGAACACGTCGCCGTACATGTTGGCGTCGGCAGGCAGGGGCACGACGCGCAGCATCGGGTCTTCCTCGGGCAGGGTGACGGTCATCATGGTTTCTCCGACGGCGAGGAAGGATAACGCGCGATAATCTCGGAAATCATACTGTTTCCGACCTGTCGCGCGTTCGGCGCACCGGTTGCCGGCCATTTCGCTCGCATTCCGGGTTGCCGGGGCGGCGCGGAAGGGGCGGGTGTCCAGCTTCCATGGAAACGACGCGATGCGCGGAATTCGACCCATGCCGACCCATGGCGCGGCCAGCCAGGCGAACCCGGACGAACCTCGCCGGGATTGGCAGACCTTGCGCTTTCTCCTGCCGTACCTGTGGGAATACAAGGTCCGCGTCGCCCTGGCCGTGACCTGCATGGTGCTCGGCAAACTCGCACTGATCGGGGTGCCGATCCTGCTGAAGCGCCTCGTCAACACGCTTGCCGTCCCTCCCGCGGCCAACGCCGCGCTCGTGCCGATCGCGCTGGTGGTCGCCTACGGTGCCCTGCGTCTGGGAACTTCCCTGTTTTCGGAGTTGCGCGAGTTCTTCTTCGCAAAAGTCACGCAGGCGACGGTGCGCAAGCTGGCGCTCAAGACGTTCCGCCACCTCCACGAACTCTCGTTGCGTTTTCACCTGGAGCGGCGCACCGGGGCGGTGACGCGCGAGATCGATCACGGCATCCGCGGCATTTCCTCGCTGGTGAGCTTCACGCTCTACTCCATCCTGCCGACGCTCTTCGAGATCGCGGTGGTGTTCGGCTATCTGCTGCTGCACTACGAAATCTGGTTTGCGGTCATCGTCGCGGCGAGTCTCGCGACCTACGTCGCCTACACGCTGCTGGTCACCAACTATCGCACGCGTATCCGCCGGCAGGTCAATGAACTGGACGCCAAGGCGTCGTCGAATGCCGTCGATGCGCTGTTGAACTACGAGACGGTGAAATACTTCAACAACGAAGAATACGAGGCGCAGCGCTACGACGCGACACTCGCCTTGCAGGAGCGTGCCGCCTTGCGGGTGCAGCAGTCGCTGAACCTGTTGAACGGAGGCCAGCAGGCGATCATTGCGGTGGGTCTGACGCTGCTGCTGTGGCGCGCCGCGCTCGGCGTGCGTTCGGGGGCGCTGTCGATCGGCGATCTCGTGCTCGTCAATGCCTTCATGCTGCAGCTCTATGCGCCGCTCAACTTCCTCGGCGTCATTTACCGTGAAGTCCGGCAGGCGCTGACCGACATGGACCGGATGTTCCGTCTGCTGCAGCAGAATCGGGAAGTGGCGGACCGACCGGATGCGCGCCCCCTCGCGCTGGGGCCGGACCGTTCTCCGGAGGTGCGTTTCGTGCACGTTTCGTTCGGCTACGACCCGCGGCGCCAGGTCTTGCACGATGTCCACTTCACGATTCCCGCGCGCACCACCTGTGCCGTGGTCGGCGCGACCGGATCCGGAAAATCGACACTCGCCCGCCTGCTCTTCCGCTTCTACGACGTGCAGGGCGGCGCGGTGTTGATCGGCGGCCAGGACATCCGCGATTGCACGCAGAAGTCGTTGCGCGCCGCGATCGGCATCGTGCCGCAGGACACCGTGCTGTTCAACGAATCGATCGAATACAACATCGCCTACGGTCGTCCGGGCGCCAGCCACGACGAGATCGTCGCGGCGGCACGCGCAGCCCACATCCATGATTTCGTCGAAACGCTGCCGGACGGGTATCGCACCCTGGTCGGCGAGCGCGGGCTCAAGCTCTCGGGCGGCGAGAAACAGCGGGTGGCGATCGCGCGCACCCTGCTCAAGGATCCGCCGTTGATGATCTTCGATGAAGCCACCTCCGCGCTCGATTCGCGCACCGAGCGCGCGATCCAGGCCGAGATCGAGGCGGCAAGCGCGAGCCGGACGACGCTGGTGATCGCGCATCGGCTCTCCACCGTGGTCAAAGCACACCAGATCCTGGTGATGGATCGCGGACGTATCGTCGAATCCGGTGATCATGCCTCGCTGCTGGCGCGTGACGGCGTGTACGCGCGGATGTGGGAGCTGCAGCAGCATGACGAAACCGACGGCGGGATGCCGGAGTCCGGCCTCGCCGCTGCGTGATCGAACCTCGGCCGGAACGGCTTTCGCAATGGGTGCGGTTTTGTTTGCCCGGTCGAGGTCGTGACTGCGATCGGCGGCTGCGCCCCGCCGGGGGCCGGCATAAGACGCGGTGGCGAGCAGGGCAAGGCCGCGGGCGGGGCGCGCGCCAGCGCGCCCACCTTTCCGACTCACGGCCGCATGTCTGAGCGCAACGGCCGTAGGCCGTGGAGCGAGTTCGGCCGTGCGCCCGCGGACTGCGCAGCGCAGCGCAGTCGCCCCGTAGGGGCGACCACCGCGTAGCCGGCCCCCGGCGGGGCGCAGCCGCCGATCGCCGGCGCGGTGCAAGCATCATCGCCGCAATTGCGCATCGATCCCCTGCGCCGAGTCGACCGTGAATTTCCCGATCGCCATGTTGAGATCGATTCCGGATCGATTCTTCCGAATTGAAATTCAACACCGCAAATTTTCGCAATGCACATCACCAAATTTGGTTAGGCGCCGCGAAATGAATTGACAGAAAAATAGGCGATCCCTACGATTGCGCCAACAATGAGAAGAACAGATTTGTACGGTCCGTACAAATCATCCCCCGCAGCAGTTTCATCTGTTTCACCGATTACCGAAGCGGCTCCCGATTCCTATCGATTTGGTGAGCATCCGTTTGTCGATCACAAGGTCGCGTTGTTTCGTGCCGGCTTTCGCCGCATGGGACTCCGCGATCTGTTGCAGGGCAATGGGAGCGAGGGTTCGAGTCATGTGCGGGATTGCCGGAATCGTTTCTCCACGCCTGCCGGCCGGGGCGGTGCGCATCGTTTGCGAAATGGTCGCGCAGATCGCCCATCGCGGCCCGGACGCGCAGGCGGTGGTGCATGACGAACAGTGTGTCCTCGGTCATGCGCTCCTGGCGATCGCCGGTGGTGAAGCAAGTCGCCAGCCGATGTCCGATGACCGTCGTCAGCACTGGATTTCCTATAACGGCGAGATCTACAACGGGCCCGAGCTGCAGCGCGAGCTCGAGTCACTCGCAAACCGGTTTCGCCGCGGATGCGATACCGAAATCGTTCTGGCCGCATTGCGCACATGGGGCGATCGCGCGGTGGAGCGGTTCAACGGCGGATTCGCCCTCGCGTATTACAACCGCGCGACTGCGGCCGTGCTGCTGGCGCGCGACGAGTTCGGCAAGCGCCCGCTCTATTACACGCGATCCGGAGGGGTGCTCGCATTTGCGTCCGAGGTGAAGGCCTTCCTGGCTCTGCCTTGGCTCGCGCTGCGCTATGACGAAGCCGCGCTCGGAACGCTGTATTGGACGTCCGCGGTGACGGCGCCGGAAACGGTGTTTCAAGGCGTATACCAGGTTTGTCCGGGAGAATGCATCTGGATCCGGAACGGGCAGATATCCCGAACGTCCGCGAAGCGTCGCCCCGTACATCGATACCTCGGGTCGCGCGCCGATGCGATGCACGAACTGCGACACCGGATCGCAAAGAGCGTGCGCCGCCGGGCGCAGGCAAACCGGCCCGTGACCGTGCTTGCGAGCGGCGGGCTGGACTCCTCGATCGTCGCGACGGAACTGGCGGCGGATACGGCGCGTCAGGTCACGGCATATTCCATCGCGTTTCCGAATACCGAATACGATGAAAGTGCCGCGCAGGAGGCGGTGTGTGCGAGCCTCGGTCTTGCGCACCGCGGAATCGTCGTGACATCCGCGACGATCGCTGCGGGATTTCGCGACGCGCTGGTTCACGCCGAGCAGCCGATTCCCACGGTCGCGCCGGTACCCATGTATCACCTTGCGCGCCAACTGCACGCCGACGGCTACGCCGTCGCGTTGAGCGGCGAGGGCGCCGACGAAATGTTTCTTGGATACGGCGTATTCAAGGAGGTGCTCCTGCGTGGCGCCATTTCCGATCGGCCCGGCGCGGCGGCAGATCTTGCGTCGGTCTATGGCGGATGGAGCGAATCCGTCGACGTCGCAGTGCATTCGGTGGTGCGGCGCTTCGCGAACCCCCAGGACCTTCTGCATTCCCATTTGCCGAGGTACTACAACAACAAGACGGCGGCATCGGCGCTGGCACGGGGAATCCCGCTTCGCCAAGCCAGGGACATCGAAGAACGGACCTATGCCGACCTCGCCGGCTTGGACGCCATCGCGCGAGCCCGCGCGCTGGAACTCTCAAAACTACTTGCCGGCTACCTGCTGTCCGTTCAGGGCGATCGCATGGCCATGTCCTGGGGAATCGAAAACCGCTGTCCGTTTCTGGACGCCGACGTCGTCGCCCTGGCGGTGTCGCTGCCGCACGAATGGCACTTGCCGCTCGATGGTCCGGAAAAGAAAATCCTTCGTGACGCATACCGCGATCGCCTCCCTGGCATCGTGGTCGACCGCGCCAAGCGATCGTATCTCGCGCCCGATGTCGCGTTCGTCCAGAGCCGCGACGCCGATCCATTGTTCCAGGAATTCGCCGATGCCCTCGGCAAAGGCGAGTTGCCATGGGCATCGCGGCCGCATGGCGAATACTTGTTGGCGCGTCGAAAAACGGCACGGCAGAACAGCGCAATCCTTCCCTATCCCCACGCGCGAGCCCTGCTGCTGTTGTTGTCAACGTTCGCCCTCGAGCGCGATCTCGCGACGCGGAAGGGCGCGTTCCACCGGCGGACGATCGAAGCGCGGGGCGAGGCCGTGACGGTGACGCCGATTGCCGGACTCACAAGCCGCGCACCCGGAGCGCGAGGGGCGAGGAGAGCACGATGAATCGTCGCTTCGTCCGCATGAAAGCGCCCGCAATCCGTCAGAAGCCGCCGTTCCGGATCGTCGGCGACATCTCGCGCTTCCCCTCTGACGACCATGTGGAAATGCATCTGAGCGAGGACTGGTGTTCGGCGGAAATCGTCGGAGATCTGTTCCCCAATATCCTGCTTCTCGAAGCATTCGCCCAGGCCGCCGCGACCCTCAGCGCGCTGCGCTGCGACGGCGGAATCGGCTATGTGACGCGGATCGCCGACTGCGCATTTCTGGTGCGGCGCTACTCCGCTGCCGCCGTGGTCGTCGGCGCGCGCCTCCTTGGTCAGGCCGGGAAGTCCTCGTCCTACGACTGTCATGCGCGCCAGACCGGCCAGGTGATCGCAGTTGCGCGGCTGGAAACCATTCGGACGGAATCCTGATTCCCCCGGCTGACCCATGACACAACTTCCCTTGCTGCGGCAGATGCATCCGTTTCGCTTCCTGGACGAAGCGAGCCTGTCGGACGACCCCAACGGAATCGTCGGGCGGCGCCGGTTCCACGCCGACGAGTTCTACTTTCAAGGGCACTTCCCGGGCGATCCGATCGTGCCCGGCGTTCTCCTGCTGGAGGCGATGGCCCAATTGTCGAGGGCCTACATCAATGCGCGCCACGGAACGATCCGCCATGGCTACCTGGCGAAGGTGGCCTCGGCCACATTCCACCGCATCGTACGTCCCGGAGACTGCGTGCAGTTCCGCGCAACCTTGGTGGGAACCGATCACGAGATGGCCGACGAGTCATCCGGGTACTACGCATTCAAGTGCGGGGCGCACATCGGCCGGGAACGCGTTGCCCGCGCCGAAATCCTGCTCCACGAGGCGCGGTCGCCGGCATCCGATTTTCGCAGTGACACGGAACGGGGAGGAAGCAATGAGCGTTGACGAGATCATGCGGCGGGTAAAAAGCGATCTGCTCCTGGGACGCCTGGAGCTTGGCGAGTTGGGCTTCACCGAGGCGTCGATATCCGACGACGTATCCCTGCTGGATGAACGCGGACTCGGGCTGGATTCGGTCGACGCGCTCGATCTGGTCGTCGGTGCCGAATTGCTGTTTCAGGTCAAGTTCGGCGAGATTTCGCGGGATCGCATCACTCAGCTCTGCACCACCGTCCGCGACTTCAGCGAGCACGTCCACCGCCTGCGGGCGGGGGCCGCTGCCTGAAAAGGGGCTGCCATGCGTTCGCCTTCACACGATGCATCCCTGGAATCGGCTTTGCCTGCGGTCGTTCTCGGGCTCGGCTCGTATTCGCCCGGAACGCCGGTCGGCAATGCGGAGATCGAGTCGGCTCTCGCGATCCCGGCGCAGACGGTGATGGACTTCTTCGGCGTACGAACCCGGTATCTCGGTGTCGATCCGCACACCGGAAAGCTCCGTGATCCTTGCTATTGCAACACGGAATTTGCCGCCCGCGCATCCGAGCGGGCACTCGACCGTGCCCGATGCGCCGCGAATGACGTCGATCTCATCGTCACCGCGACGTCGACGCCGGACTCCGAACTGCCGCCGCCGCCCCATGCCTTGCAGAAGCGGCTTGGAATCCGGCGTGCCGACCTCGTCGACGTTCGCGGCGGCTGCGCGTCGAGTCTGCAGGCACTCAAGATTGCGCGAGACCGCGTCGCCTCGGGAGCGGCGGATTGCGCGCTGGTTTGCGGCAGCGAATTCATTTCCAACAAGTTCTATACCCCGCTGGTGGGACGGAAGTCACCCCGGACCGAGGATGTGCTGAACGCGCTCGGATTTGCCGACGGAGCGGGGGCGATGGTCGTCGGGCGCGCGCCGGTGCGCGGGGGGAGCATCGCGCACTTCCCCGAAATCGGCCCGATCAACGTGTCGTCACGGTATGCGGACCGGCGGCCGGGGTTCACGCTGTGCAATGGCGTATGTAGTCACGACCATCGCGCGATACGGCGGATCATGCCGGAGGTCATCGATGCCGCCCGAACCGATCTCCTCGACATGGTCGGCGGAATCGATCGCATGGACCTCGTCGTGTTGCCCCAGGCGAATCCCTCCCTGATGGGGCTCCACGCGACCCACGTTTTCGATGCCAAACGGTTCTACATCGGAGACGAAACCGGAAACGCGCCCGCTGCCGCCATCTTCCGTGCCCTCGACATCGCCGTCGAACGGGGGGCGGTCCGCCTGCCTGGGGCATGCATCGGATTTCTGGCCGTCGAGTCGGCGACGTGGATGTATGCGACCGCGACGATCTCCTAGACGCCCCGGGACTTCCACCATGAACCTCGCCATCGTGGGACATCCATCGACCTTGGCCGACGCGATCCTCGAGGAAGCCGCCGCCCGGGGGTTTCGCGCCGAGTGCGTCGCGAGCCTTCCCCTCGCGGACGACTTCGATTGCGTGGCGTTCGACCTGCCGTCAACCGACGAGTCGGTCCTGCTCGACGACGATGCCGATTTTCCCGGAATCGCCGACCGCATCAATGCGGACCTGATGCGGTTCCTGGTCGGGATTCGGAATGCATCGGTTGCGTTGGCTCGCCGGGGCGGCGGAAAGATATTCGTCCTGACTCAGGAGGACAGCGCGAGCTATTACCTGGCGTTGCCGCAGTCGCCGATCGCGAGCCGGGCCCGGATCGCCGCGGCCAAGAGCCTGGCGAAGGAAGTGTTCCGGATGGGGGTGGAGATCAACGTCCTCGACGTGCAGTCGTTTGCCGAACAGGCACCGGAGTCCGCCTGGACCGAGGCGCGGGCCGACCTGAAGGCCTATGCGTTGCGGTTCCATCCGGTAACGGCGGCCGCCGTCGCACGCGCGGTCGTCGGGTTGTGCGCAATGGACTGCCGATGCTTTGCGGGCATGGTGATTCCGGTCGGCGTCGGGTTTCCCGAGGGCAATCTATGACCGCCACGAAGACGGTCGTGGTGACCGGTGCCACGAGGGGAATCGGCAGGGCGATCGCCGACCGCCTGGCGCATGCCGGCTGGCACGTGATCGGCACCTACCGTCGCGATCGCGGTGACGGCGACCGGCAATCGCCCGGCGCCGGCGAAGTTGCGGCAACGCCGACGATCGACTTCGTGCGGATGGATCTCGGGTCGGACGCATTGGTCAGCGCGGCGGCGCGCGAGATTGCCGCGCGCGCCGGACGGCTGGACGCGATCGTCAACAACGCCGGAACCACCGACGACGGTGCGTTCCTTGCGATGGAGGAGGGGCGGGTTGCGGCGCTGCTCCAGGCGAACCTGTTTGGAACGATCCGGCTGACCCGGGCCTTGCTGCCGCTGCTTCGGGGCGGGTCCGATGCGTCGGTCGTCAATATCGCATCGCTGGCCGGCGTCGCCGGAAAGGAAGGACAGGTTTCGTACGCCACCAGCAAGGGCGGGCTGATCGGATTCACGAAGCTCCTGGCGCGCAGGACCAGTCGGACCGGCGTTCGGGCGAACGCCGTGGCGCCCGGGTTCATCGCGACTGAGATGACGGGGACGCTCGACGACGGCATGGTCCGGCACATCGTCCACGGCACGTCGCTGCGCCGAATCGGGGCGCCGGCGGACGTCGCCGACGCGGTGACGTTTCTGCTGGCTGCGCGGTACGTCAACGGCACCACGATCAAAGTGGATGGCGGTTTCAAGCGGTAGCACGCGGTTGGGAATGGGCAGTCATTCGGGAGGGTGTTTCCTCATGGACGATGTCGTGATCACGGGAATGTCGGTCTGCCATCCGCTGGGCGCGACGATCGATGACCTGATTTCCTCGCTGCTGGCAGGGCGCGGCGGAGTCCGTGCGGCACGGACGTTCGACGGCGCAAGCCTGGAGAGCGATCGCGTCGTCGAGTTTCCGCCCGATTTTGACTTCGCGACTGGCGGCATCGATCTTTCTGCATGCGACCCGGGCGCGCGCTATGCCGTTCATGCCGCGCTTGGTGCCCTGCACAACGGCGCCATGACGGCGGCGGCGTTTGCGCATGCCGGCGCGGCGATCGTGGTCGGAAGTTCGCATAGCGGCATCCACTCTCTGGAGCGGATGTACGCGTCGGGTTCGCGCGAGGACGCGGCGGCGCGGTCGGCGCATTTCGCGGGTTCGCTGACGGATCACCCGGCGGCCGTGCTGACGACGGTGCTGGGGTCGGCCGGACCACGTCTGACCGTGTCTTCCGCATGCTCTTCCAGCAATGCCGCCGTCGGCATCGGTGCCGATCTCATCCGGTCCGGAATGGCGCCGGTCGTGTTGATCGTCGGAACCGACACGGTTTCGCTGTCGATCCTGGCAGGCTTCAACAGTCTTCGTGCCGTCAGCCGGGTCGGCGCGGCGCCGTTTTCGCGGCCATCCGGGATCACGCTCGGCGAGGGCGCCTGCGCGCTGCTGCTGGAATCGGCGTCTCATGCGCGGGCCCGCAGGGCGCAGGGCGCATGGTTCGTGCGCGGCTACGCGCTGTCGGGAGATGCATTCCACGAAACCGCGGTTGATGCGAACGGACGCGGACTGGAGGCGGCCATGCGCGGCGCCTTGCGCGATGCCGGCATCATCCCGGAAGAGGTGGATTACGTTTCTGCCCATGGCACCGGCACGGATGCCAACGACATTCCCGAATCGATTGCGACCGTTCGGGTATTTGGATGTGCCGTCCCGGTGAGTTCCCTCAAGGGATTCCTGGGACATACGCTTGGCGCCTGCGGGGCAATGGAAATCGCCGTTTCGATCGCCCTCGCGGAACGGGGGCTCGTGGCACCGACGGCGGGATTTTCCTCGCTGCGGCCCGGTTGCGCGCCTGCGAATGTCGTCGGCCCGGAACCCCGGGCGGCGCGCAACGAGACGTTCATCAGCAACAAGTACGGCTTCGGCGGAAACAATGCGTCCGTCGTTCTTTCGAAGCGTGCGCCCGCGACGTCGCGAGCGCGGGTCCGCCGGCGAACGTTCGTCACCGGGGTCGGCAAGTGTCTTCCCGCGAATCCCGATGGGTTCGATTGCGCAATGGTCGGGCCGGAGACGTTCGTGCCGGAGATTCCGGAAATCACGACCGCGATGACCTGCGCGCTGCCGCCGATGGATGGTCTCCTGGGAGCGTTCCGACGCAGTCCTCCGCTTCTGCGCTTCGCGTTGGCGGCGGCGGGACATGCGTTCGCCGATGCCGGAATCGCCGTGGATCGAGACGATCTGCTCGCGCCTTGCGGGGTGGTCGGCGCCGTCTCGGCGGGATCGCACACCGCGGTACGGAAATTCATGCGGAGCGTCATGGATGACGGCCCGCAGTTTGCGAGCGCATCCCAGTTTCCCCTCACCACCTTGAACGCGGCTGCGGGAGCCGTTTCGATCGCGTATGGACTGAAGGGGTTCAACACCACGCTGGTCGGCGGAGATGCGGGCTTGGCCGCCGGCATGCTTTTCGTTCGTCAGGGGCACCAGGAGCGCTTGTGTGTTTTCGGCGCCAACGAAGTTTCCGATCGCTTCCTCGCCGATCAGTCGGCGGCATATGTGCCGATCGAAGACGGACTCGATGCGCCGGTCGGTCCAATTTCCGAGGGCGCTGCAGCCTTGGTGCTGGAGACATACGAGGCGATGGTTCGGCGCGACGCCGCGCCCCAGGCCCTGCTGAGCGGAATGGGGCGGAGCACCGCGACGGCTCCCGACGGCGATGGCGGGGGCTGCGGTGCGCTGGACCTCGCCGTGGCGGCAGCGATGCAGGAAGCCGGCGTCGCCGCAGCAGGCTTGCGCGCGGTCATCACCGTGTTCCATGGCCCCCGGCTCTGGCGTCGCCGATATGGGAATGCCATGGCGCGCTTGTTCCGGGGGTCGCGCACTCCGTTGATCGACGTCGGCGCGGCGGTCGGACATGGCCATGCCGCCGCGTTCCCTACGGCGGTTGCCACGGCGACGCGGTGGATGCATCGCCAACGCGGCGAGGGCCGCGCGTACCTGGCCGCGTACGTTTCTCCCGCGGGGGATGCGACGGCGGTCGTCGTTGAGGAGGCATAGGGTCCCCATGTTTCGATCGCAGCGGAGGTTCTCGATGCACGAGTCCGGAACGGCGTTCGCCCGGCTCTTCGTGATCGCCATGATGGTTGCGGGTCCGCGGACGGCATCCTGCTATGGAGTCCATGTCGATCCGGCGATCCGCGAGATGATCGCGCGCTTCGACAAGGCGAAGACGGACCCGACGACCGTCGATTCCGCCTTCGACTTCGCCCGGAGCGTGGCCGCAAGCCGCCCCGCAGACCCGATCCCGCTGGTGTATGAAGGAAGCCTCGCAGCGCTGAAGGCCCGGGACGGATGGTTGCCCTGGAGCCGGCTGGCCAATCTCCATCTGGCGCTCGACCTGATGGGGCAGGCTGCCGATATCGTCGCCAAGGCCGATGCTCCGGTTTCGCAGCGCCTGGAGGTCGAGATGGTCCGGGGCATCACCTGCGCACAGATCCCAACCCTCTTCGGCCAGGGGTCGGTCGCCCGCGGGGATCTCGTCCATGCCTATGCCAATCCGGGGTTCCCGGCGATGAGCCCGGGTGACCGGGCGACTGCGCTGGCATGGCTTGCGGTGCTGGCGCGTCGCGCCGGCGATGAATCGGCAAGCACGCGGTATCTCCGCGCAGCCAAGGCGGCGTCGTCCGGAGTTGCGGGTGCGATCTGGAGCGGACGGTGAACGCGGCCGCTCCGGAATCGCGTGGCACGGCGTCCCGGGCTGCTCCCTGCGTTGCGGCGGTCGGGGTATCGAAAATCTACCGCCAACGGGCGGGCGAAGTCGTCGCATTGAAACGGGCCTCGCTGTCCTTGTTCCCGGGGCAGATGTGCGCGCTGCTGGGACCGTCGGGAAGCGGCAAGAGCACGCTGCTCCACATTCTCGGACTGCTGGATGCGCCGACGTCCGGAAGGGTCTTCTACGACGGTGTCGATGCGCCTCTGGCCGGCGGGCGTGCGGCCGACACCTTCCGCCGGACGCGGATCGGGTTCATCTTCCAAAGCGGCAATCTCGTTCCGGTTCTGAGTGCACTCGAAAACGTCGAAATCCCCCTGTTGCACGCTGCGCTATCGGGCGCCCAGCGCCGGGAGCGGGCGCGTTCCGCCTTGGCGCGGGTCGGTCTTTCGCATCGGGCGCATCATCGCCCGTCGGGACTTTCCGGCGGCGAGCAGCAGCGGGTTGCCGCCGCGCGCGCGCTCGTCGCCGAACCGGCCATCGTCCTGGCCGACGAACCGACCGCCAGCCTCGACGCGACTGCCGCGGCCGGGCTGCTCGATTGCTTCGCGACCTTGCAGCAGGGAACCCGCACGGCGTTTCTGATCGCCACGCATGATGCGCGCGTGACCGAGCGCGTCGACCGCTGCTGCCATGTGCAGGATGGAGTCCTGGTCGAATGAATGTCCTGCGCTATGCCGCCCGCAGCACACTGCGCAACCGGCGGCGTTCCATCCTCGCGATCGCCGTCGTCGCGGGGGGCGTCGCGGCAATCCTGCTGAGCGCCGGCTTCGTCCTGGCATCGTTTGCCGGACTCCGTCAGTCGATCATCGACGGCGAAACCGGCGATCTGCAGATCCGCTCTTCCTCGCCCGGCCACGATCTGACGGGGTTGCAGGATGCCCGGATATCGGCGTTCCTGGCGCGGGATCCCGACGTGCGATTCGCCATGGAACGCATTCATTTCGAGGGCCTGCTCGCGACGGGAAGGCGCACGGCATCGTTCGTGGGCCGCGGCGTCGACGTCGAAAAGGAGACGCGCCTGAACGCCGGGTTCCTGCCCGTGGTTGCGGGCACCGGCCTCGGCGACGGCAATGGCATCACGGTGGCCGCGGACCTCGCCGGGGCATTGCGCATCCATCCCGCCGACCTCGTCACCGTTCTGGTGACGAATCGCGATGGCGTGCTGAACGCGATGGATTTTCCGGTTCGCGGAACCTATCGAACCGGAATTCCCGCCCTGGACCGCCGCGGGGTCACGATTCCGCTGGCGGCAGCGCGATCGTTGCTCGGGCTCGACGGTGCCTCGCGCATCGTCGTCGTCTTGCGGCACGGCGATCGCCTCGCTGCCGTGGAACAGGACTTGCGGCGCGCCTTTCCAGGTCTCACGGTGCAGCCGTGGTTTGCGGTCGATCCATTCTATGGCCAGGTCGTATCGATCTACCGGGTGATCTTTTCGGTGTTCGGTCTGATCCTCATCCTGGTCGTGTTGCTCTCGATTTCCAATGCCTTGCTGATGAGCGTGATGGAGCGGATCCGCGAAATCGGCGTGCTGAGGGCGATCGGCTTTCCCATGCGGTCGATTCAGGCGAGTTTCGCGCTGGAAGGGGCGATGGTGATGGGAACCGGATCGGTGATCGGGATCGCGGTGGCCGCGATCCTGTCAGTCGCCGTGAGCGTCGCTGACATTCCGATGCCGCCTCCTCCCGGTCGCTCGCTCGGGTATCCGCTGCAGATCTTCTTCTCGCCTACGGCGGCGATGCTGGTGTTCGTCGGATTCGTCGCGCTCGGCGGTCTGATCGGCTGCGTTCCCGGGCGCACGGTTCGGCGCATGAGCATCATCGAACAACTTGGGCATGCATGACATGACTTCCTCCGGTATTGCCCGGCTTGCGATGGCGGCGATGATTGCCGCCGGTCCGGCGCACGGCGCTGGCATCGCCGCCTCCGATCCCGCCGCCGCACTGGCCGCGATCGACCAGGTTCGGGTCGGTAGCGGCGCGGGGCAGTTGCGCATCCGTCTGACCAGCGCGAAATGGGGCGCGGAAGACATGCGGGTCTGCATCCGGCGGGATGCCGCCGAGATCGACGTCCTGAGCGGGCGCTATGCGTCGGAGCGCGTCCTGATGCAGGGGGAAAACGTCTGGGTGCGCATGCCGCACAGCAGCAGGACGATCGCGATCACGCCGATCGAGCGCATCCTGGGGCAGGCGAGCTATGGCGACCTTGCGCGGTCGCATTGGGTCGGGAGTTATACGCCCTCGTGGAATCCGGTCGCGGCGGAAAAGGGAAGACCGCAGGGCAGACCACAAGGCGACCGCGGGGCCGTCGACCGCGATGCAATGGTGCTCGATCTTCGTGCGACGACGACGCATCGTGCGTATCAGCGCATCGCGGTGACGGTCGATCGCAAGACGGGGTGGCCGATCGCCGCGCGCTTCTATCTCGGCAGCGGGAAGCTGTTCAAGCTTGCCCGCTACGGCCGGCCGACGACGCTCGGCGGCCGACTCCTGATCGTGCAAACCTGGTTTGTCGACCCCGCAGATCCCGGCACGGCCACGCTACTGGAAATCCGCCGGGTCGATCCTGGACCGTGTCCAGCGGGCCGCTTCACGGTAGATGGTTTTGCGGAGTGAGGAAACGCGGGCTGCCCGTCATCGCGGCGACGTTGCTGGTGCCCGTCATTTCGACGACGGTGTGCGCGGGTGGCGTTTCGCTCTCCGAGACCTTGATCACCAAAGGCAGCTACACCGCGGTGCGCCGTACGGCGGATCCCGGTGCGCTGACCGGAATTCCGACGACGGGAGGCGCCGGCGCAGTGGTCATCGACGGCACCGTCGATGGGACTTCGTTCCGCATCAAGAGCGATTACGGAATCGATCGCGGAGGGGTGGACGGGACGACGTTTTCTGCCGTAACCCGGCGGACATCGTTGCTGAGGCTGTCGGCCGCCGGCGATTTCCTCGGAGGCCGATGGACGATCGGCAAATACAACGAATCTTTCGACGACGGGTTCTACGCGCATGTGCTGGATTTTCTCACCGACAACATCGCATCCACCGATTTCTTCGACTATTCGTACCGGTCGAACGGATTCCCCGCGCTGCGCTACTTATATGGACGCCTCCCTTGTGTCAAGCGAAGTCTTGAAGTTCTGGTATGGCGGTTCAACTGCGGTCTTATATCCGGCCTGTTCGTGCGGTTCGGATGTAATTCCGCCGCTGGCCTTGATGGTCATTCGCGAGGTCGGATCCCATCTCACCACAGGGCTTTGCGTGAAGCTTGCCCGAGCAGCGCATCGGATTTTCCGACCCACGGTCTGGCCGCTTGCCATCACCTCGTCAACTTCTCTCGCACACTCGTTTTGGCATCTGCCATTGTTTGTTGGTTATTTACCCTTCGGGGAAGCCGTATTCAGGCCGCCACGGGTGCGCTCGCCTTCCAGCTCGCGTCATAAGCGCGCCCGTGCCGGATTAATGCCCAGGCTGTTCTTGCAGTCTTGTTGGCCCATGCAACCGCAGCGACGTTCGTCGGTCGGCGCTCCAGGATCTTGGTGAACCATTCGGTGCGACTCTTCGATATTGCCACCGCGTGCGCACCGCTGATGAGCAGCGTGCGCAGATACGGGTCGCCGCGCTTGGTGATGCCGCCCATGCGAACCTTGCCGCCGGTCCCCTGATGACCCGGGCTCAGCCCCAGGCTGGCGGCAAACTCCCGCCCGTTGCGCCAGGCCTTGCCATCGCCCAGAACGGCCGCCAGGGCGGTCGCCCCCAAGACACCCACGCCCGGGATCTGGCGCAGCGCCTTGGCCGTCTCTGAGCTCTTTTGTACGGCGGCAATCTCGCCTTCGGCCACCTCGATGTTGTGCGCGATCTCCTTGAGCGTTCGCTGCAACTCATCGACCAGACGCACCATCAGCTCCGGCAAGCTCTCGTTAAATTGGGCGCGGCGCTCGGCCAGCACACGCAAGCCCGCATGGCGCCCTTGCGGCAGCACCACCCCGAACTCATACATCAGTCCCCGGAGCATGTTGACGGTCGCTGTCTGCGTGGTGATCCAATGCGACCTGATCCGGTGCAGCGACTGGATGGCTTGCTGGTCACAGCTCTTGATCGGAACGCGCCGGATATCCTCGTGCGAGGCCGCGACCCAGATTGCTCGCGCATCGGCGGCATCATCCTTGTTGCCGCGCACGAACGCACGCACCTGCTTGGCGGGCAGCAACTCGGGCTCATGACCCATCGCGACAAGACGGCGGGCCCAATGGTGGGCACCCCCACAAGCCTCCATCACGATCCTGGCCGGCTGAAGCTGTGCGAAGAACTCCGAGAGCTTGGCGCGGCTGAGCTTCTTACGGTGGATCTCCCCGCTGGCGGGATCAACCCAATGAACCTGGAATACATGCTTGGCAAGATCCACTGCATAGGTTGTAGCATCCATCGTGGGGCCTCCGTCATCGAGTGGTTGCGAGAACCTCCACTTTGGCACTTGATGCCGTTGCACGCGAGGCCCCCCGATCAAGCAGCTTGGGAGCGCGGCGAAGGTGGGAGGCGTCCATACCATCTCGGCAGGAGGCGCGCGCCATACGCTGGAGGCGATCTACAGCGATGATCGCCTCGACAGGACGGGATATGCCTTCAATGCGCTCAATCCCGGCTTCAATCGGGGGATCAAGCAGGGACTGCTCGTGGGGCGCTTCGCCGGAGATGCCTGTCATGCCCTCGGCCTGCTGCAAAAGCCGAGCGACATGGCGCTCGGCGGTGGCGCCAGCGGAAGCTGCCTGCTGGCGGCGCAAGGTTCGGTTTATTCCGCCCTCTTCGTGCAGCGCGGAAGCCGATTTCCCATGCTTTCGACGGCACTGTACGGGCCGGATCCGACGGGGAGCGTGTTCATCGACCGCCGATCGTCGTCGGCTTTCTATCGACGTGCGATGGTCGGGATGCAATGGAACGTCTCCCCGGAGATCGGCGCGCGCATGGAGTTCCAGCGCAACGATTCCGGCATGACGAAGGCCGAGCAGCAGAACTGGGATCTGGCCTTGCAGGCGGATCGTGCGATCGCCAACCCGGCGATCGCCGCCGACGCGCTTGCGCTCGATGCGCAGGCGCTGGAACTGCCGTGGGCGAGCAATCTCTTTGTCCACATCGAATATGTCTTCCCCAACGGCGGGCAAGCCTCGGTGAACCTGCTGTCGGGCTTGGACGGCAGCACGTTGACGGAGTTCGAACTCATCAAGCCCATTACCGAACACACCGATTTCCGGTTGGCGATCACCCATACCGCCGGCCCCGTCGGATCGGAGTTCGGCACCAGTCTCCTCGGAAACCGGGTGACGCTCGGGGCGCGGTACTTCTTCTGACGGCCCGCCGATGGTTGCAGCCAAACGGATGGACGATGGGGCATGGCCGGCGACGCCGGCGCCGGCCGCGTATATCGTGGCAAACGCGGCAGCGCATCGCATGCGCGTGGTGCGGCAGTGGGGCGGCCTGCTCACCGCGGCCGAGGTCGCGCGTGCCCGCGGGATTCCGCGCGCGCACCGCAAGCTCGAGTACGTGTACGGGCGGATCGTCGTGCGACTCCTGGCGGCGGGCTGGTTCGGCGTGCCGTTATCGCGCGTCGAGGCGTCCGCGGGGCCGGGTCCCGTGGCGCTCTTCATCGCCGGAACGCGGGTGTCTTGCTCGTTATCGCATCGTGGAACCCATTTCGCAGCGGTGTTCAGCGAGCAGTCGCGCGTCGGCATCGACGTCGAGCGCGTGCGACCCGGAGCCGCGGAGGCGGTACGCACGTTCCTGCGGCCCTGGCACGAGAGCGCGATCCGGTGGCGCGATGCCGAGGCGATCGCGCACTGGTGCGAACTCGAGGCGATCGGCAAGGCGCTCGGCACCGGACTGGACCCTGCGGCAATGCGGATCCGATTCCGGGCGGCGGGCCCGGAAAGGTTGGGCGTACATTGGCGGGCATTCTTCCTCGGCGACGACGCCTGCGGGGCGGTGAGCTGGGTCGCCGGCCGGCAGGCGAAGGCGGTGTCCGCCCCGGATGTTGTATATATCGAAAGCGACCATTTTTGCGGAGCGTTTCCGCGGCAATCTCCGGGCCGGTCCGGGAGGATCATCATGGAACCGATCACGATTCGCCAGCCTGACGACTGGCACCTGCACTTGCGCGACGATGCCGTGATGGCGGCTGTGGTGCCCTGGACCGCGCGGACATTTGCGCGCGCCATCGTCATGCCCAATCTGCGGACCCCCGTGACGACGGTGGAGCAGGCGCGCTTGTACCGCGCGCGCATCCTTGCGGCGCTGCCTGCGGACATGCGATTCGAACCGCTCATGACCCTGTATCTGACCGGCGCGACGCCGGCGGAGGAGATCGGCCGTGCGCGCGACAGCGGGTTCGTCCATGGCGTCAAGCTCTATCCGGCGCGCGCGACGACCAATTCCCAGTTCGGCGTGCGCTCGATCGCCGATTGCACGGCGGTACTCGAGGCCATGCAGCGCGCCGATCTGCCGCTGCTGGTCCACGGCGAGGTGGCGCGGCCCGATGCCGACGTGTTCGACCGCGAGCGGATCTTTCTCGATGAGGTGCTGATTCCCCTCCGACGCGATTTTCCGGAACTGCGCGTGGTGCTCGAGCACATCACGACCCGGGAGGCCGTCGAGTATGTGCGCGAGGCGCCGGGGCGCATCGCGGCGACGATCACCGCACACCATCTGGCATACAACCGCAACGCGATGTTCGTTGGAGCGGATGGTTCCGCCGGCATGCGCCCGCACTACTACTGCCTGCCGGTGCTCAAGCGCGAGGACCATCGGCGCGCGCTGGTGGAGGCGGCGGTGAGCGGCAACCCGCGCTTCTTTCTGGGGACGGACAGCGCGCCGCATCCGCGGCAGGACAAGGAATCGGCATGCGGCTGTGCCGGCTGCTTCACTGCACCGTTCGCGCTGCCGCTCTATGCCACGGCGTTCGAGCAGGCGGGCGCCCTGGATCGGCTGGAGGCGTTTGCCTCCGAATTCGGGCCGGACTTCTACGGACTGCCACGCAACGAAGGAACGGTATGCCTGGTGCGCGGCATGCCCGAGGAAATTCCCGCGGTCATGGCGGGGGATCTGGAGTTCACCGCGCTGGGACGCGATGCGTGCCGCTGGCGAATGACCGTGGCGGCGTGAGCGGGGGCCGCCTGGCCGCTGCCGTCGATCGTCCCCCGAAGCGCCCCGGATTGAATCGCCGGATGGCATTGCCGCGCGATGGCGTCGCACCTCATTGACTTTCGTCAATCTTCGGGGGTTCCGCGCCCGGCGACGGCGCCGCGCCTTCCGGATTGCACGCATCATACGGGCCCGCGTTGCGATCCGGGCAGTCGGCATTTGCTCCGCACGCGGCGGTTGTTCCTGGATCCAAAAGAGAAGTTGATGCAGCAATCAGGAAGCGGGACACGCGTCACGCCGTGGGGCCTGGGGGTCTGGGGAATCACGGTTCTGCTGGGCGGCGCAGCGCTGATGGTTGCGCTGGAACGCATGGTTCGCCATGGCGCCGCGGGGCGCCGGGGGTTGTTCATTGCGCTGGGCGCAATGCTCTATGGCATCGGACTCACGTTGCCGCTCCGGGGGTTCCTGCGTGTTCCGCGGCAGGTCCTGCAGGGGCTGCATTTCCGGGTTTCGCAGCGGCGTGCGGCCTTCTCGACCGGTATCGATGGCGTGACCGGTCTGGCCGATCGTTCGTGGTTCGTCCACCGGTTGAATCTGGCGCTCGGTCGCCTGTCTGCATGCCGCGAAGACGGATTTTCGGTTCTGCTCCTCGATCTCGACCGTTTCAAGCTGGTCAACGACGCCCTGGGACACTCCGCCGGTGACGACCTGTTGCGGCAGGTGGCGGCGCGGATCCGTGCCGCGCTGCGCCCCGATCGGCACCTCGTTGCACGGCTGGGAGGGGACGAGTTCGCGGTGCTGCTCGAGGGCGTCGGGGAGCCGGGGGTTGCGGAGCGGATCGCGGTCCGGATCCAGGGGGCGATCGGTGCACCCTATCGGGTTCGGGGCCATGAAACCCGGTTGACCGCGTCGGTCGGGATCATGCGCAGCGAGCAATGCATTGCGTGTGCCGATTCGGTGCTGCGCGACGTCGATACCGCCATGTACGAAGCGAAGCGCGCCGGGCCGGGACGAGTCGCCACGTTCGCCCCCCACATGCGGCGGAAGGCATCGCGGGAATTTGGAATCGAAACCGAGTTGCGCAAGGCGATCGGAACCGCGCAGATCTCGCTGTTGTATCAACCGATCATGACGCTGGATCGCCTGACGGCGGATTCGGTCGAGGCCCTGGTGCGGTGGAACCATCCGCGGTTCGGAGTCGTCGATCCGGAGGAATTCATTCCGATCGCGGAACAATCGGGGCTCGTCATTCCGCTCGACGAGTGGGTGCAACGGCAGGCGTGCCTGCAATGGCGGGCATGGCAGGACCGTGATGCCGAGCGCGCTCCGCGCAGCGTCAGCGTGAACGTCTCGCGCGTGCAGATGGCCTATCCCGACGCGTTCCTGGCGCATATCCGTGCCGTGATCGAGGCGGCCCGGATGCCGCCGGGGGCGTTGCGGCTAGAAGTCACCGAGCGCGATGTCATGCGGGATCCCGAGGCGGCGGTGGACCTGTTGCGGGAACTGCGGAAGCTCGGCGTGGGCCTGGCGATGGATGATTTCGGAACCGGCATGTCGTCGCTCGCCTGTCTGCGCCGGTATCCGTTCGATGTGGTGAAGATCGATCGCGATTTCATCGCCGACCTCGATGCGGCAGCCGACGTGCGGGCCGTGGTGCATGCCAGTGTCATGTTGATCGAAAGCCTGGGCATGCGCAGCGTTGCCGAGGGCGTCGAGAATGCAGCCCAGGTCGAATTCCTGCGCTCGATCGGCTGCCATTCGGTGCAGGGATACCTGTTCGGCCGCCCCGCGCCGGCGGATCGGATCGTCGCGCGGGAGCCGCTGCCCGGCGAGCGCGAGCCAGATCCCGCCCTGGTCAGTTCGAGCGGATGATGCGGTCGGCCGCCGCGTCGGCCGCGGCCATTTCCGTCTGATAGATGCGGGTAGCGTAGCTGTTGCTGGCCGCGGTCACCTCGGAAGCCAACGCGGAATCCGGCGCCGATGCGCCGGCGTGCGCGGTATCGATGTCCACATGCACGGACATGCCCGGGCGCAACGGATTGCTGGCGAGATCCTTCGCGTCGAGGCTGATGCGCACCGGGACGCGCTCGACGATGTGGATGTAGTTGCCGGTCGCGTTATCGGGGGGGAACAGGCTGAAGGTGCTGCCGCCGGCCGGCTCGATTCCCAGCACTTTGCCGTGGTAGGCGGCGGTCGCTCCATATCGATGAGTGGTGATGCGCACCGGCTGTCCCGGCCGGATAGCCGCCATCTCGGTCTCCTTGATGTTCGCGGTCACCCAGAGGTCCTCCAGCGAGACGACGTTCATCAGCAGCTGGCCCGCGGCCACGCGCTGGCCTGCCTCGGCCCGCCGGTTGGCGACGAATCCATCCACCGGCGCCACCACGCGGCTGCGGCGGAGTTCGATATAGCGCTCGATGAAGTCGGCGCGCTTCTGCAGCACCAGCGGGTTGTTCCGCGTGTCCGTGTTGGCCACCAGCGCTTGCGCCTTGGCGTAGTTGCCTTGGGCCGCGGCGATCCGGCGGTCGAGAATCGCCAGGTCGGCCCGGGTGTCGGCGACTTTCTGGTGGGAGACGGCGCCTCCGGCCTCGGCCAGCACATAGCGTTGCAGATCGTCGGCGATTTTCCTGCGTTGCAGGCGCAATGCGGCGAGCTGGTGGTTCGACTGGGCCGCCTGGGCGATTTCGCTGCGGATCCGGCGCACGGCCTCGGCCAGCGCCGCGGCGCCGTCCTCCATCCGTGCGCGCAGCAGGTTCGGATCCTGTTCCACCAGCGGCTGGCCCGCCCGCACCATCATGCTGTTGTCGGCCTCGACCTTCCATACGACGCCGGGGACGAGCGCCTGCACCGGGATGATGTTGCCCGACACATAGGCATCATCGCTGCGGATCGTGGTGCTCAGGAAGAGATCCCAATAGGCGTAGGCCATCAGCGCCGCTGCGACGGCGAGCACGGCGACGGGTCGCAGGCGCCGATAGCGGGTCTTGATCTTCGGGGTGGTGTTCATCGTGGGTCCGACAGGGGTTGGGCTGAGGGCTGGGCGCCGCCGCCCAGATCGGTTGCGGTGTCGGTGATCGCGGTGAGCCAGCGCAGCGTTCCGTTCTGGAGCGCCATGTCGGCGCCGTGTTGCCGGATCTGCGCGCGCACGCGCACGAGGCGGGGAAGCACGCCGCTGCGGTACGCGGTGTCGGCGATGGCGGCCAGGCGGTCGGCCTCCTCGCGTGCATCGGTGTCATCGGCGAAGTTCCGCTTGCTGTTGTCGAGTTCGGCGAGGTCGGTCGCGACCTGCGCCGCGGCATCGAGGACCGCCTGGTCGTAGGCGTAGATCGTGGCGTCATACGCGGCCGCGCGCGCATGCAGATTGGCGTCGAGCGCTCCGCCCTCGAACAGTGGCAGGCGGATCGCCGGGGCAACGGCAAACCCCTCGCTGCTGGAATAAAACATCTTGGCAAGCCCGAGGCTGGTCAGGCCGGCGAACGCCGTCAGGTGGATGTCCGGGTAATAGGCGATCTTCGCCAGCTTCTTGCGGTGGCGGGCCGCTTGCGCCCGCCAGAGCGCGATCTCGATGTCGGGGCGCGCCGCGAGGGCGTCGAGATCGATCGTCGCGGGCAGGGGAAAGATCTTCGGTGCGGGCAGTTCGGCGCGCGTGCCGGGGAGGGTGTCCGAGGAGGCCTTGCCCAGGAGCGCCAGCAGCGCGTAGCGCAGTGCGGCGCGGCGCTGCGTCAGTTCGGTGAGCCGGGCGCGCGCCCGATCGCAGGCGGCGCGCTGCGTCACCTCGGCCGACGGCGGTCGCACGCCCGCGCGCACCGCGGTGGCGAGGATGCGGCGGGCATCGCCGGCAAGTTCGACCAGCGCCTCCTGTTCCGCCACCAGGTGGTTCGCCGTCTGCCACGCAAAGTACGTCTTGATCACCGCGGCGGTCAGCCGGAGTTCGGTCTGTGCCTGCCTCGCCTCGATGATCCGGGCATCGGCCTCGGCAACGGCCACCCGTTCGCGATCCTCCCCCCAGATGTCGAGGTGGTAATCGACCTGCAGCGGATCGATGACCCCCAGGGAGTAGGTCTTGCCGTTGTAATAGGGAGTCAGGTTGCCGTTGTACGAGTTGTGGCCGTGGATCACGGTGGAGCTTGCCTGCGCATGCGGATAGAGCAGCGCGTCGACGCGGGAGACATCGGCGTTGGCGGCCATCACGCGGGCGCGGGCTTCGGCCAGGCCCGGGCTGTCCGCGAGCGCGGCCGCCACCAGCCGGTCGAGTTGCGGGTCGCCGAACTGTCGCCACCAACCGGGCGTGATGGGGTGCCCGCTTCCGCCCGTCGTGGCGACGTGCAGGGAGGTGATGGGATGCGGCGGCTTGGGCACGGGGGCCACGCAGCCGGTCGACAGTGCGCCGGCGGCCAGGAGCCCGCAGGCGATGCGGAAATGCTTCACAGGTCCTCTCCCAAGGATTCGACGACGCGTTCCAGGTCGTCCACCCGATGCGAGATGTGGCGGGCGCTTGCCAGCCAGATGAGGGCGGCGAATGCCGCAAAGCAGACGGCCAGGGTGTGGAACATGGCGTTGAACGTGATCCAGCCCGCCTGCTGGGTGACGCGCGTCCCCAGTTCATGGAACCAGGCGGTTCCGGGCGCGACCGACTCCGGGTAGCGGCCGGCGATCCAGCGCTCGGCGTTGCCGATGTCCGGCGTGGTCAGATGGTTGCGTGCCGAAGCGGCGTAGCGGTCCCAGAATACGTCGGACATGGCGATGATCCAGGCGGCGGTGATCGTGCGCGCCGTGTTGATGACGTCGACGGCGTGGATCTGCTCCGAGGGAGGGACGTTGGTGAGAATGATCGCGTTCATCGCGGTGATGAACAACCCGAGCGCCGCGCCCTCGAGCAGTTGCGGCCATAACAGCGTCTCCCAGGTCGTGGGCCGGACGTACTCGCCCATCCACCAGAAGCTCGCGGCAAAGCCCACCGCCCCGGCGCAGGCCAGCAGCCGAGGGTCGTAGCCGTGGTGGATCCAGTGATGGGCGCGCAGGCTCATCGGCTTGGAAAGGACGAAGATCGGCAGGAACAGCAGGCCGGCGTGCCAGGCCGTATAGCCTTCGATGCTCTGGATGCGCAGGACATACTGCACGAGGGAGCCCTGGATGCCGGTGAAGGCGATGCAAAGCATTGCAAGCCCGAATGCGTAGTTGCGGTGGCGGAAGAGCGAGAAGCGGATCAGCGGGGTTTCGCTTCCCGCATTGGCGATCCAGAAGAGCCATGCGAGCAGCAGGAACGCGAGCACGATCCACCAGGACGACAACGTGTGGGTGGTCATGTCGCTCAGGATGGCGACGTTGTAGAGCTCCTGGATCGCCAGCGCTGCCGCCGAAAAGATCGCGAATAGTCCGAAGAACCGACCGAGCGGCGCATCCGGATCGCGCGCCGAGTTGCCGGTCAGCGCCCAGATGACGCCCGCGATCACCAGCATCACCGCGGAAAACGCCGCGAACATCAGGCGCCAGTCGCCCAGCACATAGCCGAAGTAGCCGCCCAAAGCCGGTCCGACGGAAAACGGCATGAAGGTCGCCAGCGTCCAGAGCGAGGTGGCGGTGCGGTGGTGGTGCGATTTGTATTGTTCGAGCAGGAGCGCGAGCGACGGGGCGATGCTCACGCCGGCGGCAAAACCCTGCACGGTGCGCGCCGCCGTGAACAGGGGGTAGACCGACAGGGATGCGACGACCGCAAGGCCGGCTACCGCAAACAGCACGTAGGCCCCCAGCGCGGTGTACCGGGCGCCGTAGCGGCGCATGAGCGGCCGGGCGATCAGGAATGCCGCGGCCATCGCGGCCACGTAGTCGCTCTGCCCCCATACCGCATACGGCATGCCTCGGCCCAGGCTCGCCGCGACGTTCGGCAGGATGGGCAGGAAGGCGCCGGCACCCAGTACCACGACGACGTGCCCGATTCCCAAGGCGACGTTCAGGAGGAGAAATTGCGAGGCCGGTAGTTTTTTGGAGTAACGGTGCCAGTTGATCAAGCGAATCACACGCTTCTGCAGACGCGGAGCGATCGAAATATATCACGGCATGATGGTATTGGGCGAAATCCGGCTCGCAATCGGTCGGGATGTCATCCATAAACCAGGCTTTATGTGTTGCGGGTCGTAGTTGTCCATGTAGTAAAATCAGCCTTTTTTCATATCAACAAATCAGGAGTATCGATGGACCAGTCCAATCGTTATGCCGATCTGAGCCTGCGGGAAGACGATCTGGTTCGCGGCGGCAAGCACGTTCTCGTCGCGTACAAGATGAAGCCGAAGGCGGGCGTCGGCTATCTCGAGGCCGCAGCGCACTTTGCCGCCGAGTCGTCGACCGGGACGAACGTGGAGGTCTCGACCACGGACGATTTCACCAAGGGCGTCGATGCGCTCGTGTACTTCATCGACGAGGCGACGGAAGAGATGCGGATCGCCTATCCGCTGGACCTCTTCGACCGCAACATCATCGACGGCCGGATGATGCTGGTGTCTTTCCTGACGTTGACCATCGGCAACAACCAGGGCATGGGCGACATCGCGTACGCGAAGATGTACGACTTCTTCATGCCGCCGCGCGGAATCCAGCTGTTCGACGGTCCGAGCAAGGACATCTCCGATCTGTGGCGCATCCTCGGCCGCCCGGTCCGGGACGGCGGCTACATCTCCGGAACGATCATCAAGCCGAAGCTCGGCCTGCGGCCCGAGCCCTTCGCCGAAGCGGCCTACCAGTTCTGGCTGGGCGGCGACTTCATCAAGAACGACGAACCCCAGGGCAATCAGGTGTTTTCGCCGCTGGCCAAGACGATCCCGCTGGTCTATGACGCGATGAAGCGCGCGATGGACAAGACGGGGGAAGCCAAGATCTTCTCCGCCAACATCACGGCCGACGACCACCACGAGATGATCGCCCGCGGCGAGTTCATCCTGCGCGCGTTCGGACCGGATGCCGACAAGGTGGCCTTCCTGGTCGACGGCTATGTCGGCGGCCCGGGCATGATCACCACGGCGCGGCGCAATTTCCCGAACCAGTATCTGCACTATCACCGCGCCGGCCATGGCGCCGTGACCTCGCCCTCCGCGAAGCGCGGCTACACCGCCTACGTTCTCGCCAAGATGAGCCGCCTGCAGGGCGCTTCGGGTATCCACGTCGGCACGATGGGCTACGGCAAGATGGAAGGCGAGAAGGACGACCGCGCCATTGCCTACATCATCGAGCGCGACAGCTTCACCGGCCCGGCCTATCACCAGGAGTGGTACGGCATGAAGCCGACGACCCCGATCATCTCGGGCGGCATGAACGCGCTGCGCCTGCCGGGCTTCTTCGAGAACCTGGGCCACGGCAACGTGATCAACACGGCCGGCGGCGGCTCCTATGGCCACATCGACTCGCCGGCGGCGGGTGCCAAGTCCCTGCGCCAAGCCTACGACTGCTGGAAGGCCAAGGCCGATCCGATCCAGTGGGCCAAGGAGCACCGCGAGTTCGCGCGCGCGTTCGACTCGTTCCCGAACGATGCGGACAAGCTGTTCCCCGGCTGGCGCGACAAACTGGCGGGATCGCACCGCTGAGGCGTGCGGGGGAAACACGGCCGCATTCGCGGCCGTGTTTCATTGACGCACTGTGTTGGAACGTTGCGTCCCCGCGCATGCCGGGGTCCGCGCGTGATCGGAGCGATATCGGGCGCGGAGTAGCGTGCGGATCCCGGCATGCGCGGGAGCCTGTCCGTGGCGCTTTCTCCCCTCATACGGAAGATATCCACCATGAATCAACTCGACGATTGGCGCATCGGCGCCGAGCCGTATTACGAGCCGCAAGGCAACGAGATCGCGCAGTTCGAGGCCGCGTACCGTGCGCGACTGCCGGTGATGGTCAAGGGGCCGACGGGCTGCGGCAAATCGCGCTTCGTCGAGCACATGGCATGGAAGCTGGGCCGTCCGCTGGTCACCGTCGCCTGCAACGAGGACATGACGGCCGCGGACCTCGTCGGGCGCTTCCTGCTCGAGCCGGGCGGAACCCGCTGGACCGACGGACCGCTCACGCTCGCCGCGCGCCACGGCGCCATCTGCTACCTCGACGAGGTGGTCGAAGCCCGCCAGGATACGACCGTCGTCATCCATCCGCTCACGGACTATCGGCGCACCCTTCCGCTCGACAAGAAAGGCGAACTGGTGCGCGCGCACCCGGACTTTCAACTGGTCATCTCGTACAACCCGGGATACCAGAGCGTCATGAAGGACCTCAAGACCTCGACCCGCCAGCGCTTCGTCGCCTTCGACTTCGACTACCCGTCGGAAGACCTGGAAACCGGCATCGTCGCCCGCGAAACCGGCCTCGACCCCGCGCAGGCCCGCGGCCTGGTCCAGGTCGCCGCGGCTGCACGGCGGCTGAAGCGGCACGGACTCGATGAGGGCATTTCCACCCGCCTGCTGGTCTATGCCGGCAATCTCGTCGCCCAGGGCATGACCCTGGCCGAGTCCTGCCGCATGGCGATGGTGCGTCCGCTCACCGACGACGCCGACATCCGCGAGACGCTGGAGCACAGCATCACCGCGATCCTGGCTTGATCGGCCGCGCGAGCGCAGCGCCATGACCGCCTCTTCTCCTCCGGCGACCCTGCGCAAGCGATTGCGCCACCCGGATCTCCGCGATCGTCTCGACTGCCGCTTCGACGCGATCGACGACGTGTTCGACGATTGCGTCGAAGCGGCAATCCGCAAATTGAGCCCGGTCGGGCTGGAGGCCTACCTCGCGCAGGCGGGGCGCTTGGGCAGGCTCGGACGCGGCGTGGAGCCGGTGCTGACCTTTCTCGAAGCCTGGCCCACCGTCGCCGCGCTTGCAGGCGAGGCGGCGATCGGCCCCCTCGATCGCGCCATCCAGGCGTTCCAGAAATCGCCCAACGGGCGGGCGATCGCGCCGCTGCTGCAGACGCTCGGCGCCGTGGCGCGCAGGCTGCCTTCGGGTGAACTGCTGGAGGATTACCTTGCGCTGGTCGTCGACCTGATGCAGCGCACCAGCGTTTCGATTCACGGCCATCACGTCACCGGTCCGAGTCCCGGTCTGCCCACGTTCCTGGCCAAGGCTCCATACCTGCTGGAACTCGTGCCGGTCGAGGGCTTGCGCCGATGGGTCGACGAAGGCATCCGCCTGCATGGGCGCCATCCGCAACGGCAGATCGACTTCCTTGCGCTGGCCACGCCCGACAGCCGCGCGCTGCTGCAGCGCGAGCGACACGGCACGCTGCTCGTGGACGTGGAGCGACGCCTCGCGTTGACCTTGCGCAGCCTTTGGGGGGACGCAGTGGCGTTGGTTCCCTATGCCGTCGGCGCCCAGGGTCCGGCGGCAATCACGCAGCCCTATGGCCGGCCGGACGGACTGCGCCTGCCCGAGGTGCTCGACGACTGGCGCGGCCCGCCGCAGGACCGCAATGCGCAGGATCGGGCGCTGCGGGGCGCGGCCGCATCCGGCGCCGGCGCGGCGCAGGCGCCGGTCCGGCTCGCTGCGATCGAGCACTACCGCGCCATGGTGGCCCACCTTGCCGCGCACCGGCGCTGGAGCCAGACGCTGGTCGCCGACAACCTCAGTCCGATGCAGCGCCTGGCGGTGGAATGCTTCGAGGACTGCCGGGTCGACTTCCTGACCCTGCGTCGATTGCCGGGGCTGCGCCGTGCATTCCTCGAATTGCATCCCGTTCCCGGCGAAGGCGAGTGCGATCCGACGCGGGAGTCGTGCCTGCGGCATCGCCTTGCCTGCCTGTCGCGGGCGTTCATCGACGATGCCCATCCGTACCGGGATCCGGTACTGGTGGCGTTTCGCGACCGGTTCCGCACCGCCCTGCATGGAGGGGAGTCGTCGACGCGGGAAATGGCGGCGATGGCGCTGGAATGGGCGGCGCGTACGCGCCGTCCCGAGGATCAGCAGGCCCGGGTGCGCTTCGTGAACACCGTCGTTCCCTATCGCGACGACAACCGCCTGCTGTGGACGTATATCGAGTCCGGAGACGAGGAAGAATCCTTCGACGAGCCGAGGACCGTGGTGGTGGAAGGAGAGTCCCTGCCGCCCCGGCACTATCCGGAGTGGGACGAAGCGGCGGGCGCCTATCGCCCGGACTGGGTAAGTGTCTACGATACGTTGCAGCCGGCAGGCGACGCGTCGGCCATCGATGCCTTGCTGCGGCGCCATGCGCCGATCGCGCGCCATCTCAAGCGCCTGCTCGACCTGCTCAAGCCCCAGGACCGCACGCGCCTGCGGTACCAGGAGGACGGCACCGAACTCGACCTTGACGTCGCGTTGCGCGCGCTCATCGATCTGCGTGCCGGCGTGCGGCCGGACCCCCGCATCCACATGCGCACGCATACCGATGGACGCGACATCGCCGTGCTGCTGCTGATCGATCTTTCCCAGTCGGTCAACGACGTCGTGCCGGGCGCGGACGCAACCGTTCTCGAGGTGAGCCGCGCCGCCGTCGCCCTGCTGTCCTGGGCCATCGGCGCACTGGGCGACGAATTCGCCATCGCCGGGTTCCATTCGAACACGCGGCACGAGGTTCGCTACCTCCACATCAAGGGCTTCGCCGAAGCGTGGGACGATGCGCCAAAGGCCCGCCTGGCATCGGCCGAGGGCGCATTTTCGACCCGCATGGGGGCGGCACTACGTCATGCGGGTCATCTGTTGTCGGGGCGCGAGGCGGACAAGAAGCTGCTGCTCGTCCTCACCGACGGGCAGCCGGCTGACGTCGATGTCGACGAACCCGACCACCTGATCGCCGACGCGGCCCGCGCGGTGCGCGAACTCGATGCGCTGGGGCTGCATACGCACTGCGTCAGCCTGGATGCGAAGGCGGACGGCTACGTTGCGCGCATCTTCGGCGGCCGCTGGACGATCATCGACCAGGTCGCGCAGCTGCCGCAGCGGCTGCCGGAGCTGTTCCTGTCGCTGACGCGGTGATCAGCCCATGCCGGGCAGCAGCGTTGCCGCCGCCACGCCGAGGGTGACCGCCGTCACCGGAACGCCGACCATCGCATGCTGTTTCCAGGAAATCCGGATGCCCCGCTGCGCCGCCGCGTCGAGCACGATCATGTTGGCGATGCTCCCGACCACCAGCAGGTTGCCGGCGAAGGTGCTCGACAGGGCGAGCAGGGCCCCGTCCCGATGGGAGGCGGCCGGGAGCAGCAGCATGATCGCCGGCACGTTGGAGACGAGGTTGCTGAGGACGAACGTGGCACCGTAGAGGACCGCCGGGTGCTGCAGGTCGACGCCGTGCGCCGCCAGCGCCGCAACCGCCTGGTGCGGCAGACCGGTCCGTTCGAGCGCGTCGTTGACGATGAACAGGCCGATGAACAACACCAGAACCTGCCAGTCGACGAGGCCGAGCATGTCGCGCGAGTGCAGCTTGCGCGACAGCAGCAGGATCCCGGCCCCGCCGAGCGCAAGGATTTCCCGCGGCCGATCGGACGCGAGAAAAAGTCCGAAGAGCGTCGCGGCGACGGCGAGCCCCTTGGCTGCCTGCCAGGGATCGAGAACGCGGCCTCGGTCGTCGGGCTGCGGTTCTGCTGGGCGGTGCGCCTGCGTCCCGGACAGGTCCCAACGGCCCCGCCAGATTCGCGCAATCACCAGCCAGATCACGCCGATGCCGGCCAGCACCGGAATCGCGGCGGTTTTCAGATAGCCGGAAAACGATAGACCCAGCGCGCCGCCCAGCAGCATGTTCTGCGGATTGCCGATCAAGGTCGCTGCCGAGCCGATGTTGGCGGCGCAGGCGAGCGCCAGCAAAAACGGTACCGGATCGAGGCGCCGCCGGTCGCAGATTTCGATCCATACCGGGGCAACGGCGAGGCAGACGACGTCGTTGCTGAAGACCGCCGCAAGCCCCGCCACCGCGACGATCAGCGCAGCCAGCAGGGCATGCGGACCAGCATGCATGCCGCCGATCCGGTTGGCGATCCAGGCGTAGAACCCACCCAGCCGCAATTGCGCCGCGATGACCATGAACGAAAAAAGGAGCAGCAGCGTCGGAACGTGGATCGCGTGACCCGCCTGATCGAGGGAGATGGCACCGGATGCCAACAGGCCGATCGCGCCCAGCAGGGCGATGCCGGCGCGGTCCAGTTGCAGGAAGGGAAGGCCGCCTGCCAGCATGCCGATGTAGACCAGGATGAAAATGGTCGCGGTGGGTTCCATTGCCGGGCCGTTTCAGAACGGATAATTGATTCCGGTGAAGACGGCGGGGCCTTCGCTGCCCACGCCGATGTCGACGTAGCCGACGATGAACGGCGGCGCGACGAGCCGGAATCCCATCCCCCCTGCGGCGTGGAGGTGGGCGAACGGGTCCCCGGCCATGGCGGAGAATACCTTGCCGGTGTCCAGGAAGGGCGCGAGTTCGAACTGGATGTTGGAATCCATCATGTGCAGGTCGGCGACCCGGTCGCGCAGTTCGATGCTCGCCGCCATGCTGTTGCGGCCGACGAACCGGTCATAGCCATAGCCGCGCAGCGGCTGCGTCTCGCCGATGATGCTGCGATCGCCGCCCAACGACGACAGATCCCAGAACGGCGCGCCTTGATAGGTCGGCATGTAGCGCAATGCGCCATGCGCGACCAGGGTGAGCCGGTTTCCGAACGGCTGGAACTTCGTGGCGTCGAACCCGATCGCCGTGTAGGCCACGCCGCTGTCGAGCACGTGCGTCGAGGCGCCGGCGAATGCCGCGAGGCGGACGCCCTGATGCGGCATTTCCACGGAATCGCGGCTGTCGTAGGTCACCGTCAGCCGCTGATGGAATTCGCGCGTGTAGCCGAGTCCGTTCAGGCTGGGGTATAGCGTGGCGGTGTAGGGCAGACCGGGCAGCGCGCCTTGTTCGATGGTGACGGTGCTGAAGCGCGCGAGGTAGGCGATCTGCATTCGATGCGAAAGATTGCGCTCGGCGGTGGCTTCGAGGCGCCCCTGGCTGTCGATGTAATTGCTTTGCCCCTTGAGCGTCGAGGAATTGCCGAGTCCATAGAAGATTCCGGTGCCGCTGCGGTCGTACATCGCGTGCAGGGTCCAGGACCACGGCGTGTTGCGCAGCAGGCCGTGGTCCCACTCGGCGTCGAAGGTCCGCTGCACGCGCTGCTCCGTGCCGGCGACCACCGACCACTGTTCGTCGGCGGAGGGATATCGGAACAGACGGAACGTCGCGCCCCAGCCGAAGTAGGAGCTGTGATAGATGTCGGGCGCCAGGATCTGGTCGATCTCCCCGTTCGTCGTTTCCTTCAGCACCACCGGAATCAGTCCCACGTCGACCCCGGAATACGGGGCGGTGGAGATTTCGGGCACGGGAATGAACGGCAGTGTGCGCAGCGAAGACAGCGCCGTGTCGATGAAGTCCGCCTGCGATGACGATTGCGATATCGACGGTGCGGTGGATCCGGCAGGATCGGATGCAGCCGACGCGGCGGCGCCCGCCCAAGGCAGGGCGCCGGCCAGCGCGAAGAGAAGCAGCAGGAGCGGAAGTGGTCGCACGGTACAGGCAGCGTGGCGCGCAGTGTAGTCCGCCTCTTCGATCTGTCGCATGGACGGGCGCGCGGGAGGATCGACGGCGATCGGTTGGCAATTTTACGTGCGATTACGCGTCCTTAATTCTTGCGCTGAGACGTTGATTAGTTTTTATTAATTATGCTGAGATAACGACATCGTCACTGCATCGTAACGTTCGAGAACCAGAATGCGCGCCGTCGTACCCATGAATGCGCGCGCTGGATCGATGGCGCTGGTTGCCGCCGGTCCAAGTGAAAACAACACAAACCACTTACTGGATTCTCGAAATGACCCGTCCGTCCTCGTTCCGTCTTCGCGTGCTCGCGAAGGTCGTGCTCGGCCTGTTCGCGGTGCAGGCCGCGCCGTGGGCCATGGCCTACAACCTCGGTACCGTCAGCGCGGAAGGCAGCGGCGCGCCCCTGCCCACCCAGGGTCCGGCGACGCAGGATTCGCCGACCCAGGCCTCGCTGACCGCCACCGAGCCGCAGACCATCATCAGCCAGCAGTACATCTCCAACAACCTGAGCCCGGCCGCGGACTACAACGACATCGCGGCGATCGCGCCGAGCGTGTGGAACGTCAGCCCGAACGGCGCCGGCGCGGGTGACGCGCCCGCGGTCACGATGCGGTCCTTCCAGGATGGCCAGTACAACGTGACGTTCGACGGCATCCCGTTCTATGACGGCGCCGACTTCACCCATCACGTCACGGCCTACTTCATGGCGTTCGACACCAAGGACATGGTGATCGATCGCGGCCCGGGCGGCGCGGCGATGCTCGGCCAGGCCACCTACGGCGGCACGATGATGATGCACTCGAAGGATCCGACGGGCACGCATGGCGTCACCGCCTATGCCGGATACGGCAGTTTCGCGACCAAGCAGGTCGGGGTGCGCTACGACACCGGCATGCTGCAGAACTACGGCGATCTCAGTGCGTTCATCAGCTACAAGCACATGGACAGCCACGGCTTCCTGACCAACAATCCGGCCAGTCGCGACAATGTGTTCATGAAGCTGATCAAGCCGCTGTCCGGCGACTCCGCGCTGATCTTCGTGTCGATGTTGAACCGCTCGCGCCAGAACCTGTCTCCGGGCGCGCTGTTGGGGCCGGGTGCTGTCGGGGTGACGGGTTCCGTTCCCAACAGCATGGCGCAGGATGGGTACAACTACGGCTACAACAACAATCCGGCGAGCCAGTCGTACTGGGGCTACAACTCGGATCAGTTCAAGACCGACTTCGAATATCTCGGCTATCAGAGCCGCAGCGGCAACTGGCAGTTCGACAACAAGGTCTACACGTACTCGTATCGTCATGACGCGTCGATCACCAACAACCCGAACGGCGCAACCTCCGCCTTCACCGACGGCAGTATCGGCGGCCTTGGCGTCGATGCCAACGGCGCACCCTTGGCCGGAGTCTCCGATGTCGGCGGCCAATATCAACTGACGCACTATCGGTCGGTCGGCGACGTCATGCGGTTCACGCGCTCCTATGGGTTGAACGATCTGAAGTTCGGCCTGTGGCTCGACCATCAGGTCCACAATTCGACCGGTCAGGTGGTCGACTTCACCAACCCTGGCGCCGCTCCCAGCGGGCTGCTCCTCCAGGCGGAGAACAGCACGACGACCACGATCCAGCCCTATGCGGAATTCGTCTGGCGTCCGACGGACAAGTGGGCGATCACCCCCGGCCTCAAGTACAACTCGTTCACCCGGAAGTACGTGGGCGGCGCCCTGCCCGCCGATCCCGGTGCCGGCGTCACCGCAACCCCCAGCTTCGCAGCCAACAAGACCTGGGGTGCGATGCTGCCGAACTTCGACGTCCACTACTACCTGAACGACCAGACCGCGTTCTACGGCCAGTTCGCGGAAGGTCTGCTGGCGCCGACCTGGGCAGCATTCACCCACAACAGCACCGCGGCGGGAGCGCTGGCGTCGGCCGGATCGGATGCCGCCCAGAAGACCAAGAACTACCAGGTCGGGGCGACGTGGAAGACGCCGGACATCACCTTGGCCGGGGATCTGTACTACATCACCAACTCGAACTTCCTCAACCGGTATAGCGCCGGCGCGTATTCGGTGTTCCAGGACCTCGGTACGGCGACCTTCAAGGGGATCGAAGGCGAGGCCAGTTACTACATCGGCCATGGCTTCGACGTCTTCGCCAACGCCTCGGTCAACGATTCCGCGTCGCCCAACGGCGTGGTGCAGATGGCCCCGCAGAACACCGCGGCAGCCGGACTGACCTACGCGATGGGGCCGTATTACGCCTCGCTGACCACCAAGAAGATCGGTGGTCGGTACGCCGGACAGGATGCGGCCGGAAATCCGGTTCACTTCGGCAGCTACAGCGTGACGGATCTGGCGATGGCCTACAGCTTCACCCAGAAGACGAAGGTCGATGTTCAGGTTGGCAACCTGTTCAATCGCCAGGAGCCGATCATGTCGGTTGCCAACGGCATCGCCAACAACAACCCGCTCTTCTACAACATCCTGGGCCGTAACGTGAACGTGACGGTGACCACCTCGTTCTTTTGATGATCGCTAGGAAGTGCCGGAGTCGGGGCGGTTGCGGCCGCCCCGACTCTCCTGGACCCCTCTCCCTTTGGCAGAGGGGAATTGCTTTATGGGAACCAGGCTGAGGCGCCCTGCCTCGACCGGTTTTTTGACGGATGGAAAGATCATGAATCTTGCAAGCCTGCAACATGTCGCGGAAACCTCGGGGGGAATCCTCTACCTGATGGTGATCCTCCTCTTCGTCGCGCTCGTGGTGATCATCGAGAAGTTCTGGAGCCTCTCGCGCATGATCGGGGAGGGTGCCGACTGGATTCGCGAACTCAAGAAGCGGTCGTCGCTCGACGACGATCATCTCCGCGGCATGGTCGAGAAGAACAAGCTCAGTCTCTTCGCCCGCGTCAGTGCCGTGGCGCTCGAGCACGATATCCAGGACACCCTGGAGCATTTTTCGTCGTGCCTGGACGAGGCGGTGATGGAGCAGCTGCCGGAGGCGGAGAAGCGCCTGTGGGTGCTCGACACCATCGTCACGCTGGCTCCGCTGCTCGGCCTTTTGGGAACCATCATCGGCATGTTCAACACCTTCCAGGCGCTTGCGCATCCCGACAATTCCACCCAGATGGTCACCGGCGGAGTCGGCGAAGCGCTGGTATCGACCGCCGCCGGACTGTTCATCGCCATTCTCGGCCTGGTGGCGTTCAACGCGCTGAGCCAGCGTGTCCAGCGGATCATGCACAAGCTGGAACTGGTCAAGCTCATCCTCACCAACCGCATGTATTCCCACTATCGCAAGGATTCCGGGGATCGCGCCGGTGTCCGCGCCGGTGCCCAATAACGCCGGTGACGCACCATGAGAGCCAGATACGAACCAAAAAAGGCGCGGATCGAGATCATTCCGATGATCGACATCATGTTCTTCCTGCTGGTCTTCTTCGTGATGATCACGCTGCACATGATTCCGTCGTCGGGAATTCCGTCCCGGTTGCCCGGCAGCACCACCGCGCAGCCCCTGCACAAGCCCGACCTGACGCTGGCGATCGACAAGAACGGCGTCATCCATGAGGGCTCCCAGACCTTTACGCCGGCGACGCTGACCAGCATGTTGTCGGCACTCCCCGACCATATGCAGGCGCAGGTCACGATCTCGGGCGATCGCGACGTGTCGTTGCAGACCCTGATTCGCGTGATGGACGCCTGCCGCGCTGCGGGCGTGACCAAGATCGGCCTGGCGGCGCGGCACCAGGCCGGGGGAACGGAGGGATCATGAGCGCCACGTTGGCATTGCATTCCGGAGCGGAGTCGGACCCTGGCGAACGCAGTCGCTGGGGAATTTCGGTCCTTTCGGCCGCGGTGATCGAGGGGGGCCTGCTTCTTGCCCTGGCCTGGGTTGCGCTGCATCCGGACCAGCCCCCACCGCCTCCGCCGCCGATGGCGATCCAGCTGGTCGCGCCGCAGCAGGTTCCGGCGCCGCCGCAGCCCCAGGTCAAGACCCCGCCGCCCCCGCCGAAGCCGGTGCCGGTTCATCGGGTCCAGCATGTGCATGTCCCCATGCATCACTCGGAGGTGGCACACGTCGTTCATCGCCAGCCACCCCCGCCGCCCAGGCCGCAGGTCGTCCAGCACCCCACGCCGGCTAAGCCGGTGGTCGCCGCGGCCCACGCGGCTCCGGTGGCGCGGGTCGCGCCGAGGACGGCCCCGCCCGCCCCTGCCGTGATCCGCATGAGCGATCTGCCGCCGAGCTTCATCGGCGCGGTGCGCGATGCGGTGCAGGGGGCGGCGCAGTATCCGGCCGCGGCCGCGCTGGAAACGGCCGCGGGCACGGCGCATGTCGAATTCCTGTTCCGCGACGGCAAGGTCTCGGCGGCGCACATCGTGCAGTCGACCGGCAACAGCTTCCTCGATCAGGCGGCGGTGCAGGCGGTGTTGCGGGCGCACTATCCCAGAACGCCCGCGAACTTCGCCGGCAAGGTGCTCGATTTCACCGTGAACGTGATCTTCACCGAGCCGCAGTCCAATCTCGACGAATGACCATGGACCGTTTTGCTTCGGGCGCATCCTATTCCCCCGCGAGGCGGTGGCTTCACTGGGGAATGGCTGCGTTCTTCATCGCCGTGCTGAGCGCGGTGGAAATCAAGGACGACCTTCCCAAGGGACATCTGCGGCATCTCGCGATGCTGATCCATACCCAGCTCGGGATATCGATATTGCTGCTGGCAATTCCGCGCATCGCGCTGCGGATCCGCGCCGCCCGGAAGGGCGGCGCAAGGGTGGGGGTGGCGGGGCAGGCATGGCCGGAGCGGGCTGCCACGATCGCGCACGGCCTGTTTTATGTCGTGATGGTGGCGATGCCCGTCCTGGGAATCCTGGCCATCCAGACCCGGGAGCACGACGTGCGCTTCCTCGGCATGTTGCTGCCCAACTACTTCGACGACGACGCGTGGCTGCCATATGCGTTGCCGATCAAGACCGTGCACGAATTCATCGGGGACGCGGTGATCGGCCTGATCGCGATCCATTGGGGTGCGGTGGTCTGGCACCAGTTCATTCGGCGCGACGACATCCTGGCGCGGATGCGCGTCGGAAATTGATCATTCAAAAGGAGAGTAATGTGAAAAAGCAGATTTCCCTGGCGATTCTTGCCCTGAGCATGGCCACGGCGGCGCAGGCGCGGCCGATGGTGCTCGACGGCCTCGAGTATCTACCCGAAGCGAAGATTTCGGTGGAGCAGGCGCAGGCCATCGCGAAGAAGGCGTATCCGGGGGTGGTTGTCGAGCAGGCGCTCGAGAAGAAGCCGGGCGGCAGCGGTCTGCGCTATTCGTTCGATGTCGAGAGCCACCACATCACCCACGAAATCGCCATCGACGCCAAGACTGGCGCAGTGCTCCAGAACGTCCGGGAGACGGCCAGCGACGACGACGGCGGGGAGTGATCCCGCGGCGGCTGCGCTTCGCCCGGGCGAAGCGCAGCCGCCGCGTGCGGGCACGATGCACGCCGCGTTATCGCCCGTAGCGTCCCGTGAACGAGGCCGATCCGATGGTGTTGGCGTGGATCATGTACCCGGTGAGTGCCGGGCTCGCATCCGCCGGCAGATCCAGCTTCGGCACCTTGAGCGCATACACGGTGAAGATGTAGTGATGCGGCCGATCCCCGACCGGCGGGCAGGGGCCGCCGTATGCGCGGGTGCCGAAGTCGTTGCGGATCTCCCGCGCCCCCGCCGGCAGCGCGTGCCGCGCCGGATTGCCCGCTCCCGCGGGCAGCCCGTGGACCCTCGCCGGGATGTTGACGACGACCCAGTGCCACCAGCCCGAACCCGTTGGCGCGTCGGGGTCATAGACGGTCAGCGCATAGCTGCGGGTGCTAGCCGGCGCACCGCGCCAGGAGAGCGCGGGGGAATGATTTCCCCCGGTGCACCCGAACCCTTGGAACACCTGCTCGGCGGGAATCGTTCCGCCGGCGCGGATCGACGGGCTGGCGAGTTCGAATGCGCCGGCCGGGGCCGCGATGCAACAGGCTGTGAGCGCGATCGAGGAAATTGCGAGGCGGAACGGGATCACGGCAGACTCCAATTCATAAATCCTGGTTATGTGTATGGAAACTATATATAATTTTACTTATGTCTTCCAACCAAGAAAAATTGCCGGGTTCGTGCAGCAGTCGACCCCTTTTTCCACGGAGGCAATGAGATGAGCGTCAAGACATACAAGGCTGGCGTCAAGGAATACCGCGGCACCTACTGGGAGCCGCACTACCAGGTCAAGGATACGGACATCCTCGCCTGCTTCAAGATTACCCCACAACCGGGCGTCGACCGGGAAGAGGCCGCCGCTGCCGTCGCCGCGGAGTCGTCCACCGGTACGTGGACGACGGTCTGGACCGATCTGCTGACCGACCTCGACTACTACAAGGGCCGCGCCTACGCCATCGAGGACGTCCCGGGCGACGACAGCTGCTTCTACGCCTTCGTGGCCTACCCGATCGACCTGTTTGAAGAGGGGTCGGTGGTCAACGTCTTCACGTCCCTGGTGGGCAACGTGTTCGGTTTCAAGGCGATTCGCGCGCTGCGTCTCGAGGACGTGCGCTTCCCTATCGCGTATGTGAAGACCTGCGGCGGCCCCCCGCACGGGATCCAGGTCGAGCGCGACGTGATGAACAAGTATGGCCGTCCGATGCTGGGTTGCACGATCAAGCCGAAGCTGGGCCTGTCGGCGAAGAACTACGGCCGGGCGGTGTACGAGTGCCTGCGCGGCGGTCTCGACTTCACGAAGGACGACGAGAACGTCAACAGCCAGCCGTTCATGCGCTGGAAGCAGCGGTTCGACTTCGTCATGGAAGCGATCGAAAAGGCGGAACGGGAAACCGGCGAGCGCAAGGGCCACTACCTGAACGTGACCGCGCCGACGCCCGAAGAAATGTACAAGCGGGCCGAGTACGCGCGCGAGATCGGCGCCCCGATCATCATGCACGACTTCCTGACCGGCGGCTTCTGCGCCAATACCGGCCTGGCCAACTGGTGCCGTGACAACGGCGTGCTGCTGCACATCCACCGCGCCATGCACGCGGTGCTGGATCGCAACCCCCACCACGGCATCCACTTCCGCGTCCTGGCGAAGGCGCTGCGCCTGTCGGGCGGCGACCACCTGCACTCCGGAACCGTGGTCGGCAAGCTGGAAGGCGATCGCGAGGCGACCCTCGGCTGGATCGACATCATGCGCGACGACTACATCAAGGAAGACCGCGCCCGCGGCATTTTCTTCGATCAGGACTGGGGCTCGATGCCCGGCGTGCTGCCGGTGGCGTCCGGCGGCATCCATGTCTGGCACATGCCTGCGCTGGTTTCGATCTTCGGTGACGATTCGGTGCTGCAGTTCGGCGGCGGCACGCTCGGCCACCCCTGGGGCAATGCCGCCGGTGCGGCGGCCAACCGCGTGGCCCTCGAGGCCTGCGTCGAAGCGCGCAACCGCGGCGTGGCGGTGGAGAAGGAAGGCAAGGCCATCCTGACCGAGGCCGCGAAGTCGAGCCCCGAACTCAAGATCGCCATGGAAACGTGGAAGGAAATCAAGTTCGAATTCGACACCGTCGACAAGCTCGACGTCGCGCACAAGTAAGCCGTGTTGACGAACCACTAGCAAACCATTCGCGAACCAATCGCTCTCCGGGGAGCCGGGCGCGCGGCCACGCAGTGGCGCGGCGCCCCCCCCGGACCGAACCGCATAGAAAGGAAGCACAATGTCTGAAGTAATGGATTACAAGTCGCGCCTCAGCGACCCGGCCAGCCGCAAGTTCGAGACCTTCTCCTATCTGCCGGCGATGGACCCGGCGACGATCCGCAAGCAGGTCGAGTACATCGTCAAGAAGGGGTGGAATCCGGCGATCGAGCACACCGAGCCGGAGCACCTGATGGATTCCTACTGGTACATGTGGAAGCTGCCGATGTTCGGCGAAACCGACGTCGACAAGGTCCTGGCGGAGGCCGAAGCCTGCAAGAAGGCCAACCCCGACAACCACGTCCGTCTGGTCGGCTACGACAACTTCAAGCAGTCGCAGGGCGCCGCGATGGTGATCTACCGCGGCAAGACGGTCTGATCCGAACGTCGTGATCCGAGGGGCGGCCACCGCCGCCCCTCCCGTGACGCCGTTCCCATCCCTTCCGGAAGCACGTTATGTCCAACATCATCGACCAGTATCACATCGCAACGGAACCCTATTACCACCCGGTCGCCGACGAGGTCGACCTGTTCGAGGCGGCATACTCGGCGCGCATGCCCATGATGCTCAAGGGCCCGACCGGTTGCGGCAAGACGCGCTTCGTCGAATACATGGCCTGGAAGCTGCGCAAGCCGCTGATCACGGTCGCCTGCAACGAGGACATGACCGCTTCCGACCTCGTGGGGCGCTTCCTGCTTTCCGCCGAAGGCACGCAGTGGCAGGACGGCCCGCTCGCGATCGCCGCCCGCCACGGCGCCATCTGCTACCTCGACGAGGTGGTCGAGGCCCGGCAGGACACCACGGTGGTGATCCATCCGCTGACCGACAACCGGCGCGTGCTTCCCCTCGAGAAGAAGGGTGAGCTGGTGCGGGCCCACCCCGACTTCCAGATCGTCATCTCCTACAACCCCGGCTACCAGTCGCTGATGAAGGATCTCAAGCAGTCGACCAAGCAGCGGTTCGGCGCCTTGGATTTCACCTACCCGCAGCATGAGGTCGAGACCGAGATCGTCGCGCACGAAACCGGGGTCGATGCCGGCATCGCGGGCAAGCTCGTCTCGATCGCCGAGCGGTCGCGCAATCTCAAAGGGCACGGCCTCGACGAAGGACTGTCGACCCGGATGCTGATCTACGCAGGCAGCCTGATCGCCAAGGGCGTCTCGCCCCAGGCCGCCTGCCGCGTGGCGCTGGTGCGCCCGATCACCGACGATCCGGACATGCGCGACGCGCTCGACGCCGCGGTGACGACCTTCTTCTGATGGCGCGGCAGGAGGCCACGTGGCGATCCATCTTGACGACTATGCGGAGCTGCTCGAGGATTTGAGCCCGCAACTGCGCGAATCGCTGGATGCCGGGTGGCATGCGGCGACCCGGGTGCTCTCGCCCCGCGGCCTCGACAACTATCTCAAGGGCGTGTCCGCTCTGCGGGGATTGGGTCGGGGCGATGCACTCGTCGAAACCTGGATCGAGGATGCGCCCCGCGTGGCCAAGGAAGTCGGCGAAGACGTGGTCGCCGATCTGGCGACCACGGCGCTGACGCTGGCGTCGAAGACCTCGGGCGCGGTGATCGAACTGCTGCTCGCCACGGCGCCCACCGCCGCCAACCGCCTGGCCGACGCGGAACTCTTCCGCAGCTATCTGCAGTTCATCAACACCCTGATCGCCCAGGCGCCGCGCGGCGTGCGCCCGATGCTCGACAAGCTCGAGGTGCTGTTCCAGAACCTCACGCTCGGAGGGCTGCGCCGCTGGGCGCTCTGGGGCGCCCACGCGCATCGCACCGATTACGAGGAGCAGATCCGCTACTTCTCCCTCGAAACCAAGGAGTCGCAGGCGATCCTGCAGAAGGAGCGCAAGGGAACCCTGTTGGTCGATGTGCAGCGTCGCATCAACATGTATCTGCGCGCGCTGTGGGGCCGCGATTTCTTCATGCGGCCGACATCCGGCGATTTCGAGAGCCGCGAGGGGTTGCGGCCGTACATCGAGGACTACCTGCTGCACCTCCCGGATGCATTCGACGACTTTGCCCCGGGCGAGGGCGAGGCGATCTCCGGCCTGGAGCTCTATCGCGCCGCCGCAGCGCACTGCGCGGCCCATGTCGCCGAGACGCGGCAGCCGATTTCGGCCGAGGCGCTCAACCCGCTGCAGATGGCCGTCATCGCCATCATCGAAGACGCGCGCGTGGAGACCCTGGCGATCCGGCGCTTTCCGGGATTGCGCCAGCTCTGGTCGCGCCTGCATACGGCGACACCGGCAATGAACGCCTCCGCGGGCGACTATTTCGACCGGCTGGCGCGCGCGCTGCTCGACGACGGCTACGCGGATGAAGATCCCTGGATCGCCGAGGGCCGGGCGCTGTTCCGGCAGCATGCGGACCGGCTCGGCGACAACCGGATCTCCTGGGACATCGGGGTGCAGTTGGCCCATCGCTTCACGGAAAAACGTCTGTCGTTTCATCCCCGCACCGATCTGCTCCGCGCTCCGTACCGCGACGACAATCGGTATTTCTGGGAGTTCGAGGAGTTCGATTTCGACAAGGCGGCCGAGGCGGGCTACGAAACCGTCGAGCAGGTGCGCAAGTACGTCAACGTCATGGAGATGGCCAACGAGATCGACGTCGAGACGGCCGGCGATGACGCGCAGGAAATCTGGGTCCTGGCGACGGAACTGTTTCCGTACGAGGACGACGGAAAATCATACAACGAACGCGAGGGCAGGGAGCCGGTATCCGAGCCGTACCACTACGGCGAGTGGGACTACCAGATCCAGCTCGAACGCCCGGCATGGACGACGGTGCTGGAAAAGCGGGCCAAGACGGGTGATCTCGCGGTCATCGACGAGATCGTCGCCCGCTACAAGCGCGAAATCCATCGCATGAAGTTCCTCCTGGATGCGATGCAGCCGCAGGGCGTCCAGCGGATTCGCAAGCTCGAGGATGGCGACGAGATCGACCTCAATGCCGCCGTATCCGGTTTCATCGACATCCGCCAGGGCTCCCAGCCCGACCCGCGCATCATGATGCGCTCGGTCCGGAATACGCGCGACATCTCGATCCTGGTGCTGCTCGACCTTTCCGAATCGACGAATGAGACGGTCCATGGACAGGAGCACTCGGTGCTCGATCTGACGCGCCAGGCGTGCGTGCTGCTCTCCGACGCCATCGCCAAGGTGGGTGATCCGTTCGCGATCCACGGCTTTTGCTCCGACAGCCGGCACAACGTCGACTACTTTCGCTTCAAGGATTTCGATCAGGCCTGGGACGAGGTTCCGAAGGCGCGCATCGCCGGCATGACCGGGCAGTTTTCGACCCGCATGGGGTCGGCAATCCGGCACGCAAGCCATCATCTGAAGGCGCAGCGATCCGTGAAGAAGCTGCTGCTGGTCGTCACCGACGGCGAACCGGCGGACGTCGACGTCCGGGACCCGCAGTATCTGCGGTTCGACGCGAAGAAAGCGGTGGAAGATGCGGCCGCACAGGGCATCATGACCTTCTGCCTGAGTCTCGATCCGCGTGCCGATGACTATGTCAGCCGGATCTTCGGCGCCCGCAACTACATGGTGCTGGACCACGTGCAGCGCCTTCCGGAGCGGTTGCCGCAGCTCTATGCGGGACTGACCCGGTAGGTCGGCGGTCCGCCGTCCCGCGCTACGACCGCGGGCCACCGAGCACCGCCGGCGAGACCCGCGCAACGATCCACAGGAATCCCAGGGCGACGCCGCCGCTTGCCGCGCACGCGGCGAAGAATGCCGGGTAGCCGACGGCGTCGACGGCCACACCCGAAAACCCGGCGATGAACTTCGGCAGCAGCAGGGTCAACGAGGACAGCGCCGCGTATTGCGTGGCCGAGTACTCGGAACGGGTCAGCGCCGACAGGAAGGCGATGAACACCGTACCCGCGATTCCTTCGGCGAAGTTGTCGGTGGAAACGGCCAGGATGAGGACGGTGAGATCCGCGCCGCGCGTCGCAAGCCATGCGTAGAGCAGGATCGAGGCCGACGAAAACGCGGCCGCGATCCACATCATGCGGGCGATGCCATGGCGTGCGGTCATTGCGCCGCCGACGAAGCCGCCGACGATCGCCATCGCCAGTCCATAGATCTTGGAGACCGCCGCGACCTGGTCCTTGGTGAAGCCGATGTCATGGTAGAACGGGTTGGCCATGACCCCCATGACGATGTTCGCGAGGCGATAGGTCGCGACCAGGCCGAGCAGCGCCAGGGCGTGACGGCGGTAGCGATGTGCGAGGTCCGCGAACGGCGCCAGGATTCCGGGCGGGGACGCGCCGTCCTGCCGCGGCGGCGGCGCGGGCTTCGCATGGTATGGCGTGGCCAGCACGGCCAGCATGCCGGCGATCATCGAGGCAGCCATCACGCCGTAGGCCGCCGCCCAGGCGCCGGGATGGTACCCGGCGGGCGTCGGCGCGGCGCGGGCGGCGAGCCAGAGCGCACCGGCCCCGGCCCAGATCATGCCGATGCGGTATCCGGTCTGATACGCGGCGGCGAGCGCCCCCTGCAGTTCCGGCGGCGCCGATTCGATGCGGTAGGCATCGAGCGAGATGTCCTGGGTGGCGCCGGCGAAGGCCGTGAACAAGGCGCTGGCCGCAAGCAGCGGGAGCTGGGTTTGCGCGTCGAGCCGCGCCATGCACAGCAGCCCGCCGGCCACGGCGCACTGTGCCGCGAGCAGCCAGGCGCGCCGGTGTCCGAGCCGTGCGCCGAGAACCGGAATGTCGAACCGGTCGACGAAGGGCGCCCAGGCCCATTTGAACGCGTAGACCAGCGCAACCCAGCTCAGGAATCCGATGGTCGCGCGGTCGACCCCCGCCTCCCGCAGCCGGAAGGAAAGCGTTCCATAGATGAGCAGCAGGGGCAGGCCGGCGGCGAAGCCGAGCACCAGCATGCGCAGGACCCGGGGGTCGCGGTAGACCCGCCATCCGGATGCCGGGTTGCCGTTCAAAGAGGCTCCTTCGTGGGGTGTCGCGGCATGCGGCCGCGCGCATCGCGATTGCCGAGCGGCAACCTCCGCGCGCAAAACGCATGGTGCCGGGCGGAAAACCGCGCGGCCGCCAGCATACCGCCCCCCATCCCGCGGCATGGCCGCCGACGCCTGACGCGTTCCGCGACGGCGCCCGTCGAGCGACGCTGCCGTCAGGACACGGCCGGAGCCGCCTGGAAGTCCATCCCGGACCACGCCCGAGCCGGCTCGGCGGCTTGCCGCGCCTCGAGCCCGGACAGGCGGAACATCGCCACGGTATGGGCAAGCTCGTCGGCCTGCTTCCGCAGGCTGTCGGCGGCGGCCGCGGACTCCTCGACCAGCGCCGCATTCTGTTGCGTCGCCTGATCCATTTGCATCACGGCGCTATTGATCTGGGCGATTCCGGTGCTTTGCTCCATCACCGAGCCGTTGATTTCCCCGATCAGGTCGGTAATCTGCGTCACCTGCCGGACGATTTCCTCCATCGAGGCTCCGGCGTCGGCCACCAGCTTCGACCCCGCCTCGATCTTCTGGGCGCTGCTCTGGATCATCTGTTTGATTTCCTGGGCGGCTTGGGCGCTGCGCTGCGCGAGATTCCGCACTTCGCCGGCGACGACGGCGAACCCGCGCCCTTGCTCGCCGGCGCGCGCCGCCTCGACCGCAGCGTTCAGAGCCAGAATGTTCGTCTGGAACGCGATGCCGTCGATCACGTTGATGATCTCGGTCATCCGCCCACCCGCCGTAGCGATCTCTCCCATGGTTCGAACGACCTGGTCGACGACCGCGCCGCCGCCGATGGCGGCGTCCCGTGCCGACCCGGCGAGTTGATTCGCTTGCTGGGCCCGCTCGGAGCTTTGGTGGATCGTATCTGCCAGTTCCTTCATCGAGGCCGCAGTCTGTTCGAGCGAGGACGCCTGTTCCTCGGTGCGGCTCGAAAGGTCGAGGTTGCCCGCGGCGATCTGGCCGCTTGCCGTCGATACCGAATCAACGCCGGTTCGGACGTCGCGGACGATTTTGACCAGGCCCTCGGTCATCGTTCCGAGGGCGGCAAGGAGTTTTCCGACCTCATCGGTACTGGGCGGCGCGGCAACCCGCACCGTCAGGTCGCCGGATGCGACCGCGCCGGCGATTTTTGCCGCTTCCGCGATCGGACCGGTGATCGAACGGGTCGCGAGCAGCGCCAGAAGGGAAGCCAGGACCAGTCCGATCGCTCCCATCGCAAGCATCAGCGTCTTGTCGAACTGGTAATTCGTTTCCGCCTTGTCGCCCGTGGACGTTGCGAGGTGGACTAGGAACTCCGAATACGCGTTGATCGCGGCGAAGTAGCGCGACTGCCGGTCGTCGAACGTCGAATTCAGGTAGGCCAGCGCCTGCTCCCGCTTGCCGGATGCGAGGAGGGCCATCAGGGCTTCCTGGCTTTCGACGTACGGGTTGCGAGCGTTCTGCACCATTTCCGCCAGGCCCTTTCCGTGACCGGTCAGCGCGCGCTGCACGATCTCGTCCAGAATGCGACCGATTGCGGCGCGATCGCGTTCGATGGTCTCGCTCTGCTTGCGGATTCGGGCGGGGTCGGTTTCAAGCAGGATTCCCTGTACCGAGCGGGTGATCTCGGCGGCCCGATCCTTCATTTCGCCGAGCGCGATCAGCTGCGCCACGCGATGTTGCGCGAGAAGCTGCGTGTCGCGGCTCATCGCGGCCATGCCGCCGATGCCGATGGCGATGACCGAAGCCATCAGGACCAATACGATTGCAAAGGCAGCCCCGAGACGGGTGCCCACCTTGCGGTTCATCATGAATGTCATTCCGGACTCCGGGAATCGCTGTTGGGAAGCGGATCACCGCGTGGCCCCGCGCCCAGCTGCGCGCGCACCCCGATATTCCGCGCCGATGATTTTCCGGTGACGTCGAACGACCATATCCCGACATTAAGTGGTCGGAAAGATTCCAATTCTCATTTTCGCGGTTGCGGCCGCCGCGCCCGGCCGGCGGCTGCCCAAAAGAAGCGGCGGACCGCAGGGTCCGCCGGGGAGATTCTTCCGGCATCGGCCGGAAGGCGCGGGAGATTTTTCCGCTCAGATCGCCTGTTCCGCCGGCGACCGGGATCCCGGTTGGCTGCCGGATCGGGCCAGTGCACGCAGCGCCAGCGCGATTCCCGCGGCAACGACGGTCCACTCCAGTCCGGTGACGATCGTCTGGGCACGGTAGGCGGCATCGTCAAACGCGAGGAATGCGGCCGGCACGAGCAACAGCGGCGTCGCCATCAGGATGAACGAAAGGATGCCCAGAAATCCGGGTTGGCTGGGATGGGAAGCTTGGTTCGACATGGTTGACCTCATCAGGTTGGTTTTGAAAATCGGCGTCCGCGTTTCTGTTGCGAACTGGCATGACGAGACTATGCGGGGGTGCAATGAATCGTTGCTGAATCGTGTATTCAGAAATCGTTCAGTGATTGAAACTTTGCGTAACAGTGTTGTCATGGGGGGCGGGCGGCATTCCATGGGAGGCGTGGGGGGACGGCATGCCCCAGAGATAGCCTTGCCCCCACGCGACTCCGGCAGCGAGAACCCGGTCGCGCATCGCCGGGGTCTCGATCCCTTCGGCAATGGCGGTCATCCCCAGACCCCGGGCCAGATCCGCCACGCGATGCAGCGCGAGTTCGGAACGGGCATCCGTCATGGCCCCCTGTACCAGGCCCTTGTCGATCTTCAGGTAGCGGATCGGCATTTGCAGCAGGTGGGGAAACGCGCTGTTCTTGCTCCCGAAATCGTCGAGCGCGAGCTGGAATCCGAGGTCCAGCAGGGGCGCGACCGTGCTGCGCAGCCGTTGCGGACAGACGTCCAGATTGCGTTCCGTGATTTCCAGAACCCACGGGACGTCCTCGTCACGCGACCAGGTCCGGGCCCTGGCCCAGCGGCGGTGGCGCTCCGCAAGCCGCTGGACGCGGGTCGGATCGATCAGGAACGCACTCGAGCAATTGATGAAACGCTTGCCTCGATCCGGCAGGAACGGATTGGGTTCCGAATGGGCGGCGGTCATGACCTGTTCGGAGGCGTCGCTGTCGATGTACGGTTCGATCGCCATCTCCGCCGCCGTATCGATGAACGAATCCGCCGCCAGGAGCTGCCCGGCCGGATCGAGGATCCGGGCCAGGGCCTCGTGACCCACGATCCGCGCATCGTGCAGGCGGACGATCGGTTGGTAGGCCACCCGCAGCCGGCGTTCCAGCAGGGCCCGGCGAAGCGCGATCCCGGGAAGGGGCGCCACCTCGCCGCGACCGGCCGGAAGCGGGTGCAAGGCGAGATCCTCCGGCGCCGTTGTGCGCCGGGTGTCGGGTGGTGCGATCGCGAGCATGGTCTGGCGCTCCTTTTCGGCGGGGGCCGGTTGACGGCGGGATCGGCGCCGGACGAGCCGCCACGAAGGGGGGGGGGCGTCACGGGGGCGTGATGCGACGTTTCCGGGGGTGACGATAGCATGGGAAACAATCCCACTCATCACGAGTTTTTGTTATACTGCATTCATGGGACGTCCGTCGCGCCAGATCGTCAACCTTGCCGCTCCCGCGCAGCCCGCGCCGGCGGCCGATGACGCCTTGCGTGCGGCCGCGGTCGTGCTGGGCCCGATGCTGCGCATGCTGCTGGCGAGCGGGGTGGACTACACCCGGCTCGCCGCGCAGTTGAAGCCGCTGATCCTCGAGCAGGCGCGCATCGAACTGCTGCGGACCGGGCAGGCCGATACGGACTCGGCGCTGAGCGCACTGAGCGGGGTGCACCGCAAGGACGTGCGGGCGTGGCGCCAGGGCGGGCTGGGCGATCGGGTGGCGCACGAGGCGTCGATCAGCTCGCAGGTGTTTGCCCGCTGGGTCCAGGATCCGCTGTATCGGGACCGGCGCCGGCGTCCGAAGCCGCTTGCGCGGCACGGCGAGGAGCCGTCGTTCGAGACCTTGGCGCGCAGCGTCACGCGGGATGTGCATCCGTACACGGTGCTGGCGGAGCTGGTGCGCCTGGGACTGGTCCAGGTGCAGATGGTGAAGGGCGTCGAGACGGTGCTGCCGAACCGCGAGGGCTTCGTGCCGCCGCCGGGGTCGCGCGAGATGCTCGATCTGTTCGGGGCGAACCTCTCCGACCATGCGTGCGCCGCGGTGGGCAACCTGCTCGGGCAGGACCCGATGCTCGAGCAGAGCGTGTTTGCCGACGGCATCACCGACGAGTCGGCGCAGGCGCTGTCGGAACTGACCCGCAAACTGTGGGCGCAGGTGCGCAGCGAAATGATCGCCGAGGCCCTGCGCCGCCATGAAACCGACCAGGGGCGCGACGGCGCGACGCACCGCATGCGCTTCGGCGCGTACTACTGGTCGCAGGAGCCGGATCTACCCGTTCCGAGGCGTCACAGCGCGAAGTCGTAGTCGATGATCAGCGGCGCGTGGTCGCTGAAGCGTTGCTCCTTGAATATCGCGGCCTGTCGTGCCGTCGCGGCAACGCCTTCGGTGGCGATCTGGTAGTCGATGCGCCACCCGACGTTCTTTTCCCATGCGCGGCCCCGGTTGCTCCACCAGGTGTACTGCTCGGGGCGCGGATCGATTCGGCGGAAGACGTCCACCCACCCTTCCTTCTCGAAAAGGGCCGAGATCCACGCTCGCTCCTCAGGGAGGAATCCGGAATTCTTCTGATTCGACCGCCAGTTCTTGAGGTCGATTTCCTGGTGCGCGATGTTGACGTCGCCGCACAGGATGACTTCTCGGCCGCGATGTCGCAGCGCGCGCAGATGGGGAAGAAAGACGTCGAGAAAGCGGAATTTCGCGGCCTGGCGCTCCGGCGAACTGGATCCCGAGGGGAAATAGGCGCTGATGATCGTCGCATGGGCGAATTCCGCCTCGACGTAGCGGCCTTCGCGGTCGAACTCGGCATTGCCAAATCCGATCTGGACGTCGCGCGGGGCGGTCTTGGCGATCAGCGCCGTGCCGCTGTATCCCTTCTTTTCGGCGAAGTGGTACATCGCATGGCGGGATTCGGGCCGGAGCAGGGCCTCGGGAAGATCCGCCTCCTGCGCCTTTACCTCCTGCAGGCACAGGATGTCAGGGTCGGTCCGGGTGATCCAGGGCAGGAGTCCTTTCGTCACTGCGGAGCGCAGGCCGTTGACGTTGCAACTGACGATTCGAAGCATGGGTTTTTTCCGGGAAGCCGTCGGCCCACGCCTTGCGGTACGCTCCGATCTGACGGGAATCAGATTGGAGGATGGAGAGCGTGCAAGAGCGGTCCGAGCGGTTTATCGAGTTCGCCCTGGGGGCGGGAGTTTTGTCCTTTGGCGAGTTCACCACCAAGAGCGGGCGCAGGACTCCGTATTTCTTCAATGCCGGCCGTTTCGACCACGGGGCCAGCCTGCGGCAACTCGCGGGATTCTATGCGCAGACGATCCTCGCCGCGCGGGCGGAGGGTCGGATCGAGTTCGACATGCTGTTCGGCCCGGCGTACAAGGGGATTGCCCTGGCTGCGGCCACGGCGATGGCCTTGGCCGAATCCGGGCTCGACGTGCCGTTTTCATACAATCGCAAGGAGGCAAAGGATCACGGCGAAGGTGGCGTGCTCGTCGGCGCGCCCTTGCGCGGGCGGGTCCTGATCATCGACGACGTGATTACCGACGGTGCCGCGAAGCGCGAGGCGGTCGAGTTGATCCGGGCGCACGGTGCGCAGCCCGCGGGGGTGGTGATCATGCTGGATCGCAAGGAACGCATCGGGAGCGACGCCGCGCTGTCTTCGGAGTCGGCCGTGCAGGCCTTCGAGCGCACGACGGGGACCCCGGTCATCTCGATTGCCGGCTTCGACGACCTGTTGCGATTCCTACACTCCGGTTCGGCGTTTGCGCAGTCGGCGCGCGAAGTCCTGCCGGCGCTGGAGCGCTACCGGGAGCGGTATGGGGTATAGGTCCTGGCGCGCGCCCGTCGCTGCCGCGCTGTGCGCGGCAGCGGCTGCGCACGCCCAGATGTACATCTGCACGACCGGATCCGGTCAGATGTTCACCGGCGACTATATCCCGGCGGCCTGCCGCAATCATGAGATCCGGGTGCTGAATCCGGACGGTTCCGTGCGCGAGATCATTCCTGCGCCGCTGACCCCGGAACAGAAGAAGGCGCAGGAAGCCGCCGACGAAGCCCGGCGAAAACAGGAGGAGGCCCGACTCCAGCGGGAGCGGAGGGATCGCGCGCTGCTCACGACGTATACCAGCGTCGCGGATATCGAAGCTGCGCGCCGACAGACCTTGGCCGGCTTGCAGGCCACCATCCAGCGGGCGGATGCCGCGATCGCCCAATACCAGCGTGAACGGAAGCGGCTCGACGAGGACGCGGAGTTCTACCTGCATCACCCGATGCCCGCGCGCCTGCAGGAGGAGTTTCAGGATAACCGCATCCTCCTGCGCCAGCAGCGGCAGGTTCGCGATCAGGCGCAGGCGGAGATGCAGCGGGTGAACCAGCAGTTCGATGCCGACCGGCAACGCTACATCGAGTTGCAGGGCGGATCCGCTGCCGCGACCGATCCGGCCGGTGCCGCCAACGGGTACTGAAGGACTGGGGAGATCCGGCGCCGTCGCGGTGCCGCGATCAGCCGCGCTTGACCGCCTTTTTTTTCGGTCGCCGCGGACGGGTCCGGCCGTAGCTGCCGTTATAAATCTTGCCGCGCCGCGTGCGCGTATCGCCTTTGCCCATGGTCCGTCCTCCTCGTCGTCGGTTTTCCGTGGCTCCGGGTGGCGGATAAACGTACCATAATCGGTCCGTCATGACTCCAAGAATTCGGCCGCAAGAATTCGGCGGCGAGGATTCGATGGCGGGTCCGGCAAGGTCCGGAACACGCGCGCGGCCCTGCCTTCGTCCACCACACGCTTCCTTTCGAGCGGGGTGTGCGGTGGGTTCGCGGCGCGCCGGACGATTCCGTTTTTCCCGGAGGGCGATGACGTGTCGATCGTGGTGTTTCGTTCCCGTGCCGCCGGCGAGATCGTCATGATGGGCGATACCGCGCAGCGGCTACTCGCGCTGATCGGCAAGCCCATGACCGAGCGCGGGGTGATCCCCGTGAATCAGCTCGCGGACGCGATCGAGCGCTTGACCGGGGCGGTCGAGGAGGAAAAGTGGCTCGCCGACACCCGGCAGGAAGAGGCCGGTGCCGGGGACGGCGACCGCGCAGCTGAACCGCCCGTCGGATTGGCGCAGCGGGCATTCCCGCTGGTTGCGATGCTGCGCGCGGCGCAGCGATCCGGCGCCGACGTCACCTGGGGGGTGTAGGGAGGCGTCGTTCCGCTCCGATTGCCGGCGCCGCCGGCACCTCTGCGCCGCCATTCACCACGCCTTGCCGAGCGGGCGACTTCCGGTCCGGCTGGGTGATCAGCAGCCCCGAGACCCAGCCTGCGAAGATCGCGGCCACCAGCATCGGGCCGCCCCCGACGATGCCGGATACGAGCAGGGTCTCGCTGAAGCAGCGCATGGCCTGCCCGTCTGCACACCATGCCCAGGTGATGAGCGCCGATACCGAAAGCCAGCTCAGCAGCGCGATGAGGATGCCGCGGGATATCGATTCGATGATGCGGCGCACCTTCTTCTTGGCATCCTGGTAGACCAGGATGGCGTAGAGCATCGCGAACAGGCCGGGCACGGCGGCGAAGATCCAGCGGTTGATGCCGGCATCCTCCGCGAACGAGCGGAGGAGGAATTCGATGGTGCCTGCCGCAAACAGGCCACAGACGCCGAAGATCAGGCCGGCAAGAATCGAAGGAGGAGGCATGGCGGCGTGTTGTCGGGGGTCGAGACGGCGGTCCGATCGCGTGCCGTTTCCGGCGGAAGGTTCACCACTCGATCTGCTCGCCGGTGAAGTTGAGGAAACGACCGTTGTGGGAACTGTTGGCGGCGGCGATCACCCGGCGCAGTGCCGCGGCGCTTTCTTCGACGCCCAGATCGGCGTTGGGGCCGCCCATGTCGGTCCGGACCCATCCGGGGTGGAGCGCCATACAGACCACGCCGCGCGGCCCCAGTTCGACGGCCGCGCACTTGAGTACCGCATTGAGCGCGGCCTTGCTGGCGCGATACAGCCACCAGTTGGCCTCCGTCATGCTGCCGATCGACCCCATGTGTGAATGGCTGCGAGAAACCGCGACTATTTGCCGCGGAGTTTTGTCGAGGTATTGCCCTGGGTTCCCGGATGCAGTAGGCGGGAGGGGGTTTTCGGTTTTTTCTTTTCCGGTTTTGGCGCCCGCAGGGCGCCTCCCCGATGCCTGCTTCGCAAGCGGGGTGCGTAACGAAGACGCGTTGTGAACGACCGGCGGGATGGCGAAGCCGGCGTTTGCTTGAGAACGGGGGATTCCGGGCGATGCTCGGATAATCGGCACACCGAAGAAACGCAAGCGCGGCGACGGTTCATACCGCCAAGCACGCTCCGCCGCCGCGCCCGACACTGCGTACCGGAAGCACGCGTGCGAGCACAGTATTGCACTGGCTGCGCGCGGCGTCTACCGCGCTTCGGTTGGGGAGCCGAAGCGCCGATGCCGGAACAGGAAACTGGTCGGATGTTTCTTTGCGCCCGCTGCCGCGCGCAGGTGGTGGTCTGCCGGCGCTGCGACCGCGGGCAGATTTACTGCGGTCGGGAGTGTTCACGACAGGCCAGGCAGGCATCGCTGCGCGCGGCGGGTCGCCGGTACCAGACGAGCCGTGCCGGGCGGTTCCGGCACGCGGCCCGGTCGCAGCGGTACCGGCTGCGGCGCAAGGAAGTGACGCATCAGGGTTTCGCCGCCACCGCCTCGGATGATCTACTGCCCGCCGTTGCGCCGGAAGTCGCGGCCGACGGGGTTCGATGTTGCTTCTGCGGCGCGCGCTGCGCGCCGTGGGTGCGGCAGGACTTCGTGGGCCGAGGCCGTCCGGCGGGTTCCTGGATACCGGGCGGCTTGCATGGGCATCGATCGCGAACTTGAGGCGCAGATTCTGCGCTACTACCACGTCGAGAAGTGGCGGATCAACACGATCGCGGAGCAGTTGCACGTGCATCACAGCACGGTGGAGCGCGTGTTGACGCAGGCGGGCGTGCCGCGGATCAACCGGAGGCCACGCGTTTCGCAAGTCGATGCGTTCGTGCCATTCATCGCCGATACCCTGACGCGCTTCCCGACGCTCACTGCGGCACGGCTCTTCCAGATGGTTCGGGAGCGCGGCTACCGCGGAAGCTCGAGCCACTTCCGGCACCGTGTCGCGCTGCTTCGGCCGAGGAAAGCGGCCGAGGCGTACCTGCGTCTTCGCACCCTGCAGGGCGAACAAGGACAAGTCGACTGGGCACACTTCGGGCACCTCCAGGTGGGCCAGGCGCAGCGGCCGCTGATGGGCTTCGTGATGGTGCTGTCCTACTCGCGCCGGATCTTCCTGCGGTTCTATCTCGACGCGCGGCAAGCCATCTTCCTCGACGGGCACCTGCAGGCGTTCCATGCTTGGAACGGTTGCCCCAGGGTGCTGCTCTACGACAACCTCAAGAGCGCGGTGCTGGAGCGCCACGGCGACGCGATCCGCTTCCACCCGACGTTGCTTGCGTTCGCGGCCCATTACCGCTTCGAGCCCCGCCCGGTGGCGGTGGCCCGCGGCAACGAGAAGGGGCGCGTGGAGCGCGCGATCCGCTACGTACGGGAGGCCTTCTTCGCCGCGCGGCAGTTCGCCGACATCGACGATCTCAACGCCCAAGCCCAAGCCTGGTGCGACGGCCAAGCCATGGAGCGGCCCTGTCCCGAGGACCGAACGGTCCGCGTGCGCGACGCCTTCGCTCAGGAGCAACCCTTGCTTGTGCCGCTGCCCGAGGACGACTTCCCGGTGGCCGAGCGCATCGAAGTCAACATCGGCAAGACTCCCTACGCCCGGTTCGACACCAACGACTACTCGGTCCCGGCCGAGTACGTGCGCCGCAGTCTGACCGTCTTGGCCACAACATCCGTGGTGCGCATCATGGACGGCGCCAAGGTCATCGCCTCCCACCCGCGCAGCTACGACCGCGGCCAGCAAATCGAGGATCCTGGCCATATCCGGGCGCTGGAGAACGCCAAGCGCAGCGCCCGCCAGCACCGTACGACCGACGCGCTCGTTGCCTGCGTTCCGGCGGTGAAGGACCTGCTCGTGCAGGCCGCCGCCCACGGCTACAACCTCGGAGCGGTGACCCGCGGGCTCATGGCCCTGCTGCAGCGCTACCCGGCGCAGGAGCTCGACCAGGCCGTCTGCGACGCGCTCGCGCGCGGCGTTCCGCACCCCAATGCGGTGCGTCTGGCGCTCGACGCCCGGCGCCACGCCCGCGGCGAGCCGCCGCCCACCCCCGTTCACCTGCCCGAGCACCTGCGCAGCCGCGACGTCGCCGTGCGGCCGCACCGGCTCGATTCCTACGACCAACTCACGGAACGCCCCGATGACGACGAACCCGAATGCGAACCTGCGTGAGCGCGCCGCTCAGCTGCGCTTGAACGGAATCCTCGCCCACTGGTCCGAGATCGGCGCTGCGGAGTGGGTGGCGCAATTCATCGAATGGGAGGAAACCGAGCGCGCCCGCCGCAGCATGGAGCGCCGGCTTCGCCGCGCCAGCATCGGCGCCTTCAAACCCCTGGCCGACTTCGACTGGGCCTGGCCCACCCGCTGCGACCGCGCCGCCGTCGCGGAACTCATGGATCTGCAGTTCATGGCCGAGGCGACCAACGCTGTGCTGGTCGGACCCAACGGAATCGGCAAGTCCACCATCGCCCAGAACATCGCCCACCAGGCCCTGCTCGCCGGCCACACGGTCCTGTTCATCACCGCCGGGCAACTGCTCGGTGAACTCGCCGGCATCGACAGCGACTCGGCCCTCCAGCGCAGGCTGCGCTACTACGCTGGATTCGATCTGCTGGTCATCGACGAGGTCGGCTATCTGTCCTACTCCAACCGCCACGCCGATCTGCTCTTCGAGTTGACCAACCGCCGTTACAAGAAAAAGAGCACCGTCATCACGACGAACAAACCGTTCTCCCAGTGGCACGAGGTCTTCCCCAACGCCGCCTGCGTCGTCTCCCTGATCGACCGGCTCATCCACAACGCCGAGATCATCGCCCTCGAAGGCGAGTCCTACCGCCTCAAGGAAGCCCAGGAACGAAACGAACGACGCGCCGCCGCGCGGCGCAAGCGCAAATCGTGACCGGCCCCCGATTCGACCAACTCCCCTGGCCGTCGCCAGACTCCGGCGACGAACCCAGCAGCGAAGCCTGCGCGCAACTCGTCGATCTGCTCTACGCCCTGGGTGACCTCGTCGCCGAGCGCTACCACCGCAAGATCAAGCGGTACTACCGGCGCCGCCATCGCAAGGACCAACCCGCCGCCGTCGCCAAACCCGACGGCGTGCAACTCGATCTGTTCCCCGCCGACCTGCTCGAACCCTTCTGAATCCGCCGCGGATCGCCGTGGTGGCACCACCCCGGGATCGGCGTTATAGAGCCAGCGCTCCACCGGCCGTTCAGCGATACCGACCAACCGCGCCCGGCGCAAACCAGCCCCAGCAGCAAACCGCGGCAAATATCCGCGGTTCTACGCAGCCGCTAACACCATGCGGCTGGACAGCAGGGCAAGCTTGCCGTGCGTGGCGGCGAGCTTGTAGGCAAGCAGCGGGATGACCTGCATTGCAGGGTAGACGTTCGCATGCATGACGGCATCGAACTCTGCTGCGGTGGGGGCGGCAAGGCCGGTCGTGACCGGCCCGGAGACGCCGGCCGCGATGATTGCGACGTCGAGCGGTTCGTCCGCGAGCGCGGCCTGCAGGATCTCCACCGCCGACGACTGCGCGAGGTCGACCTCGACGACGCGGGCCGCACCTGCGTCGCGCAGGGCGCTCGCGTCGGCGGTCCGGCGCACCGTCGCAATCACGCGGTCGCCTGCGGCGGCATATTGGCGTGCCAACTCGCGGCCGATGCCGCGGGATGCACCGAGAATCAGGCAGTTCGCCATGGCACTTCCGGTGTCTGCTTCCGGTGTCTGGAGATTCGGCGCCCAGCATGGGCGGGGATTGCAGGCCCGATTATGGGCGAAACGGCGTGCGCTGTCCCCGCCGAACCACCGGCTTTGCATCCCCTGGACTGGGGGTTGCGGATATCCCGGTCGCAATCCTGGAGATCCGCGTTATATTCCCGCCCTTGGTCCGCTTGAAGAAAGCTCCCCGGCGCCTGGCGCAAACCGGCGGGGGAACGCGCGTCCGCCCGGTCCCGGCCGCGGGAGCCCGGCGCCGTGTGCCGGACCGGGCCTCTCCCGCTCCGAGGGCGAAATTTCAAAACGAGAACATCGGAGTGCATGTTTTGCCGGAACCGCGAAACATGCCGTCTTTTTGTCGAGGTGTACGGATTGACCGAGGAAGGGATCCAGAAAAACAACGTATCGCTGTCAGGTCGGTTGGTGATGGTCGGCTTCGGCAGTGTGGGGCAAGGGGTGTTGCCGTTGATCCGGCGACACATCGCCTTGGATCCCCGCCGGATCACGATCATCACGGCGGATGACGCGGGGCGGGATGTCGCGCGAGCCTGCGGTGTGACCGATTTCCGCGCCGAGCCGGTAACGAAGGCCAACTATCGCGATGTGCTCGCCCCGTTGCTGCAGGCCGGGGACTTTCTGCTGAATCTCGCCGTCGACGTTTCGTCGGTCGCGCTCATCGCGTTGTGCGGGGAGCGCGGGGCACTGTACCTGGATTCCTGCATCGAACCGTGGGCCGGTCATTACACCGATGCCAGCCGCGCTCCTGCGGAGCGGACCAACTATTGGCTGCGGGAGCAGGCGCGGGCAGCCAATCGACGGACTGCATCAGCGTGCCCCACCGCGGTGCTCACCCACGGAGTCAATCCGGGGCTCGTTTCGCATTTTGCCAAGCAGGCGTTGCGGGATGTCGCCCGCCGGGAAGGCGCGGGCGAGCACGAACCGGAATCGCGGGACGCGTGGGCGCGCCTCGCGATGCGGCTGGGGATCAAGGCCATTCATGTGGCGGAGTACGACTTCCAGGTGGGCCGCGAGCCGAAGCGCGTCGGCGAATTCGTCAATACCTGGTCGGTGGAAGCCTTCGTTGCGGAAGGCAGTCAGCCGGCGGAACTGGGCTGGGGAACGCACGAACGCGGTCTGCCGGCGGGTGCGCGCACTCACGCGGTCGGGGCACAGGCGGCGATCTACCTCGAGCAGCCGGGGGTCGACACCCGGGTCCGCAGCTGGACGCCTCTGGGCGGGAGCTATCACGGGTATCTGATCACGCACGGCGAATCGGTTTCCCTCGCCGAATATCTCACCGTCGAAGAGGGGGGGCGCGCGGCGTATCGCCCCACCGTTCATTACGCATATCGTCCCTGCAACGATGCGATGCTGTCGATCGACGAGTTCCGTGGACGGGGATTCGACCTGCAGCCGGGGCGGCGCGTGCTGCGCGACGAGATCGTGCAGGGCGTCGACGAACTGGGGGTGTTGCTGTGCGGCAACCGGCACGGCGTGTACTGGTATGGTTCCCGGCTCGACATCGCCGAGGCGCGCCGGCTTGCGCCCTACAACAACGCCACGACGCTGCAGACGGCCGTCGGGGTGCTGGCGGGCATGATCTGGGCGATCGAAAATCCGGCGCGCGGCGTGGTCGACCCCGAGGAGATGGATTCCGGACGCGTGCTCGAGGTCGCACGGCCCTATCTCGGCGAAATGGTCGGGGTCTGGGGCGACTGGACCCCGTTGCAGGGGCGGGAGCGCCTGTTCCGGGAGCGGCTGGATCGCGACGATCCGTGGCAGTTCGGCAACATCCTGGTGCGTTGACCCGGGCGGTACGCGCGCCTCGGCCCGCGCGTGCGGACGTCCGGGGCGGCAGGCCCTTCCGTGCGCGATGCTCAGTGAATGCTTGCGGTCTGCAGTACGGAATCGATCACGGATCCGTTCCGGTCGACGATCCGGATCCGCACCGGTAGCCAGCGGGTCTTCGCGCCGAGCCAGATGTCCATCGTTTCTTCCACCCGGCCCGCCGGTCGCCGGGCGGACAGGTGGATCGTCGGCATCGCACCGAGGCCCGTACCGACGGTTTCGGCGGGACCCACGGTGAATTTCCAGTCGTCGACATCGTGGGTGCCGATGAGCCGGATCGGGTCCCGGTCGCCGGGGTGGAATGCCTGTGCGTTCCGTTCCATTCGACGGGCGAACTCGAACTGGACGCTGAGACGGTCCTGTGCGCCGGGTTTCGGCGCCGGATGGCTCGTCGCGCCGCCGAAACGCACCTGACCGCGGGCCCAGTCCAGCATGACGGCGTCGGGGTGGTGGAAGGGCCGCTTTTCCGTATACCGCTCCGGGGCCAGCGCGCCGTCGGCCTGCAGGCGGCCTTCGGAGTGCTGCGTGAATCCGACCCGGTCGATGCGCAGTTGCGCGTCGTAATGCGTGCCGTCGAATTTCCAGGTCATGACGGTGTGGCCGCGCAGCGTGAGCGGCAGCCCCATCCACTGCATGGTCGCCGTCGTCGCATACTCGAGCCGGGCGGATGCCGGCAGCGCACCGGTGCCCGCGGTCGGCGGGGCGGACGCGGCAATCGTTGCGCCGGGCAGGCCGGCAATCAGGACAAGGGCGGCGAGACGGGCGGGAATGGATCGGTGCATCCTGCTAGTGTGGCATATCGTGCAGATGCATCGGGCCTGGGTCCGGGGGGGGGCGCCCCCGGACCCGCGGGCCGCGATCACTGGTCGGCCCGGGGCATGCGTGCCCGGCGTCGGCGCAGCAGCGCACCGCCGGTTTCGCTCAGGCTTCGAAGATAGGTCACGTGTTCGGGCAGGCGGCGTTCCAGGACCGGCGTGCTGCCGCTCACCCAGATCTCGTGTTGCAGGGGGAGGGCCGCGCGCAGTTCCGCGATGCTGCTGGAGACCAGGCTGGCATTCGCCGAATCGCCGAAGAACACGAACACGATGTGCGCGCGCAGCGCTTCGGCGGCACGGGCGATGTCGGGCAGGGGCGTCTGCACGCCGAGCGAAATGCAGCGGCAGCTTTCGAGGGCGAAGAACGCCTCCGCCATCAGCAGACCGACCGCATGGGTTTCCCGCGGCAGGGTGGTGAGCAGGACGACCGGCGGATCGCTGCCCGGGCGCGGAATGCCCGCGATTGCGCCGCGCAGGATGGATTGGATCGCTTCGGCGTAGATGTGTTCTTCGAAGAGTTCGAGCTTGCCCCGTGTCCAGGCGTCGCTCACCGCGGCATTGAAGGGGGCGATCACGCCGGACAGGAACTGCGCGAGGCCGAGGCGCAGAAGCGACTGGCTGAGTTGCCGGCGCAGTTCTTCGACCCGATGTTTGCGCAGAAGATCGAGCAGGGGCTCGATGTCCGGGCGGGGGTGCGCCCCCTCGCGGCGCTGGAGCGGAGGATGGAGCGCGTCGGCGAGTCGCAGCAGGTCCGCCGGGTCGAGCGGCAGGATCTTGCCCGGGCGGTAGCCGTGATCGAGCAACCGCTTGATGAGCCGGAGTTTTTCCATGTCCCGGCGGGAGTACACGCGCTGCCCCGAACGGTCGCGCAGCGGTGTCGGGAAGCCGTACCGGCGTTCCCATACGCGCAGGGTGTCCTTGGTCAGGCCCGTATCCCGCTCGACGGCGGCGATGGTGATGCCGCCGATGTCGACGAAGTCCTCCGCGGAGATTTTTGTCATGGACAAATATAATGGGGTGCATTGCCGCTGGTGCGGCGTGAAGGGGCAAATCCTACTCCCATATCGATGTCGGATGGCGGGATCCGGTGCTTGGGAAAGCGGGGCGTTTGTGTCGTCTTCGATATCTATTTCCTGGACAAAGACAAGTCGGTCGGAACTTGCGGGAGTCACTTATTGATGCCTCAGGCGAAGTTCTGCAAACTGCCGGATGTCTGGCGGTCTTGGGTGGCTACTTTCGGCGGCGGTTTGTCGGTCCGCCCGATTCCTGATCGTCGTACTCGGGTATATTCCCGGGAGTCTCGTCCCGCCGTCCCCGTCCGGTTGCGCACACTCCGCAGTCTTCGGGCGTGCAGCAGGAAAATTTCTATGACAGGAACAATGCTATGAACGCACGCGAATTGGTTTTGCTGCCGGATGTGCAGTCGTCAATCGATCCCCGCAATATCGCGATCAATCGGGTCGGCGTGAAGGCCTTGCGCCATCCGGTGACGGTTGCGGGGCGCGATGGACCGGTTCCCACGGTTGCTACCTTCGATATGTTCGTTGCACTTCCCGGCGAACGGAAGGGCACGCACATGTCGCGCTTCCTGGAGGTGCTGCAGAACCATCGCGAGCCGATGTCCATGGCGTCGCTGCGTGCCTTGCTGCAGGAAATGCTGCGGCACCTGGAGGCCGACACCGGGTGGATCGAAATCCGGTTCCCGTACTTCGTCGACAAGTCCGCGCCGGTGTCGGGCGTTCGGAGCCTCATGGATTACGACGTGACGCTGACCGCATCGATGGAGTGCGCGGTGGCGCACGTGCGTCAGAAGGTCTGCGTGCCGGTCACCAGCCTGTGCCCGTGCAGCAAGCGCATCTCCGACTACGGCGCGCACAACCAGCGTTCGCACATCATCATCGACGTCGAGACCGTGGAACCGATGTCGATCGAAGAGCAGATCCGGGTCGCCGAAGAAGCGGCATCCTGCGAGTTGTGGGGAGTGCTCAAGCGTCCGGACGAGAAGTATGTCACCGAACGGGCGTACGACAATCCGAAGTTCGTCGAGGACACGGTGCGCGACGTCGCGCTGGCGTTGCGCCAGGATCCCCGGGTCGTCGCGTTCCGGGTCGAATCGGAGAATTTCGAGTCGATCCACAACCATTCCGCGTACGCGCTGATCGAGCAGTCCCGAGCAACCGGCTCGCGCTCGTGAACGTTCGACAAATGCTTGACGTCCGCCCCGCACTCCTTTTCTCCTCTCCCCCGACGGAGAGGAGGGGGGCGTCCGCGAAATGGTCGTAAACCATTTCGCGAAAGATCAATAGGCCCCGCGGCCGAAGGGGTTCCCCCTCTCCTGCACGCGGGAGAGGGCGGGGTGCGGGTGGCTGCGGCGCGGCGGGCGGTCTGCGTTCCTGCGCCGCTCCGGTAAACTCGGTCGTTTCCTGTATTCCTTGGCCCCGTTCCATGCTCGCTGAACAGCGGCAGGCGATCGCGAACCGGATTCGCGATGCGCTTGCGACCCTGTCCGACCACGTCCCGGCGATCGAACTGCAGCGTCCGAACGTCGCCGCCCACGGCGACCTGTCCTGCACTGTCGCCCTGCAACTGGCGAAACCGCTCGGCCGTCCTCCCCGTGCCATCGCGGAAGAGATCGCCGCCCGTCTGCGTGCCGATGCCGGTGCGGCGGAGTGGCTGGCGGCGGTCGAGGTGGCCGGCCCGGGGTTCATCAACCTGCGCCTGACCGATGCCAGCAAGCGGCAGGTGGTCGGCGAGATCCTGCGTCGAGGCGCCGCCTTCGGCGAGTGCGCCGAAGGGGCCGGGAAGACCGTGCTGCTGGAATTCGTTTCGGCCAACCCCACCGGTCCCTTGCACCTCGGACACGCACGGCAGGCAGCTCTCGGCGACGCTTTGGGCAACGTGCTGGCCGAATGCGGCTGGGCGGTGACCCGCGAGTTTTACTACAACGATGCCGGCGTGCAGATCGAACAGCTTGCCGCGTCGGTGCAGGCGCGCGCATGGGCGCTCCAGGGCCGCGAGATCGATACGGCCGCGATCGGCTACCAAGGGGAGTACATCGTCGAGATCGCCCGCGATTTCCTCGCCAGGGCGACGGTTCGTCCGCGTGACGGGGTCGAGGTGACGGCGAGCGGAGACCCCGACGATCGGGACGCGGTGCGCCGGTTTGCGGTGGCGTATCTGCGCAACCAGCAGGATCTGGATCTCGATGCCATCGGCGTGCATTTCGATAATTTCTATCTCGAATCCTCGCTGTACGAAGACGGGCGGGTCGAGGCCGCGGTCCGCGGCTTCATCGAGTCGGGTCTGAGCTTCGAGGCCGACGGTGCCCTGTGGCTGCGCACGACGGAGGCGCTGGAAGGAACCGAGGGCGGCACCCGTGCCGATCTGCGTGATGACAAGGATCGGGTCGTGCGCAAGTCCGACGGTACGTACACCTATTTCGTGCCCGACGTCGCCTACCATCTCGTCAAGTTCGAGCGCGGCCATACGCGGGCGATCAACATCCAGGGGTCGGATCACCACGGCACGGTTGCCCGGGTCCGCGCCGGGCTGCAGATTCTTTCGCGCGTACGCGGACTGTCGATTCCGCTCGGGTACCCCGAGTACCTGCTGCACAAGATGGTGCGGGTGCTGCGCGGCGGGGAAGAGGTCAAGATGTCCAAGCGCGCGGGGACCTACGTTGCGCTGCGCGATCTCGTCGACTGGGTCGGGCGCGACGCGACCCGCTTCTTTCTCGTGTCGCGCAAGTGCGATTCGGAGTTCGCGTTCGACGTGGATCTGGCGCTCTCCCATTCGGAAGAAAACCCGGTCTACTATGTGCAGTACGCGCACGCGCGCATCTGCTCGGTGCTGGTGCAGGCGGCGGAACAGACGGGCACGGTGCTCGACGAGGCTGCGGCCCGGGCGGTGGACGTGGGCTGCCTGTCGGCGCCGAAGGAACTGGCCCTGATGGCGCGCCTCGCCGAATATCCGGATGTGGTGCGCGAGGCCGGTGAAACGCTGGCACCGCATCTCATTGCGTTCTATTGCAAGGATCTTGCCGCCGACCTGCATGCCTTCTACAACGCCGAGCGCATCCTGGTCGAGGAGGCCGGGTTGCGGACGGCGCGGCTTGCGCTGTTGCTGGCGACGCGGCAGGTGCTGCGCAACGGACTGCGGCTGATCGGGGTGCATGCCCCGGAACGGATGTAAAGGAGGGGGTATGACTGCGGCGGGCCGGCTTCCTGCGCTGTTTTCCATCTTTCTCGGCGGCCTCGTGGTCGGGCTTGGCATCGCCGCCGGCACTGCGGTGTACATCACGAAGGCTCCCGTGCCCTTCGTCAGCAAGGTGCAGCGGCTTACCGATACCCTGACGCCGGATTCCAACGATCCCAATCAGCCGCTGTTTTCGCCGTTGATCCCGGGGCCGGGCACGCAGACCGCGGGCACGCCGGCGCCGGCGACGGGAACCGGCGCGGCGGCTGCTGCCGTGGCCACGAATAACGCGGCAATGACGAACGCGACCATGACGAACGCGGCCACGAATGGCGCGACCCCGGGCGCGGCACCGGCCGGGCCGGGAATTCTTCTACAGATCGGCGCCTATCGCACGCCGGACGACGCCGACGCGATGCGCGCACGGCTGGCCCTCATGGGGTTCGACGCCAAGGTTGCGAAAACGACCGAGGAGGGCGGCCTCGCCGTCTACCGCGTTCGCCTCGGGCCGTACGGCCCGGCGGACGATGTGAACGGAATCCTGCGCACCCTGTCCGAGAACGGGGTGGACGCGCAACAGGTGTCGGCCCCATAAGAACCCGGGGAGCGTGAAAGCGCACCGCGAGCGGACGGTGTCCGCGTTTTCCTAACCTACGAGGAGGAGTCGTTATGTCATCGGGTGTGTCGCATCGCAGGCGCGCGGCCTTGCTTGCCGGGTTGGGTGCTTTGGGAGCCGGGGCCGCCGGTTTTGCATTGACCGGGGTCCGGCCGGCCTGGGCCGACGGCAGCGAGCCGGTGGCGGGAGTCGACTACACCGTCCTGACAAACCCGCAGCCCACCGACGCGCCGCCCGGAAAGATCCAGGTCCTGGACTTTTTCTGGTACGGCTGCCCCCACTGCTACGCGTTCCTGCCCTATCTCGAAGCCTGGCAGAAGAAATTGCCGGCCGACGTCGATTTCGAACATGTCCCGGTCGCATTCAATCCCTCGACCGAACCACACTCGCGGATTTTCTATTCCCTCAAGGCGCTGGGACTGGTCGACGAGATGCACGCCAAGGTGTTCGACGCGTATCACAACCGGCACATGCGTCTGCTCGATCCCGGCGAGATCGCCGATTTCATGGCAGCCAACGGCATCCCCCGCGCCAAGTGGCTGGCGGTGTACAACTCGTTCTCGGTGTCGTCCGACGTCAACCGCGCCAACATGATGGTGCAGTCCTATCAGATCGACGGCACGCCGACGCTGGCTTGCGACGGCCGTTTCCTGACCTCGCCGGCGATCGCATCGAGCCATACGCCGGAAGGTGCGCTCGCAGTCGTCGACTATCTGATCGCGCGCGTCCGCAGTGAGCGCGCACATCAGGGCTGAGCGGTCGTCATCTCCCCGCTCCCGCCCGGCGGGAGCGGGCGGGGATGAGGGTCTGCACCGATGAACGTCTTCCTCACCGGCGCATCGAGCGGCATCGGCGCCGCGATGGCGCGCGAGTTCGGTCGCCGCGGCGCGCGCCTCGGTCTCGTGGCGCGCCGCGCCGATGCGTTGCGGCAGCTTGCGGCGGAAATGCCCGGCCGGTGCGATCTGTATCCGCTCGACGTCACGGACCATGACGCGCTGATCGCCGCGGCGCAGGATTTCGAGGCGCGTTGCGGCGGAACCGACATCGTCGTCGCCAATGCCGGGATCTCCACCGGCATCCTGACCGAACACCAGGAAGACCTCGCCGGGTTCGAGCGGGTCATTGCCACCAACCTCATCGCCGCCGCCGCGACATTTCATCCATTCATCGCACCGATGCGTGCGCGTCGGAGCGGCACCCTGGTTGGAATCGCGAGCGTTGCGGGGATCCGCGGGCTACCCGGTTCCGAGGCCTATTCCCCGTCCAAGGCCGCCTTGATCAATTACTGCGAGAGCCTGCGGGTCGGTCTGCACGGAACGGGCGTGCGGGTGGTGACGATCGCGCCCGGATTCATCCGCACCCCGATGACCGCCGAAAATCCATACCGGATGCCGTTTCTCCTGGAACCGGAGGCTTTCGCCCGCAAGGCGGTCGACGCCATGCTCCGCCAGACGAGCTACGTCGTGATTCCCTGGCAGATGGCGATCGTCGCCAAGCTGCTGCGGGTGCTGCCGAACTGGGCGTTCGATCGCCTGCTGGCGGGGCGCGCCCGCAAACCCCGACGGACGCTGGGGTAGCCGGCGCCGCAGCGAGGCTCCTTACGGCCCCGCGTGCTCGGCCCCCAACTGTGCGGTGTGCGGCACGGCGAAAATCCCTTGCAGCCGCAGCAACTCGTCGCGGTGCTGTCGTGCCAGCCGCGTGACCAGTTTTTCCCCGTTTGCCGTGAGATGGATCTCGACCTCGCGCCGGTCTTCGCGTCCGGGGTGGCGCTCGACGAATCCCAGCCGCTCGCAGCGGGTGACCAGCGCCACGACGCCGTGGTGGTGGGCTTGCAGCCGCTCCGCCAGCTCCGTGATCGTTGCCCAGTCCCGCCCGCTCTGGCCTTTGACGTGCAGCATCAGCAGGTACTGCAGGTTGGTCACGCCCGCGCGGCGGGTGATCTGCTCGCTCCAGCGGATGAAGCGGCGCAACTGGTAGCGGAAGTCCGATAGCGTCTGGAACTCTTTCTTGGATAGCGAGGCATGACTCATACGGGTTTCGCCGGTCGGGGGAAGTCGTTTCCAATTCAGGTATGAGCCTGGAGGGGCCGGACTTGGTGGGGTAAGGCGCGTCGATTCGTTTTGAAGAAGTTAGGAGTGTAGACGGCGGGTTCCGGAGTGGTTTCTCCGTTTCTTTTTCTGCCGGCTGGGGGGTGCGGGGGGCGGCAGGCCCCCCGCGTCTCCGGAGGGTTCAGGCAGCACGGGTAGTGACCCCCTTGAAGAGCGCCTGGCGTGCCTGGGCAAGCTCCTGGGCGGCATCGAAGTCGCTGAGCGCGCGGGCGAGTTGGTGCAGTTCTTCCAACGAGATTCCGGGGCGTAGGCACTTTTCCGCGTTGGGTAGGCTGGCGAGCTTTTCGAGGGGCGTCATTGCGTCGCGCGGACGGTAGATGCGCTTGATGCGCCCGGGCTTCTTGGGGTCGAGCACCTCCGTGGCGAACAGGCACGGACGGTGGAAGTTCAAGTACGGGTTGAGGTATTCGCCACAGAATGTGTTGAACTTGGTCGCATAGCGCTGCGGGATGTGCGCGTAGCCGAAGACCTTGCGCACCACGGCGCCGTTCTTGGTTTCGGCCAGTCCATTGTCGTTGCTGTGGCGGGGCCGCGAGCGCGTAAATTCGATACGCAACTTCTCGAGCATTCTCGCCACTTGGTAATTGACGTACTCGCTGCCGTTGTCGGCATGGAATCCCAGGAGCGCGAAGGGGAACTGCGCGAGCATCTGCTCGATCACCGGCAGCAGATGGCTCTCGGAGATCGTCTGTACGCTGGCCACCACCTGCCACTGCGTGACGCAGTCGACGGCATTGATGTGGTAGAGCCCCTTGACGCCGTCCTGATCGCCCTGGTGGACGCTGTCGATGCGGATGAATCCCGGACGGCCCTGCGGCGCCGGCGCCTTGCGCACGCCGATGGTCACGGCCGAGGTCGGCCGGGTCTTGGTCGTGACGACGCGCTGCGCGCGATAGCGATCCGTGGCGCGCAGGTTGTAGAGGTGCGCCACCGAGATCGACCCCAGGCGCACGAAGCGCGCATCGCCGAACACGTCGCGCTGGCGCCGCAGCATGCAGACCGTGGCCGGTCCGGAGAGCGTCCCGGTCGCGCGGTCGACCTCGGCCAGCAGTGCGATGTCGGCGGCCGTATAACGGCGTGCGAAGGCGTGCTCCGGCGCGCGGTATTGCTTGACCAGCGGCTTGCCCGCCACCGCCCGGGACACCAAGCGCGTGACCTGCGCGCGGCTGTAGCCGCTCAAGCGCTGGAGGTACGCCAGTACCGTGCCCCGATCCGGCCGCGAGAGATGCCGATAGCCAAACCGCTTCAACACCGATTCGACCCAGGCGTAGCGCCCGGCGTCGTCCTCGGGCCGCTCGAATTGCAGCGCCTCCGTACCATCGAGCACCTGCCGCACCTGCTCCAGGGTACGGACCTGCGTTTCGTTCATGTCGATCACCATGCCCTCGATGATCGACGCGCCTCCCGGGGGCGACGGCCCCTCAGCCGGCCAACCGCCTCCTACAGAACCCCTCCAGGCTCATACCTCGCTGGAATCACGGACCCCGCTCCAGGCTCACACCTCGTTGGAAAAGACTGGGGATTGACAAAACGATAGCATCCCGGAAACTACATCACAACATGATGTAGTTTCCGGGATGGGTTCGGAACGGGAAAGGACGGTGCAGCGAATGGATGCCAAGCTTGCGATGCCGCGGCGCGACGCCGAGGGTTATCTGATCGAACCGGAACAGTGGGACGAAGCGGTTGCCGAGGAGATCGCCCGCGAACTGGGCGTCGAACTCGGCCCGGACCACTGGGACGTGATTCGCTTCATGCGTTCCTTTTATGCCGATCGGCAGGTTGCCGCCGACTCCCGGTTCGTCATGCGGCATCTGGAAACCCGCTATCCCGGAGAAGGCCGCAAGCGGCTTTTCGAACTGTTCCCCTACGGCTATGTCGGCCAGGCATGCAAGATCGCCGGCATGAAACGCCCGCGGGCATGGAGTACGGGCTGATGTACGGCCTGAACGCGGGAATCGCCGCCGGGAGGCCGCCCGGCGCCGGATCTCAGCGGGCAAGCTGATTGATCTCGATGATCGGCATCATCACCGCCAGCACGATCACCATCACCACTACCCCCATCACCAGGATCAGCGCCGGTTCCAGCAGCGACGTGAGCAGCATCGCGCGCCGCTCTGCCTCGCGGGCGTGCATGTCGGCCGCGCGCGTCAGCATCTCCGGCAGCTTTCCGGTGGTCTCGCCCGATCCGATGAGGTGGATCAGCACCGGCGGAAAGAGCCGGGTGCGCGGCAGCCCGCTGCCGTCCCGCTGCCGGTCGTCCTGCGCCCGCAAGGCGCGTGCAAGCGATGCGCCTTCGCGCACCCGCTGCGTCGCTTCGATGACCCGCGCCCGCATCGCGAGATTGGATACCGTCTCCCCCGCCGCCTGCAGCGCGCGCAGCATCGGCACGCCGGACCCGACCAGGATGGCAAGCGTGCTCGCGAAGCGTGCCGTGTTCAGCGCGCGCGACAGGACGCCGAGCACCGGCAGGGCGAGGATGCGCTGGTGCCAGCGCAACCGGACCGCCTCGATGCGCAGGGCGCGGTGGATGCCGAACGCACCGCCGGCCAGCACGAGCAGGACCACCCAGCCGTAATGCCGCAGAAAGTCGGAGAGGCCGATCATCATCCGGGTGAGCAGGGGGAGCGTCTGCTTCGTCTGCACAAACACCTGGACCACCTGCGGAATCACGTAGGTGAGCAAACCCGTTACGACGAGTAGCGCAACCACGGTGACGATCGCCGGATAGACGAAGGCGAGGACGATCTTCTGCTGCAGCTTTCCCCGTTCCTCGATGAAATCGGCGAGACTGGCCAGCACCCCGGGCAGGCGGCCGGATTCCTCCCCCGCCGCGATCAATGCGCGGTAGATCTCCGGAAATTGCCTGGGGTGCCGCGCGAGCGCCGCCGAGAGCGACATCCCACCCCGCACCTCGGCGCGCACCGCCCCCATCAACTCCCGGACCGCCTGCTGTTCGCTTTGCTCGACGAGCACGGTCAGCGCGTCGGTGATCGGCAGCGCGGCGCCGACCAGGCTCGCGAACTGCCGGGTGAGCACGGCCAGTTCCGTCTGGGACAGACGTCGGCGACGCATCGCCACGCCGCCGGCCGCCTCGGCCTGCACCGCCTCCACCGTCAGCGGAACCAGGCCTTGCTCGCGCAGCATCTGGCGTGCGATGCGCGCACTGTCGGCCTCGAGCACGCCGATCCGATCCTTGCCCTGATCGTCGGCCGCGGTGTAGCGGAATGCCGTCATGGCTGAAACATCCCGCTCCCCGGAGGAGGCGAGGCAGGGGCGCGGGGCGGGTGCAGGGGGTTCACCGGAATGCCGTCAGTCCCGGGTGACGCGCAGTACTTCTTCCTCGGAGGTGACGCCGTTGGCCACCCAGCGCATCGCATCGGTGCGCAGCGAAACCATGCCCGCCGCTTCGCCGACTCGTCGGATCTCCTGCTCGTTTCCGCCCGCATGGACGAGGCCTCGTATCGCTTCGTCGACGCGCAGCAACTCATAGATTCCGGTGCGTCCGATGTATCCGGTGTGACCGCAGGCGTCGCAGCCGTCGGCGTGCAGGCCGATGCCGGTCGGGGCCGGCCGCTTGCAGTGCGGACAGAGCTTGCGCACCAGTCGCTGCGCCAGGACGCCGAGCAGCGATGAAGCCAGCAGGAACGGCTCGATCCCCATGTCGATCAACCGCGTCACCGCGCTCGCGGCATCGTTGGTGTGCAAGGTCGCCAGAACGAGGTGGCCGGTGAGCGACGCCTGGACGGCGATCTGCGCGGTTTCGAGATCGCGGATCTCCCCGATCATGATGACGTCGGGGTCCTGCCGCAGGATTGCCCGGAGGGCACGCCCGAACCCCATGTCGATCTTGGCGTTGACCTGGGTCTGTCCGATGCCTTGCAGGTCGTATTCGATCGGGTCCTCGACTGTCATGATGTTGGTGGTCGTGTGGTCGAGACGCCGGATCGACGCGTAGAGCGTCGTCGTCTTGCCGGAACCCGTGGGGCCCGTGACCAGAACGATGCCGTGGGGCTGGTGGACCAGATCGTCGAACACCGCGAGCGTCTGCGTCCCCATGCCGAGACGTGCCAGATCGAGGCGTGACAGATCCTTTTCCAGCAGGCGCAGCACCACGCGCTCGCCGTGCCCGGTGGGCAGCGTCGACACCCGTACGTCGAGCGCCCGCCCGCCCACTCGCAGGGAAATTCGCCCGTCCTGGGGAACGCGCTTTTCCGCGATGTCGAGCGCGGCCATGATCTTGATCCGGGAGACGAGCGCAGCATGCAGGCCACGCTTGGGCCGGACGATGTCGCGCAGGGTGCCGTCGATCCGGAAGCGCACCAGCGAGAATTGTTCGAAGGCCTCGATGTGGATGTCCGACGCACCGTCGCGCGCAGCGTGCGTGAGCAGCGCATTGATCATCCGGATGATCGGCGCGTCGTCCTCCGTCTCGAGCAGGTCTTCCACGTCGGGCGCGTCCTGCATCATCCGCGCGATGTCGATCTCGTCTTCGATGTCGCCGACGACCTGTTGCGCCGAATCCTCCGATCGCGAGTAGGTCTGCGCGATGGCTTGGCTCAGCGCGTCCGCCTCCACCCAGGAGACGCGGATCCGTCCCGGGAATGCCCGCTGCACTTCATGCAGGGCCTCCGGGTCGGTGGCATCGCCGACCCACACCTCCGCCTCTCGCTCGCCGTTCGGCTTGAGCAGGATGGAATGATCGCGGGCGTAGGCGTATGGGACGTATTGCTGTGCGCTGGCCATGGCACGTTATTTCGCGGGTCGGGAGGCTTCTCCCGGAATCTTCGACGCCCATCCCGCGGGAATCGACAGCACCGGCCCGCCGGGGGCGCCCGGCGATCCCGGCGGCGGCAAAGGATCGACCGCCAGGGTGGGAATCACCGAACTGTGCGGCGGTGTGCTGTGCGCGATCTGCCCGCGGATATAGTCGTAACGGTCCAGCGCAACCGCCGAACTTTGCTCATCGGTGCGCAGCACGGTCGGACGCAGGAACACCAGGGTCTGAGTCTTGATGCGCTCGCGCGAGTCGTAGCGGAACAGCGCGCCGAGGTATGGGATGTCGCCCAGGACCGGAACCTTGTAGAGGTTCTCCGTCGCCTGGTCCTGGATCATTCCGCTGATGACGACGAAGCTGCCGCTGTCGACGATCACGCTGGTTTCAAAGCTGCTCTTGTTCAGGGTCGGATTGCCGCTCGCGGCCGTTGCCGCAACGACGGAGGAATCCTCGATGTAGATCGAAAGGCGCACCCGCCCACCCGCAGATACCTGCGGTTTCACCCGCAGTTGCAGGCCGACGTCCTGGCGCTCGTAGGTATTGAAGGGCAGAACGCCAGCACCGGTCGTCGTCGTCCCGACACCGGTGCTGGCGTAGGACCCGGTGAGCAGGCCGATGTTCTGGCCGACGAGGAACTTTCCTTCCTCATTGTCGAGCGTCAGGATGTTCGGGCGCGAGAGGATGTTGGCGTTGGCGATGGATTCGAGGGCGCTGGCGAGCATCCCCATGTTGGTGACCTGGCCGACCCCGGGAATGTTCACCGTGCCGCGAACGACGCCGATATTGAGGCCCTGCCCCAGCGAGGTCAGGTTCTGCGCGCCCGCGATGATGTTCTGTCCGACGCCGCCGAAATTCGTGCCGCCGATGACGGCGGTCGACGACGAACTCAGACCGTGCAGCGACTGCCACTGGATCCCGAATTGCGCCGCGGTATCGCCGCTCAGCTGCACCACCAGCGACTCGATCAGGACCTGGGCGGGCCGCTCGTCGAGGCGGTCGATGATGACGCGGATGTTGCGGTAGAGTGCGTCCGGCGCGGACACGATCAGCGAGTTGGTCGCGGGGTCGGCCTGGATCAGACCCGCAAGGGCGCTGTGCGGTCCTCCGGCGCCACTGCCGCCGCTGCTTCCGCCACCACCGCTGCTGCCGCTGCCGCCCGTCGAGCCGCCACCCGAAGACATGCCACCGGACGACGAGCCGGTCAGGGAATTCGTTCCCATGGACGAACCGCCAAATGCGCTGCCGCCGCTCGAGCCGTTGCCGGAGAAGGATCCCCCCGGCGACAGCCCGGTGCCGGCGCTGGCCTTCTGCAGGAAGGTCGGATCCGAGGAAAGGATGGCGCGCAGGAGGGGGGCGAGCTTCACCGCCTGGGCGTTGCGCAGGTATACGACGTGGATGTTGCCCGGCGTCGTGTCGGCCATGTCGAACCGGGCGACCAGCGTCTTGACCTGTTGCAGCCGCGCCGGGCTGGCGGTTTGCACGATCAGGCTGTTGGTGCGCGGGTCTGCCTTGACAAGCACGCGCTGCCCGGGGTCCGCGGCAGGTCCGCTGTGGGACGCGGGATTGAGGATCTTGTCGAGCAGGGTCGCGAGATCGCTGGCGATGGCGTGCTGCAGCGGCAGGATGACGATCTGGGCGCTGGCCGGCGTATCGATCGCTTCGATGATCTGCGCCAACCGGCGCAGGTTGGCGGCGTAGTCGGTGATGACCAGGGAGTTGTCCGCCGGGTAGGCGGTAATCGTGTTGTTGGGCGCGATGATCGGCCGGAGCACGGGAACGAGATTGCTGGCCGATGCATACTGCAGCCGGAAGACCTGCGTCACCACCTGGTCGCCGGCCGGCGCGACGGCGGCCGGCGCCACCACCCGGCTGCCCTGCAGCTTGGCATCGGCCTCCAGCACGACCCGCGCGATTCCGCCCGGTTCGGGCGATTCCACCAACGTGAAACCCTGCATCCGCAGGGCCGAGAGCAGTTCGTCGTAGGCCTGCTTGCGGGTCACGGGGCGCTCGCTGACGAGCGTCAGCGTCCCCTTGACGCGCGGGTCGATGATGAACGTGCGTCCGGTGAACTGGCCGATCGCGCGGATCACCGCGCCGATGTCCGCGTTCACGAAATCGAGCGTGACCCGGTCGCCTTCCTCGTTCCTGTCGGCGGGGGGCGGTGCCGCCTCGCTGCGCACGCCGGCCGGGGCGGATGCCGCCGGTGGAGCGGCGAGCGCAATCGGGGGCAATGCGCTTGCGATCAGGCAGATCGCGGCGCACAGCGTTCGTGGCGCGTTCGTAGTCGTCGTTTTCATATTGCAAGATCCAGGATGGCGCCGTCGCGGTCGCGGCGGCCCAGCAGGGAAACCAGGCCCGAGAGCTGCGCCGCTACGGTCGCGTTGGTGCCCGGTCGTATGCGGGCGGTCCCTCGAAAATGCAGATGTCCGCCGGTGGTGATTGTGCCACCGCCGCTCAGCAGCAGGGGGCCGGAGAGGGTTGCGAGGCGCACTTGTGCGCCGGGGTACAGCCCGTCGATCTGCAGGCGGTAGTGGCCGAACGGACGGACCGGCGTCAAGGTGCTCGACGCGTCATCCCAGGTGAGCCGGATCTGTCCCCGCAGTTCCGCGGCTGCGCCGGCGGACCGCCAGCGGAGGGTATCCCAGTCGAGATCCAGGGTGCCTCCCGGGCGGATCGTGTTCCACGGCGCACCGATCCCGGTCAGCACCGAGGCGGGCAGCCGGATGCGGTCGGCATCGACCTCTCCCCCGAGCGCGCCGACCCGCACCGCGAGGGGCATGGCCAACAGGGATGGATCGCGGAAGGTGATGCGCAGCGTGCCGGTCAGCAGCGCCCAAGGGTTGATCTGCCAGAACACGGCTCCCGGAAGGCTGGTTCGAGCCGAAGCGTCGCCATCGGCCGTTCCGAGAATGACCGATGCGTTGCCGTTCCAGGCGGTGCCGCTCGGCTCCCCGAGGGTGATCGTGCCGCGGCTGGCCGCCTGCACGCCGACCGCGATCCAGCTGGCGGGGGCCATGACCAGGATCACCGCGGCTGCGCCCGCGGCGGCGGCCGCGGTGATCGCGGCAGCGCGCGCCGCCAGGCCGGTTCGTCCGGGAGGCGATGTCCGCACGGTCACGGCGACGGCAGCCGCAGCGTGCAGTCGATGTCGGCGTTTCCCGGCGTGGTCAGGGCCGTTGCCGTAACGGCGACGGCCCGCACCTTCAGCGCGCTCTGCGCGTGGGCGAGCCAGATCGTCCAGTTTGCATAGGGCACGTCGTGGAACCGGAGTTGCAACATGTCGGTTCCGGTCTGTGCCCGGTGGACCGGCCGCAGCCCCGCCGCGGCCAGCGACTGGTCCAGCGCGGCGCGGGCATCCGCGGTGGCGGGGACGGCGGCCGCCGGCAGTTCGCGCAAGTGACGCGCTTGCGCGACCAAGGCATCGACTTGCGCGGCGCGGGCCTGCAGTTGCGGCAACTCCCGCCGCAGACGGCCGAGGCCGTCCATTGCAGGCTGGACGAGCACGAGGTGGCCGGCGATCAGGGCGAGGACGACGCTCCCCGCGGCCAGGGTGCGGCGTTCGCCGGCGTTGCGTTCCGCCCAGAATCGCGCAGCGGCTTGCCCACCGGCGCCGAATGTGCCCAATGCGGCGCCCAACGCGGTGTCCCGGGAGATCATGCGCCACCCCCCGAGAGGGTTCCGCGCGGTGCAATCCGGAGGGTTTCGCCGGATCCGAAGCGCAGCGCCAGGCCCTGGGCGCCCGCGCGCGCCTCGAGCGCGTTGCGCAGCGTGGCGGTCAGGGCGCCGGCGCGGAAATGGATGGTATAGGCATGATGGGAGTATTCGATCGACGACACGATGCCCACCGGCGCTTCGGCCAGCAGTTGTGCCGCCTGGGCGTCGAGGGCCGGGAAATCGTCCGGAGACGGAATGCCGGCGCGGGCGCTCAGGCTCGCGACGTCGCGGCGGGCCTGCAGGACTTCGTCGATCACCGTCGTTTCCTGCGGGAAGCCATCCCGGAACGCATGGCGGATCGACTGGCGCAGATCCCGCGCCTGGGCATCGAGTTTGAGCCATGTCGCGTTGAGACCGACCATGGCAATGACCGCGCACGCCGCTGCCCAGGCGGCCGGTGCTTTCCAGGATCCGCCGCGCAACCATCCCTCGGCCCAGCGGCCGGTGATGCCGCCCCCGACCGAATACGCCCCTTGCAGCAGGTTCACGGCTTCCGCCGGATTCTGCGCATCGACCCCGATGCCACACGCCTCGATCGCAATGCCGAGTTCCGTCGCGCTTGCACGCAGGGGATCGGGAACCGCACCGTAGGCGCGCAGGCGCGTGAACGGCCGGCGCCGCTGCAGCAGCGCGAGTGTCGACGCGCCGGTTTCGTCGAGGGACAAGGAGATGCCTTGGTCCCGGTCCGTGCGCAAGGTGCCGTGCGGGTTGCGCAGTTCGTCCTCGGGCGGGACGCGCAGCGCCACGGCATCGTCGGTCGGCGGAGGAACCGTATAGATCGTGCTGTAGGCGGCGCGAACGGCGATCCGCGCCGGCGCGAACGCTTCCAGAGCCCGGGCAAGCGTCGCACGATCAATGGCGCACACGGAAAGCATGGTGTCCGAGAGCTGGAATGCGAAATGCAGGTCGGCGGGATCGGCAAGCAGGCGATCCTCCAGCAGGTTCGGCAGCGCCTGGCGCAACTTGGTTTCGGACAGCTTGGGCGCGGGAATCGTTGCCGTGAACACGTCGCGGCTGTCGAACACCAGGTCGACGCGGCGGGCTTTCGGCAGGCTCGCGATCGCGCCGCGGTCCGCTCGCGCCGAGCCATCGTCGCCGACGGCGATCCAGGAAACGGCGGTCGCCGGACCGAGGGTGCCGCGGCCGCCTCCGGGCCAGTCGCGGCGGGCGGGAACAAAGACGTAGAGGCGTTGGATCAGTTTCGTTGCCATAGGACGTTTATCGGTCCTTGCAGAGGAGGGCGGGCCACCAGCGCTTCCAGACTGGCCACGGCGCGCCCCAGCCGCACCGTGCCGTGAACGATAAAGTATTGCGTGTTCGTCGCGACTCCCGCGCCCGAAAACGGTCCGCCCCGACCGTGCAGGCGGTTCAGCAGGTCCGCCACGCTGATGAAATACGCTTGATCGCGTTCCGCGGCGATCGCATTGGCATCGCCGATGTTGAGACCGGGAATCACGGCCGCCATGACCTCAGGCGGGGCGGTGTTGAAGTTTACCGGGGTTCCCCCCTGGTCGAGCATGATGACGAACGGCGCGAGTGCCCGTGCCGCGGCCGGCGAGATGCCGGGAATGTCTTGGAGATCAGCCGGAAACACCGGCGGCAGCGGGCGGTTCGCCGCCAGGGATGCGTTGCCGCTTGCGGCGCCCGGGACGGCAACCGGGGCGGTGCCGGCGTAGGCGGCGGCGACGTAGCGTGCGATCAGTGCCGCCGTGTCGCCGGGTGTGCCGAGCAGTGCCGCAAGCTTCGCCAGGACGGCGAGTTGGGTGGGATCGATCGCGCCGCCCGCCTGGACGAGGTTGCGCAGATTGAACCGCGCCTGCGCGTCTTCGATCCGGCCGGCGATGGTGGCCTGCGCTGCCAGCGTCGAGGTTTCCCCGAGTTGGTCGAGGCGGGTCGGCGCGAGCGGCTGCGCCCACGGATCGCTCAGCGCATCGTAGGTCGGATGTGTCTGCTGGCGCAGGATCGCCGCCGCCCAGTCGAGGGCGCCGTGCAGGAGGAAGCGGCTTTGCGCGGCAAGCTGCTGGTTTTCGATCGTCCGGATCAGCACGAACTGGCGCCAGAACAGGCCGGTGACGATCATGGTCGCCAGCGCCATCACGAAGAGGGCGAGGAGCAGGGCGGCGCCGCGTTGCCGGGTCATTGCGCACCCACCAGGAAGACGCGCCGCAGGACGCCGCCGTCGTGGCGGCGAAGCTGCACCTCGATGCCCGGCGCGGCAGCGGTGGCGGCATCGACCGGCGCCACCCAGCCCGCATTGGCTTTCCAGGCGCGAACCGCCATCGCATCGACGCCGGGAAGAAGATCCACGGACGTCCAGTTGCCTGCGTCGACGGCGACCGTCACGGCCATGTTGCGCTGCACGGGGCCGGAATCCCGCTCCAGCCGGCCGTCGTGCACGCGATAGATCAGCGGCTGCAGCGCCGATGCCCCCGAGCCGTCGGGCGAGGGGGCGAGCCGGACGATCTCCAGCGCCGGCTGCCCGTCGACCGAGAGCACGCGCACGGGCTGGGCCGGCAGTTCGAAGAGTGCGGCATTCACCGGAACGTGCGCGAGGTCCTCTTGCATCTGCCCGAACGTCGCGACCACCGCGCGGGCGTCGTCGACTTCCGGGTCCAGGCGGGCGCGGGTGGCGAGCAGCGTGGAGAGCCCCTGCCAGGCGATCACCGCGACCACCGCGAGAATGGCGATCGCTACCAGCAGTTCCAGCAGCGTGAAGCCGTGGAAACGCGCTGCGTTCGGGCTGCGGCGCCGTGCCCGGGCGGAGGGGCGGTTCATTTGGGGGGATGTCCTAGCGGGCGGGGAGCAAGGCCATGAGGTCGGCGAATTCCCGCGTGCCATCGCTGCTGCGCACTGCCACCTCCACCCGATCGAAAAATGGATTCGGCGTCGGCCCGATGATCTGTTCGCAGGAAAAGGCGGCCCCGCCTTGCTCGCAAGGAAATCCCGAAATGCCGATCTGGATCGCGCCGGCGCCAAGTTGCAATTCGAGCAGTCGGTTCTCCGCGGTCATCAGCGCATATTGCTTCCAGCGGATGTCGCGAATATTGTTGGTCAGCGCCATCGCGCTGCGCAGTGCGGCCGTCAGCGCCACGGCGAGGATGGTCAGGGCAACCAGCACCTCGAGCAGCGTGAATCCGCCGACGGATCTATGGGACGACGGTCGCATGGCCTTTCGCATCGAAGTCCACCGTGACGGAAGCGCGATCGGTCGCAAGTTCCAGGCGCCAGGGCGGCTGAACCCATTCGCGCGCCACCGGCACGGACAGCGGCGGCGCGTCGGATCCGATCAGGGTCCGCGCCGCGCCGCTGCCGAGATCGATGATTTCCAGGCGTTTCAGGGGCGGCTTCCATGCCCGTTCGCGCAACAGATCGTCGCCGGAAAAGGTTTCGCGCCGGTCTCCCGACTGCGCCACGAACCGGTAGCCGCGCAAATCGGCTTCCCAGGTGATCCGCACATTCTGGAGACGTGCCTCGTCGGCGGCGACATCCATCAGCAGGCCGACGCGCCTCGCCTGTTCCGCCAGCGCCTGCCGGGGATCCGGCTGCATGCTGACGGAGATGGCGGCAGCGATGATGGCGATCAAGGTGATCACCACCACCATTTCGAGCAAGGTGAAGCCCCGGCGGTGCAGAGAGGTCATTGCGCCGCGCGCGACCATCCTCCCGCTCGGGCGTCTGCGCGGGAACTTCCCCTCCCCCGCCTTGCGGGAGAGGGGAACGGTCGCCATCAGAGATTCCAGGAACCGATGTCCGCATCGGGCCCGGTACCGCCCGGCACGCCGTCGCGCCCGTAGCTGAACACGTCGACGTCGCCGTGCACGCCCGGATTGAGGTACTGATATTCGTTGCCCCAAGGATCCTTGCGCAGAACCGGCGGATCCAGGTACCCGCCCTGCTTCCAGTTCTGCGGCACGGGATCGCTCACCGGCTTTTCCACCAGCGCGCGCAGTCCCTGCTCCTGGGTGGGGTAGCGGCCGTTGTCGAGGCGATACAGCTTGAGGGCTTGCATGAGTTGCGCGATGTCCTGCTTGGCGGCCGCGACGCGCGCATCGTCGGTGCGGCCCACGACGCGCGGAACGATCAGCGCCGCGAGGATGCCGAGAATGATCACGACGACCATGATTTCGATCAGCGTGAAGCCGCTCGCACGTCGCGGGGCGCGCGCCGTGCCTCCCCCGGGGAGGAGGGAGGCACGCAAGCCAAGGGTTCGGGCAGTCGCTACCATATCGGGCATCATATCGCAGCACACCGCGCGATTCCTGAATTCTTCCTTACGGATGCCGCCCCGATGACGACGACGCGCTCCACCCCCCTGCTCGTGCACGTGGCTGGCGCGGCGCTGGCCAGCGCAATCGCCGCGTACTGGGCGATGCGCGTCTTTGCGCCGGTGCCGGTGCTGCCGGCCGCTCCGCAGCCTTCCCAGGCGCCGCCGCCGGACGCCGGGCTGGCGGGGCGGATGTTCGGTGCGATCGGCGGCGGTGCCGCGCTGCTGCCCGAGATCCAGGTTTCCGGAGTGTTTGCCGCAGGCCCGGACTCGTCGGCGGTGATTGCGGTGGGAGGGCGGCGGCCCCGCGCCGTGCTGCTGGGCCAGGAGGTTGCGCCCGGCGTCCGCCTGGTCGCCGTCCGTGCCGATCGCGTAGTCCTGGAGCGGGCAGGCGTGCGGGTCGAATTCGCCGTTCCGCCGTTGGCGGCGGCGCAGCCGGGCGGCGCCTTGGCTCCGTTCCAGCGGCGGGACGGCGTCCTCACCGCTCCGGAAGAGACCGCCACCCCGACCCCGACCCCGCAGGCGTCGCCGGAGGGGTTCCGCCAATTCCGCCCCCGCGGAATGTGATTTGACAGAACGTCAAACCACCACGATAATTTGCGGTTCCCTAGGAGGGGTGCCCGAGTGGCTAAAGGGGGCAGACTGTAAATCTGCTGGCTTACGCCTACGTTGGTTCGAATCCAACCTCCTCCACCAGGTTCTCCGAGGCCGCGGGATGTCGCGGCAGGCGCGTGCCGGCGGAGATGGCTGGAAGGGAGCGGGCTTTCGAAAGGCCGGAGCTTTTCGAAAGCCTGTCGGCGGGGCGCAATCGGTCGGCGGGTGTAGCTCAATGGTAGAGCAGAAGCCTTCCAAGCTTACGACGAGGGTTCGATTCCCTTCACCCGCTCCAAGGTGCGTTGGCGTCTGCAGTTGGCGTGTTCCGCCCATGTGGCTCAGTGGTAGAGCACTCCCTTGGTAAGGGAGAGGTCACGCGTTCGATCCGCGTCATGGGCACCAGAATTTTTCGGATTTGACCGGCGGCGTTCGGGGTCTTACAAAAAATCAGGACGGGAGCTTTTACATGGCGAAGGGCAAATTTGAGCGGACCAAGCCGCACGTGAACGTTGGGACGATTGGGCACGTTGATCACGGGAAGACGACGCTGACGGCGGCGATCACGACGGTGCTGTCGACGAAGTTTGGCGGCGAGGCGAAGAAGTATGACGAGATTGACGCGGCGCCGGAGGAGAAGGCGCGCGGGATCACGATCAACACGGCGCACGTGGAGTATGAGACGGAGAACCGTCACTATGCGCACGTGGACTGTCCTGGGCACGCGGATTATGTGAAGAACATGATCACGGGTGCGGCGCAGATGGACGGGGCGATTTTGGTGGTGTCGGCGGCGGATGGGCCGATGCCGCAGACGCGGGAGCACATTTTGCTGGCGCGTCAGGTTGGGGTTCCGTACATTGTGGTGTTTCTGAACAAGTGCGACATGGTCGACGATGCGGAGTTGCTGGAGCTCGTCGAGATGGAGGTTCGGGAGCTGCTGAGCAAGTACGATTTTCCGGGCGATGACATTCCGATCGTCAAGGGTTCGGCGAAGCTTGCGCTGGAAGGCGACAAGGGGGAGCTGGGCGAGCAGGCGATTTTCAAGCTGGCGGCGGCGCTGGACAGTTACATTCCGACGCCCAAGCGTGCGGTGGATCAGCCGTTTCTGATGCCGATCGAGGACGTGTTCTCGATTTCGGGGCGGGGGACGGTGGTGACGGGCCGTATCGAGCGCGGGATCGTGAAGGTTGGCGAGGAAATCGAGATTGTGGGGATCAAGCCCACGACGAAGACGACGTGCACGGGCGTGGAGATGTTCCGGAAGCTGCTGGACGAGGGGCAGGCCGGGGACAACGTCGGGGTGCTGCTGCGCGGGACGAAGCGCGAGGACGTGGAGCGTGGGCAGGTTCTGGCGAAGCCGGGGTCGATCACGCCGCACACGAAGTTCGAGTGCGAGGTGTACGTGCTGAGCAAGGATGAGGGTGGCCGTCATACGCCGTTTTTCAACGGGTACCGCCCGCAGTTTTATTTCCGCACGACGGACGTGACGGGCTCGGTGGATCTGCCGGAAGGCGTCGAGATGGTGATGCCTGGCGACAACATCAAGATGACGGTGACGTTGATCAGCCCGATCGCGATGGACCAGGGTCTGCGGTTTGCGGTGCGCGAAGGCGGCCGTACCGTCGGCGCCGGCGTCGTCGCCAAGATCATTCAGTAAGTACGCGTCATTGCATGCTAGGGGTATAGCTCAACTGGCAGAGCGTCGGTCTCCAAAACCGAAGGTTGGGGGTTCGATTCCCTCTGCCCCTGCCACCATGCAAGGCGCTGTTGCGGTGCCGGTGCTGCCGTCTGCGGGCAGCCCGTCCGCTGGGATGAATGGAGTGCACACCGGATGAGCAAGAGCGAGGTTGAAACGATCAGTGGTCGTGGCGACGGATTTATGGTCGGCGCCGCGCTGTTGATCGCGCTCGCCGGCGTCGTCGGTTTTACCGTGGCGGCCGATCGGCCTTTGGTGCTGCGCCTTGCCATGTTGTTCGGCGGCCTTGCCGTCGGGGTCGGGGTGGCGTGGTTTTCCGGTCCCGGAAAGCGGTTTGCGGCGTTTTCCCAGGATTCCTACGACGAGGTCCGGAAAGTCACGTGGCCGACGCGGGACGAAACGCTGAAGACGACGGGCGCCGTGTTTGCGTTCGTGGTCGCCATGGCGCTCTTTTTGTTTGCCGTCGACAAGATCGTCGAGTGGGGTCTGTATGACCTCATCCTGGGATGGAAGCGATGACCGAAACCACTACCAACGAATCCGCTGCGGTGGAGCAGGCGACCGCTCCCACGACCAAGCGCTGGTATGTCGTGCACGCCTATTCCGGCATGGAAAAGAGCGTCGCGCGGCACCTCCAGGAGCGGGTCGACCGAGCCGGACTGCAGGAATATTTCGGCCGGATCCTCGTCCCCACCGAAGAGGTCGTCGAGATCAAGGGCGGCAAGAAGTCGATCAGCGAGCGCAGGCTCTACTCGGGCTATGTGCTGGTCGAAATGGACATGGCCGACGTCGCGTGGCATCTGGTGAAGACCACGCCCAAAGTCACGGGTTTTCTCGGCGGAACCGCCAATCGGCCGTCGCCGCTGCCGCAGAAGGAGGTCGACGAAATCCTGCTGCGCATGCAGGAGGGCTATGAGAAGCCGCGACCCAAGGTGCTCTTCGAGGTCGGCGAGATGGTCCGGATCAAGGAGCCGCCGTTCACCGACTTCAACGGCAATGTCGAGGAAGTCAACTACGAAAAGAACAAGCTGCGGGTGTCCGTGACGATTTTCGGTCGTTCGACGCCGGTGGAACTCGACTTCAGTCAGGTCGAGAAGGTTTGAGCCTCCGCCGTTCCCGTACGCGGGCGCGGCAGGGAGGTGGGTGGGTAACCGGACGGGGAGGTTGCGTGCAGGTGCGCGAGGCCGTTTGAACCCGATAGGAGCGAAGTGTGGCAAAGAAGATCGTAGGTTTCATCAAGCTGCAGGTGCCTGCGGGGAAGGCGAATCCCTCGCCCCCGATCGGCCCGGCGCTGGGCCAGCGCGGCCTGAACATCATGGAATTCTGCAAGGCGTTCAACGCCCAGACCCAGGGTCTGGAGCCGGGCCTGCCGATTCCGGTGGTGATCACGGCATTCGCCGACAAGAGCTTCACCTTCGTGATGAAGACGCCGCCCGCGACGGTGCTCATCAAGAAGGCTGCGAAGCTCGAAAAGGGTTCCGCCAAGCCGCATACCGACAAGGTCGGCAAGATCACGCGGGCACAGGCCGAAGAGATCGCGAAGACGAAGATGCCCGACCTCACCGCGTCCGATCTGGACGCCGCGGTGCGCACCATTGCCGGTTCGGCGCGCAGCATGGGTATCACGGTGGAGGGCCTGTAATCATGACGCACATTTCCAAGCGTACGAAGGCCATCCGCACGAAGGCGGAGGCGAACAAGCCCTACGCCCTTGGCGACGCGCTGCAGATTATCAAGGACACGGCCACCGCGAAGTTCGACGAATCGGTCGACGTGGCGGTGGTGCTCGGAATCGACGCGCGCAAGTCGGACCAGTCGGTCCGCGGCGCCGTGGTCATGCCGGCCGGAACGGGCAAGACCGTCCGCGTCGCGGTGTTTACGCAGGGCCCGAAGGCCGATGAAGCCCGTGCCGCCGGTGCCGACGTCGTGGGCATGGAGGACCTCGCCCAGCGCGTCAAGGAAGGTTTCATGGATTTCGACGTCGTGATCGCGTCTCCCGATGCGATGCGGGTGGTCGGCGCCCTCGGCCAGGTACTGGGTCCGCGCGGCCTGATGCCGAATCCGAAGGTCGGCACGGTGACGCCCGACGTCGTCGGTGCGATTCGCAATGCCAAGGCTGGCCAGGTGCAATACCGGGCCGACAAGGCAGGGATCATCCACTGCTCGATCGGGCGCGCGTCGTTTGCCGTCGATCGCCTGCAGATGAATTTCCTGGCCCTGATCGACGCATTGAACAAGTCCAAGCCGGCGACGTCCAAGGGCGTGTACCTGCGCAAGATTGCCGTTTCCTCCACGATGGGAATCGGCGTTCGCGTGGATGTCGCCAGCTTGAGCGCGCAGCCGGGCGCGTAAGAAGGGTTTCCCGGGCGGCGGCTGCGGCCGCCGCCCGATTGAAAGTGCTTTGGGCTGTTGCGGGTTCCCTCGGGAAGACGCAGCTGCTGTCAAAGACCGTCGGGGTGGAAACGGATGCGCGCGGAAGGACTCTTTTCGCGGGATCCGGAACCGCTTAAACGCACGGATCGCAGGGGAATGGAACCCGGGGTGGTTTCCCGGGTGCAGCAACCCAGGTCGATCCGTCGCCCAACGCAGACGGCGCAGCCAAAAGGAGCGTTTGTGTCGTGGGTTTCCGTTTTCGGGGAACGCGCGGTACCGGGTCTCCTGGCGGTCGCCGGTTTTGAGACCGGTGTTCGGTGCGAACCGCACACCTTTTTGCAGGAGCCAGTACCGTGGGTCTGAATCGTCAGGAAAAGGCCGCAATGATCGAAGAGGTTACCGCGCTCGTCGCGGACGCCCAGGCGGTCATCGTTGCCGAATACCGTGGTCTGGATGTGGAATCGGTCACCAAGCTGCGCAGGCAGGCGCGCGGCGAAGGTGTCCATCTGCGGGTGTTCAAGAACACCCTTGCGCGCCGCGCGGTCGCCGGAACCCCGTTCGCAGGACTCGCCGACAAGCTCGTCGGTCCCCTGATGTACGGCATCGGTCCGGACCCCGTCGCGGTGGCGAAGGTCCTTTCGGGTTTTGCCAAGAGCAACGAGAAGCTCGTCATCAAGGCGGGCGCCATGCCGGATTTCGTCATGGACGAAAACGGCATCAAGGCGCTCGCAACGCTGCCGAGCCGCGAGGAGCTGTTGGCCAAGCTCATGGCGACCATGCAGGCGCCGATCGGTCAGTTCGTTCGCACGCTGAACGAAGTGCCGTCCCGCCTGGTGCGCACCCTTGCTGCGGTGCGCGACGCCAAAGAGACTGCATGATTCCGCGTTCCAAGAGATCGCACTCGAATATCACTACACATATTGCTTAGGAGTTGAACGAAATGGCTTTGTCGAATCAGGAAATCCTCGACGCGATCGCCGAAAAGTCGGTGCTTGAGGTCAGCGAACTCATCAAGATGATGGAAGAGAAGTTCGGCGTCTCCGCCGCTGCCGCTGCCGTCGCCGTCGCCGCTCCGGCGGGCGCTGCCGCCGCCGCCCCCGTGGAAGAGAAGACCGAATTCACGGTCATGCTGCTCGAAGCCGGCGCCAACAAGGTCAACGTCATCAAGGCCGTGCGCGAACTGACCAGCCTGGGCCTGAAGGAAGCCAAGGATCTGGTCGATGGCGCGCCGAAGCCCGTGAAGGAAGGCGTGAACAAGGCCGATGCCGAAGCTGCCAAGAAGAAGCTCGAGGAAGCGGGCGCGAAGGTCGAGGTCAAGTAAGCCGACCTTCGTCCGCAGGTCCGCTCCCCGGCGGGGGGGGGCGGACGCCGGACCCCCTCTCCCGCACGCGGGAGAGGGTCAGGGTACGGAGGTTTTCGATGCGCGCTCCCGGGAGCGCGCATCAAAGACTTCCCCAATGAAAAGACCAGAGCAACGTAATGCCGGCACAACGCGGACCGATGGGCTGCGGGGGCCGGCTCGTGCCTTTTTGATCCCTTTCTTCTGCTGAGAGCGGAGCACCTATGCCCTACTCCTTCACCGAAAAAAAACGAATCCGGAAAAGCTTTGCCAAGCGCCCGGCCACGCAGAGCGTGCCCTATCTGCTGGCGACGCAGCTGGAGTCGTACACCCACTTCCTGCAGGCGGATACGCCGCCCTCCAAGCGCAAGCCCGAGGGATTGCAGGCGGCGTTCGAGTCGGTGTTCCCGATCATGAGCCACAACGGCATGGCTCGTCTCGAGTTCGCCGGCTACGTGCTCGGCGAACCCGCGTTCGACGTCAAGGAATGCCAGCAGCGCGGAATGACCTTCGCGTCGCCGCTGCGCGCCAAGGTGCGTTTGGTCCTCATGGATCGCGAGGCCTCCAAGCCGACGATCAAGGAGGTCAAGGAGCAGGAGGTCTACATGGGCGAGATTCCGCTCATGACCACGACCGGTTCCTTCGTCATCAACGGCACCGAGCGGGTCATCGTCTCGCAGCTGCACCGCTCCCCCGGCGTCTTCTTCGAGCATGACCGCGGCAAGACCCATTCCTCGGGCAAGCTGCTGTTCTCCGCGCGCGTCATTCCGTACCGCGGCTCCTGGCTGGATTTCGAGTTCGACGCCAAGGACATCCTGTATTTCCGCGTCGACCGTCGCCGCAAGATGCCGGCAACCATCCTGCTCAAGGCGCTCGGTCTGAACATCGAGCAGATCCTCGAGCGCTTCTTCGCGTTCGACTCGTTCACGCTCGCGGCCGACGGCGGATTCATGCAACTCGTCCCCGATCGCCTGCGGGGAGAGATTGCGCGGTTCGACATCGTCGACCCCTCGGGCAAGGTGATCGTCGCCAAGGACAAGCGGATCAATGCGCGCCATATCCGCGACATGGAAGCGGCGGGCATGACCCGCATCGCGGTCAGCGAGGATTACCTGCTCGGCCGCGTGCTGGCGCACAGCGTTGTCGACGCCATGACCGGCGAGGTGCTGGCCAACGCCAACGACGAACTGACCGAGGAGGCGCTCCAGACCCTGCGCTCCGGCGGCGCCAGCGAGATCCGCACGCTCTACATCAACGACCTGGACCAGGGTCCGTACATCTCCAACACCCTGCGCGTCGACGAGACGGCCGACCAGCTGTCCGCGCGGATCGCCATCTACCGCATGATGCGCCCGGGCGAGCCGCCCACCGAAGAGGCGGTCGAGATGCTGTTCCGGCGCCTGTTCTTCGACGAGGAGACCTACGACCTGTCGCGCGTAGGCCGCATGAAGGTCAACAGCCGCCTGGGCCGCACCGGAATCGAGGGACCGCTCACGCTGTTGCACGAAGATATCATCGACACGATGCGCGTGCTGGTTGACCTGCGCAACGGCCGGGGCGAGATCGATGACATCGACCACCTCGGCAACCGCCGTGTGCGCTGCGTCGGCGAACTGGCGGAAAACCAGTTCCGTGCCGGCCTCGTGCGCGTGGAGCGCGCCGTGCGCGAACGCCTCGGTCAGGCCGAGACCGAGAACCTGATGCCGCATGACCTGATCAACAGCAAGCCGATCTCCGCGTCGATCCGCGAGTTCTTCGGCTCCTCGCAGTTGAGCCAGTTCATGGACCAGACCAATCCGCTGTCCGAGATCACGCACAAGCGCCGCGTTTCCGCGCTCGGACCGGGCGGCCTCACGCGCGAGCGCGCCGGCTTCGAGGTGCGCGACGTGCATCCCACGCACTACGGCCGCGTCTGCCCGATCGAGACGCCGGAAGGCCCGAACATCGGCCTGATCAATTCGATGGCGCTCTATGCGCGCCTCAACGAGTATGGGTTCCTCGAGACCCCGTACTGGCGCGTCGATGCCGGCAAGGTCACGAACGAGGTGCACTTCCTCACCGCGATCGACGAAGGCAAGTACGTCATCGGCCAGGCCAATGCGCCGCTCACCAAGGAAGGCAAGTTCATCGACGAACTGGTTTCCTGCCGCCAGAACGGCGAATTCGTCCTCATGTCTCCGGATCGCGTGGAGTTCATGGACATCGCGCCGAGCCAGATCGTGTCGGTCGCGGCATCGCTCATTCCGTTCCTCGAGCATGACGACGCCAACCGTGCGCTGATGGGCTCCAACATGCAGCGGCAGGCCGTTCCGTGCCTGCGCCCCGAGAAGCCGCTCGTCGGCACCGGGATCGAGCGCACGGTGGCGGTCGACTCCGGCACGACCGTGCAGGCGCTGCGCGGCGGCATCGTCGACTTCGTCGACGCCAACCGCATCGTCGTGCGCGTCAACGAGGAAGAGAACGTGGCCGGCGAAGTCGGCGTCGACATCTACAACCTCGTCAAGTACACCCGCTCCAACCAGAACACCAACATCAACCAGCGTCCGATCGTCAACCGCGGCGACGTGATCGCCAAGGGCGACGTGATCGCCGACGGCGCATCGACCGACCTGGGCGAACTGGCCCTCGGCCAGAACATGCTGGTGGCGTTCATGCCCTGGAACGGCTACAACTTCGAAGACTCGATCCTGATCTCGGAGCGCGTGGTCGCCGACGACCGCTACACCTCGATCCACATCGAGGAGTTGAACGTCGTCGCTCGCGACACCAAGCTCGGACCCGAGGACATCACGCGCGACATTTCCAATCTCTCGGAGTCGCAACTCGCGCGTCTCGACGATTCCGGCATCGTCTACATCGGCGCTGAAGTCTCGGCCGGCGACACGCTGGTCGGCAAGGTCACGCCCAAGGGCGAAACCCAGCTCACGCCGGAAGAGAAGCTGCTGCGCGCGATCTTCGGCGAGAAGGCCTCGGACGTGAAGGACACCTCGCTGCGCGTGCCCTCCGGCATGACCGGCACGGTGATCGACGTCCAGGTGTTCACCCGCGAGGGCATCCAGCGCGACAAGCGCGCCCAGCAGATCATCGACGATGCCCTGAAGCGCTATCGCCAGGATCTCAACGACCAGTTGCGGATCGTTGAAGAGGATGCGTTCGCGCGTATCGAAAAGATGCTGCTCCGCAAGGAGGCGACCGGCGGACCGCGCAAGATCGCCAAGGGAACGGTCATCACCAAGGAGTACCTCGATTCGATCGAGCGCTACCACTGGTTCGACATCCGCCTGGCCGACGATGCCGCCGCCGCCCAGCTCGAAGGCCTCAAGGAGTCGATCGAGCTCAAGCGCGCCCAGTTCGATCAGGCATACGAAGACAAGCGCAAGAAGCTCACCCAGGGCGATGAACTTCCCCCGGGCGTGCTCAAGATGGTGAAGGTCTACCTCGCCGTCAAGCGCCGCCTGCAGCCTGGCGACAAGATGGCGGGTCGCCACGGCAACAAGGGCGTGGTCTCGCGCATCGTTCCGGTCGAGGACATGCCCTACATGGCCGACGGAACGCCGGCGGACATCGTTCTGAACCCGCTGGGCGTGCCCTCGCGGATGAACGTCGGGCAGATCCTGGAGACCCACCTCGGCTGGGCCGCCAAGGGCCTGGGCGCGCGCGTCGGCGAGCTTGCCCGCGCCGCCAGCGCAGATGCCGTGCGGACCTATCTGCGCGACGTCTACAACCGTTCCGGCAAGCCCGAGGACATCGACGGCTTCACGAACGAGGAAGTGATGGAACTCGCGCGGCACCTGAGCGCAGGCGTTCCGTTCGCCACGCCGGTGTTCGACGGTGCGGCCGAGCGGGACATCCAGACCGTGCTGGAAATGGCGTATCCCGTGGATACCGCCCGTACCATGCAGCTTACCGAGTCGCGCACGCAGGCGACGCTGTATGACGGCCGCACCGGCGAGGCGTTCGAGCGTCCGGTCACCGTGGGCTACATGCACATGCTGAAGCTCCACCACCTGGTCGACGACAAGATGCACGCCCGCTCCACCGGCCCGTACTCGCTGGTGACCCAGCAGCCGCTGGGCGGCAAGGCGCAGTTCGGCGGCCAGCGCTTCGGGGAGATGGAGGTGTGGGCGCTCGAAGCCTACGGCGCGTCGTACACCCTGCAGGAGATGCTCACCGTGAAGTCGGACGACGTCAACGGCCGAACCAAGGTCTACGAGAACATCGTCAAGGGCGAGCATTCCATCGATGCGGGCATGCCGGAATCGTTCAACGTGCTGGTGAAGGAAATCCGCTCCCTGGGCATCGACATCGATCTGGAGAAAGCATGAAAGCGCTATTGGATCTGTTCAAGCAGGTACATCAGGAAGAACAGTTCGACGTCATCAAGATCGGTATCGCGTCGCCCGACAAGATCCGGTCGTGGTCCTACGGTGAGGTCAAGAAGCCGGAGACCATCAACTATCGGACGTTCAAGCCCGAGCGCGACGGCCTGTTCTGCGCCAAGATTTTCGGCCCGATCAAGGACTACGAGTGCTTGTGCGGAAAGTACAAGCGCCTCAAGCATCGCGGCGTGATCTGCGAGAAGTGCGGCGTCGAGGTGACGCTCGCCAAGGTTCGCCGCGAGCGCATGGGCCACATCGAACTGGCCTCGCCGGTCGCGCACATCTGGTTCCTCAAGTCCCTGCCCAGCCGCATGGGCATGGTGCTCGACATGACGCTGCGCGACATCGAGCGCGTGTTGTATTTCGAGGCCTACGTCGTGGTCGACCCGGGCTTCACGCCGCTCAAGCGCGGCCAGCTCATGACCGAGGACGACTTCATCGCCAAGACCGAGGAGTTCGGCGACGAATTCCGCGCCCTCATGGGCGCAGAGGCGGTGCGTGAGCTGCTGAGCTCGATCGACGTCGACAAGGAAATCGAGCGCCTGCGCAAGGAACTGTCCGAGACCGGCTCCGAGGCCAAG